>NZ_JAMQJY010000001.1:2131599-2436113 GCF_023703085.1 Alkalicoccobacillus plakortidis | reverse complement strand
TTACTCACTAAACTACTCCGATTGAGACAAGAAAGTGGTTTGTATCAGTACATGTTGGACAATCGAACGGAGTCTGATCTATACAAGGAGCTTCTGAAGCTTCATCGAAAAGAAGATGTAGAGAAATGGTTTAAAAAACAACTGCTAACACCACTACTTGATCGTTTTCATACAATTCACGAGTCTCAATATCAACAATTAGCTGATCGAATGATTATGTTTGTTCAGGAGCAATATGATAAACAACTGACTTTGGAATCCTGTGCCTCGTATTTGCATTATAATGCAAACTATTTGAGCACTGTTTTTAAACAAAGTACTGGGAAAACCTTCAGTGAATATGTTACGTACTATCGATTTGAGATGGCGAAGCATTTTCTATCGGAAACAACAAAACCAGTAAAAGAAATTGCTGAAAAGCTCCAATATAATAATTCCCAAAATTTCATTCGTTCTTTTAAAAAACAGGAAGATATGACACCTGGACAGTATCGTGCAGCCAACCGAAAAGATCATACGATTGGAGATAACTGACTATAAAATCAATAATCATTAGCACACATCCATATGAAAACCCTTACATGACGAGGGATACATTAGTCTGAAGAAATGATTATTATCATTTCTTTTTTTGGATATACACTTTTAATAAGTTTCCGAAAGACCTTTAGCATGTAATAAATACGAAGTCGGGAGGAATTTATGAGTAAAACTAAGAGAATGGTCGTTGGTACAAGTTGTTTTATTGGGGTTCTAGGACTGTTAGGTTGTAACCAAAATGAAAGCGCTTCCTCGGATGGCGCGAAAGAATCTCAACCTGTTTCTATTATGGCGGTGCTCCACACACCAGAAGTACCAGACAAAAAAATTCATGAAATGATTGAAGAGAAAACAGATACTGAGCTTGAGATTCAATGGGTACCTCAGAATAACTATGAAGAACGACTCAATGCTGCATTTGCTACAGGTACTTTGCCACAAGTTTTGTATATTTCAAATCCAGAGATGTTTTACGAAGCCATTAGAGATGATCAATTCTGGGAAATTGGTCCTTATTTAGATGAGTTCGAGAACCTACAGAATCTCAAACCAGAGATTATGGACAATATGAGGTTTGACGATAAAATTTATTCCCTTTACCAGGGAAGACCACTGTCTCGATCAGGTATCATTTATCGCAAAGACTGGGCAGATGAATTGGGCTTGTCTGCTCCAACTACCACCGATGAGGTCTTTGAGATGCTACGTGCATTTACGGAAGATGACCCCGATGGAAATGGCAGGGACGACACAATAGGCTTAACCGATCGAAATGAACTACAGTATGGGGCATTTAAAGCTGTAGCCTCTTGGTTTGGAGCACCAAATCAATGGGGAGAGAAGGATGGAACGATCACCCCAGAATTTATGTTTGATGAGTATATGGATACCTTACACTTTTTTAGAGAAGTCCATGAAAATGGATACATGAATAGAGACTTTCCAGTAACGAGTAAAACCGATCAACAGGATATGTTTAAAACAGGAGAAGCAGGAATGTATATAGGATCAATGGGAGATGTTGAGACACTATACAATGACGCTTCAGCTCTAAATCCTGATTTAGAATACGATGTTCATAACTACGTAGAGGGCCCTCATGGTGAATATGGTATTTGGTCTATACCAGGGTATAGCAGAATGTTATTATTCCCTAAATCTTCTATAGAAACAGAAGAAGATTTAAAGCATATTCTTCAATTTTTTGATCAACTTATGGAACCAGAACTTGCAAACCTAATCACTTGGGGCGTAGAAGGTGAGCATTATACAGTCGAAGATGGCATGGCTCGACCGATAGCGGAGAATCAACAAGCTAATGATCGAGAAGTGAAGCCTTACTTATCAATAGAAATTGGCGAAGCAGAAACAAGTGGACGATATGAAGGTCTTTCGGAATATGAACCAAAAATTAAGGCAGCAGAACTTGAAAAAGACAATGAGAACTATCTTATTCAAGACATGTCGATTGGCTTGAACTCTGACACGTATGTTCGAGATGGTGAGAGATTGCAAGAAATAATGAATGACGCTACGTATCAATTTATTTTAGGTCAGTTAGATGAAGAAGGCTTTGAGAGAGCTGTGGACAATTGGAAAAATCAAGGCGGTCAAATAATAATGGATGAGTATACAGAGTCCTACAATGAATTAAATTGATATTGGTGGCATCAATCACTAAATAACAGCAGTAATCATAAACCCATGTAAGGACTCAATGACTTATCCCACCTATATAAAATCACCTGAAGCAATGATTATTCTCAATACATTTCCTAAAAGCTACAATCAAGCTAAGCGGCATGGCCACCAATAGAGAGTGAGGAATGATTATTGTGAAGAAAGTAAATAAAGCAGCTGTGTTAACAAGTGTTTGCGTAGGTATTCTGGGACTCACAGCCTGTAATCAAAATGAAAGCGCTTCATCGGAAGGAGGGAGTGATTCAGACCCTATCACTATAATGGCAACACTTCATACTCCTGAAGTTCCCGATAAAAAGATTCAAAATATGATTGAAGAGGAGACGGGAGTTACTCTTGATATTCAATGGGTTCCTGATAATAACTATGATGAACGGTTAAACGCAGCGTTTGCTACGGGAACACTTCCGCAGGTTATTTCCATTAAAAATGCTGACATGTTTAAAGGTGCTGTACGAGATGATCAATTTTGGGAGATTGGACCTTATTTAGATGAATTCGAAAATTTACAAAAGCTTAAGCCTGAAATTATGGAGAATGTAAAGATTGACGATAAAATCTACTCCCTGTATCAAGGTAGACCATTATCTAGGTCAGGCATGATCTATCGCAAAGATTGGGCAGAAAATTTAGGTTTAGAAGCTCCTACTACAACCGAAGAAGTGTTTGAAATGGTTCGTGCATTTACAGAAGACGATCCAGATGGAAATGGCCAAGATGACACAATAGGTTTAACCGATAGAAGTGATTTGGAGTATGGAGCCTTTAAAGCTGTTTCTTCATGGTTCGGAACACCTAACCATTGGGGAGAAAAAGATGGAGTGATCACTCCAGAGTTTATGTTTGACGAGTACGTTGATACATTAAACTTTTTTAGAGACATTCATGAGAACGGTTATATGAATAAGGACTTTCCTGTTACAAGCAAAACTGATCAACAGGATATGTTTAAAACAGGAAAAGCAGGAATGTACATTGGCTCAATGGGCGATGTGGAATCTATTTACAATGATGCGTCAAAATTAAATCCTGATTTGGAATATGACGTTCATAATTACGTGGAAGGTCCTCACGGAGAATATGGAATATGGTCGATTCCGGGTTATGGCAGCATGTTGATGTTCCCTAAGTCATCAGTTGAAACAGAGGATGACCTAAAACGAATCTTATCCTTTTATGACCAACTGATGGAAACAGATAATACCAACTTACTTGTATGGGGAGTGGAAGGCGAGCATTACAACGTTGAAGACGGTATGGCTCAATCAATCGCAGAGAATCAACAAGCAATTGATCGAGAAGTCAAACCATATTTGTCACTTGAAATAGGTGAAGCGGACAGCAGTGGTCGTTATGAAGGTTTCTCGGATTACGAACCGAAAACAAAGGCCACAGAGTTAGAAAAAGACAATGAAAACTACCTTATTCAAGATCTATCTATTGGTTTGCACTCAGATGCGTATATTCAAAATGGAGAGCGTTTACAAGAGATCATTAATGACGCAACTTATCAGTATATCCTTGGACAAATGGATGAAGAAGGATTTGAGAAAGCTGTCGACAATTGGGTCAACCAAGGTGGTCAGGACATCATGGATGAGTATACAGAGTCTCATAACGAAATAAACGGATAACTCAGTGAAGGAGCAGAAATCAACTGCTCCTTCTAAATGAAAGGGGTGTATCATGGCTAGTCAAGTATCACTAGAGCCTAATCAGAAGATTGACCTAAAAGCAGCCAGACGTAAGGAACGAATGAAGAATATAAAGAAAAACAAACTCATTTATTTAATGATTGCACCGGGTATCATTTATTTTCTGATCTATAAGTACTTTCCAATGTATGGACTTATCATTGCATTTCAGGATTATAAACCATACCTCGGTATCTCAGGAAGTGAGTGGGTCGGGTTTCAACATTTTCAACGATTATTCCAGGATCCTGATTTCTGGATGATTTTTAAGAATACCATTGTCTTATTTATTCTTCAGTTAGTCATAGCGTTCCCAATACCGATCATACTAGCTTTGATGTTAAATGAAGTGCGGAGTAACTTGTATAAGAGAAGTGTTCAAACACTTATCTACATTCCTCACTTTATGTCATGGGTAGTTATTGTATCCATTAGTTATGTGATGCTGACGTTGGATGGCGGGATCATTAACAGCATCCTGCGAGTGATGGGTTTTGGTCAAATCAACTTCCTATTAAGTGAAGAATGGTTCAGGCCTATGTACATTCTGCAGATCATTTGGCGGGAGTCAGGTTGGGGAACCATTATATTCTTAGCTGCAATAGCAGGAGTGGATCCACAGCTATATGAGGCAGCTAAAATTGATGGAGCGAGTCGATTAAGACAGATTTGGCATATTACACTGCCCTCTATTAGAAGCGTCATCATCATTTTACTCATATTAAAAATTGGTGATGTATTAGAGTTAGGGTTTGAGCACGTCTATCTATTATTAAATTCATCAAACCGTGCAGTGGCAGAGATTTTTGATACGTATGTTTTTACAGCGGGTCTACAGCAGGGGCAATTCAGTTATAGTACTGCAGTTGGTTTCTTTAAAGGAATAGTCGGCCTTATTCTTGTAGTTGGAGCCAATAAATTGGCTAAAAAGTACGGTGAAGAGGGCGTTTATTAGAAAGGAGGTACACCATGGTAGGAGAAAAATCAATATCAAACCGATTGTTTACAGGCATGAATGCCTTCATTCTCGGAGTCATTGCACTTTTGTGTGTACTTCCTTTTGTGCATGTGATCGGCAGCTCATTTGCAACAAGCGCAGAGATTGCACAAAGAAGTTTCTTGATCTTCCCAACTACGTTTAGTTTAGATGCGTACAGATATATCTTTTCAACGGATACGATTCTTAGATCACTATTTGTCTCAATAGGTGTAACGGTTGGGGGAACAGCATGGAGCATGTTTCTATCCGTTTTAACGGCATATGGGTTATCTAGAAGAGACCTAGTAGGTAGAAGATTTATTATGTTCTTCATTATCTTCACTATGCTTTTTAATGGGGGGATGATTCCAACCTTCTTAGTCGTACAACAAACGGGCCTGATGAATACATTATTGGCTCTAGTTATTCCAGTCTCAATAAATGCATTTAATATGATCATTCTTAGAAGTTTCTTTATGAACCTTCCTGTTGGTTTAGAAGAGTCAGCAAAAATAGATGGATGTAATGATTTTGGAGTGTTATTCCGTATTGTACTTCCTTGTTCAATGCCAGCGATAGCAACCATTTCACTATTTTATGCGGTGACGTATTGGAATACGTATATGCATGCGATCTTGTATCTAAATGATGCTTCTAAGTGGCCCGTGCAGGTATTACTGAGACAAGTAGTTGTGTTGGCGTCTGGATTAAATTATGACGGAGCAGAGTATACAAATATTCCACCACCTGAGATTGCGGTGAAAATGGCAGTAATCGTGGTCGCAACGATCCCTGTATTAATG
The DNA here is from genome assembly GCF_023703085.1 of Alkalicoccobacillus plakortidis. Taxonomy (NCBI): domain Bacteria; kingdom Bacillati; phylum Bacillota; class Bacilli; order Caryophanales; family Bacillaceae; genus Shouchella; species Shouchella oshimensis. The sequence continues at coordinate 2,430,396 of NZ_JAMQJY010000001.1, read as the reverse complement.
GTTTATCCGTTCCTACAAAAGTACTTTGCAAAAGGTGCACTAATTGGATCAATGAAAGGCTAAAATCATATATTTTTAAGGAGTGATTGTGTGAGTACATTTAAAAATCCTATTATTCCAGGATTCTACCCAGACCCCTCTATTTGTAGGGTGGGGGATGATTATTATCTAGTTACATCAACTTTTGAGTTCTTTCCTGGAGTACCAATCTTTCATAGTAAAGACCTTGTGAATTGGAAACAACTTGGTCATGTATTAGATCGTCCTTCCCAACTAGATTTGAAGGATACGCCTCCTTCATGTGGAATATGGGCACCAACCATCCGTTATCATGAGGGAACGTTCTATATGATTACAACATTTGTTGTGAGTAGGGAAGGGGCTAGAAGGAATTTTTATGTGACAGCAAAAAATCCTGAAGGACCTTGGTCTGACCCAGTTTGGTTAGAGGATGCTCCTGGTATCGATCCATCACTCTTTTTTGACGACGATGGACGTGTGTACTATACAGGGAATAGGCTTTCACCTACTGGAAAGAAACACCTTAAGCAAAATGAAATTTGGTTGCAAGAACTAGATATCAACCAAGGGAAATTGGTTGGAGAACGTCTGGGAATATGGGATGGCGCACTTAAAAACGCTCATGCACAAGAAGCACCCCATTTATATAAAAAAGATGGTTATTATTATCTAATTATCGCTGAAGGCGGAACTGGCTATACACATGCGGTGACGGTGGCCAGAAGTGAGTCCATAACTGGACCGTATGAATCGTCTAAAAGAAATCCAATCTTAACCCATAGACATTTAGGTAAGAACTCAGAAATCGCTAACGTAGGGCATGCAGATATAATCGAGACTCAAAATGGTGATTGGTGGCTTGTATGTCTAGCGTCTAGACCGTACGGAGGACATTATCGTAATTTAGGTAGAGAGACCTTCCTAGCACCGATGATTTGGGAGGACGACTGGCCAGTTATGTGTCCGGATACAGGGAAAATCGACCTTGAAATGGAACGTCCCGATCTTCCTGAACACCTATGGCCAAGTTTGCCGGCTTATGATTCATTTGAAAGTGAGCAACTGGATTTTCGTTGGAATTTTCTTCGTACACCTGATGAATCCATTTACTCACTGTCTGAAAGACCGGGTTATCTACGATTAAACTTGAGACCAGAGAATACAATTGAGTACAAGAATCCAAGTTTTATAGGACGCAGACAGCAGCACCTCAGCTTTTCTGCATCAACAGTTCTTGAGTTCACACCAGCTAGTAAAGAAGAAGCGGCAGGGGTGCTGCTCATTCAAAATCACAACTATCAATTTAGGTTGGAAGTAGGCATTGATCAAAATGCTCCTGTAGTTAGATTAGTCAGGCGTGAGAACGGTGAGGATACAGTTGTAGCAAGTAATCCTTATTCACAATCTATCGTTTATTTAAAAGTGGAGGCTCATGGTCAGTCCTATCATTTTTATTACGGAGAGAAGCCTGATGAATGGGTAGAATTGAAGATAGAGGAAGATGGAAGAATCCTTAGTACAGATTTGGCTGAGGATTCACGGGAGCCTACTTAGGACCTTTTGCAACTAGTAATGGCGCTCAAAGTCAGAACCATGCAGACTTTGACTGGTTTTATTATAGCGGGCTCGATTAATAAATGAATGACAGGAGTGAGGGATACATGATGAAAAAAGCTGTGAATAGATTAATAGTGTTTGTGTTTCTCTGTATTCCTCTAACTGCTTGTCAATCAGGGGATGACCAGTTTAAAATCATTGTTTTTTCTGATGACATCTATGAGCAGAAAGAGAAGATTGAATCAAAGCTTGATCTGGGTACTGATACTGAGATCACTTTCTATCCAGAGATAGCAGAGCGGTTATTAACAGAGCTTGCTAGCCATCAGTCAAGTCTCTTGATTGTGGAACAAAGACTCGCTAAGCAGATGGTAGAATACGAGGCAATGATTCATTTAGAAGGCTTTGATATCGGGTTTGCGGATGAAGAGTATCTTCAAGGTGAAGAAGGTGCACAGGAAATCAAAGCTTTAAACCTGAATGAAAGCAGTCTATTACAAGAGGAACGTGACGTACTACTAGAAAATAATCACATCGTTGGTATACCGGTATATAGTCCGCAGCCAGAAGAAGCTATAGAGATTTTGGAAACATTATTTCCTAACTAGAATGGGGTGAATGGTCATGGAGATGCCAGGAATTTGGGGAAGTTTTTATCGAATCAGTACCGTTATTTATAAACTCGCTTATGTAAATTTTTTATGGTTGTTATTTACTATTGTTGGGTTGGTTGCATTTGGCCTTATGCCAGCTACAATTTCCCTTTTTACTGTTTGCAAGAAATGGATGCAGGGGAGCTTGGACATTCCTGTTTTTCAAACGTTCTGGAGCAATTATAAAACTGAATTTCTAAAATCCAATGGCTTAGGTTTTGGATTATTGTTAGTAGGGTTTTTGATTTATTGGAATCTTACTTTATTCACAGGAATGGAATGGACATACGTCGTAATCCGATACAGTATGATCTCTTTAGGAATTGCATATGCCATTATGGTGATCTTTCTATTTCCAACATACGTAAGTTTTGAAGTAGCTGGTCTTGACCGTATTAAAACGTCACTTGCCCTCGCATTTGGCCACCCCCACTTTTTGATCCTAATTCTTGTAGGTTTGTATGCACTACAAGCATTATTCATGACAGTTCCAGGACTCATTTTATTCTTTGGAGCAGCTGTACCGGCATTATTCTTAATGTGGATATTTAAGTTAGTTCATCATTCACTTGAGAGAAAAGCACAGGAGGCTAAAGTATGAGACGAATTGCCGTATGCGGAATTAGTAATCGTGCATTAAAAATGTTTATGGAACCGGTTGTCTATCAATTCTCAAAACAAAATCAAATCGTTGGTCTACTTGATATTGATCCACGTAGAGAAGCGGTTTGTCGTGAGAAATTCCCAGAACTCACTGGAATACCTTTTTACTCTCAATATGAACAGTTTGCAGAGATGATTAAAGAAACAGGAGCCAATACGATTATTGTGACTGGAAGAGATGATTCTCATGTTGACTATATTGTAAGAGGACTTGAGCATGATCTTGATGTCATTACTGAAAAACCAATGGTCACAACAGTCAAAGATGCAAAAAGAGTTGTGGAAGCTGAAGAAAAAAGTAAAGGAACAGTTACAGTTGCCTTCAACTATCGATACAGCCCTTATCACCGTAAGATTAAAGAGCTGGTAGCGGATGGCAAACTAGGACGAATTACTTCCATTGATTTAAACTGGTACATCGATACGTATCATGGCTCAAGTTACTTTAAACGGTGGAATCGAATGCGAGAATTTTCAGGCGGGTTATCCATTCATAAATCTACGCATCATTTCGATTTGGTTAATTGGTGGATCGATCAAAAACCTGATCAGGTCTTTTCATTTGGTGCATTAAACTACTACGGAAAAGATGGCGAGTTAAATCCAAGCCCAACAGATAACCGTTATTGCGGAACCTGTAGTGAGCGGCACTTGTGCTCTTATTATTCACGCTTGTTTGGACGAGGTAGTGGTGAGACAGAGGATGATCATTTAATCAGTGATCAGAAAACAGAAGCGTACACAAATTATCGCCCAGATGCCTGTATTTTTGATCATGAAATTGACATTGAAGATACGTATGCAGCAACTGTACGATATGACCAAGGTGCTTTATTAAGCTATTCCATCAATTTCTCTTTGCCATATGAAGGATACAGACTTGCTATTAATGGAACAAAAGGAAGACTCGAAACACAAGAGTTTCACTCGCCGGACCGGACACCATTTCCTGTTCCTGAACAAACGATTGATTTTTATCCACTGTTTGGGTCTAAGGAAATTATTCATGTTGTGAAAAATGATGGCGGGCACGGAGGTGGAGATCCACTCATTCAAGAGGATATCTTTTTGGGATCAGATCCAACTAGACCTTACGAAATACTAGCAGGTTCAGAGGCGGGTGCTTACTCCATTGCAGTGGGAGAAGCTGTATGGAAATCGTCTAAAAGTGGAAAACCAATTGATATTGAGCAGTTATTACAGCAGCAATACGAAGAAATTAAGGGCTAGATACTTTATGTATTTAGCTCTTTTTTCTATGAGTGCGTATAATGGAGTTATTTATAAAGGAGCTGAAGGCATGAATATACAAATTTCTACGGTGCAAACCGACGAAGAAATAGGAGCACTAGCCGAACTAGCAATTGGCATTTGGAATGAACATTATATCGGGATTATTACCAAAGAACAGGTAGACTATATGATTAAAGAGTTTCAATCCACTGAAGCTGTGCAACGTCAAATACATAGTGAGGGGTATGAGTACTTTAATGTAATTAAAAGTGGTATCCCAATTGGTTATATAGGCGTAAAAGAAGAAGAAGGTACGTTGTTTTTAAGTAAACTATATTTGCTTAAACAGTTTAGAGGCATGGGGTATGCAAGTGAGGTTATTGTGTTTTTGGAAGAGTTTTGCAGAAGCAGAGGTTTAAGCTCGATTTGGCTTACTGTTAATCGTGAGAATGAGCATACGATAGCTATTTATGAGAAAAAAGGCTTTAAAAAGGTGCGCACGGAGGTCAAAGAGATCGGAAATGGCTTTGTCATGGATGATTTTATTATGGAAAAATGGCTGTAGAAGAATAATAAACCCCTAAACTGGACAACAATAAGAGCGATCCAAAATTGACCAGGAAAAGGGGTTTATTCACTTGGGAAAAAATGAGGTTAATGCTCAGCACGAAGGAGACTCACAAGACCAACGTAAGGCAGCTAATGAAATGGATCAGACGCTCACAAACCGCCAAGGTCAGCCGATTGTTGATAACCAAAATATCAAAACCGTCACAAATCGCGGACCATCAACCTTAGAAAACTATGATTTCTTAGAGAAAATTAGTCACTTCGACCGCGAGAGAGTACCTGAACGTGTAGTTCATGGACGTGGAGCTGGTGCACATGGATATTTTGAGTCGTATGGCAAGGTTGGAGATGATCCAATTTCAAAATACACTCGTGCGAAGGTTTTTACCAATACAAACGTGCAAACACCTGTCTTTGTTCGTTTCTCAACAGTCACCCATGGCACTCATTCGCCGGAAACATTACGAGATCCTCGAGGCTTTGCCGTGAAGTTTTATACCGAAGATGGCAACTGGGATCTTGTGGGGAACAATCTAAAAATCTTTTTTATCCGAGACGCAATGAAATTCCCTGATCTGATTCATGCGTTCAAACCAGACCCAGTCACAAACACCCAAGATCCAGGTAGAATTTTCGACTTCATTTCACAAAGCCCAGAGGCTACTCACATGATTACATTTCTTTTCTCCCCGTGGGGTATTCCCGCCAATTACCGACAAATGCAAGGGTCAGGTGTGAATACATATAAATGGGTCAATGAAGAAGGCGAGGCTGTACTCGTTAAGTATCATTGGGAACCACTGCAAGGAATTAAAAACTTAACGCAGGAAGTAGCTGAAAAGATTCAAGCTGAAAACTTTAATCATGCAACGGAGGATTTGTATGATGCGATTGAAAAAGGTGATTTCCCTGAATGGGAGTTGTATGTACAGATCATCGAAGACCATGAGCATCCAGATTTGGATTTTGATCCACTTGATGATACGAAGCTTTGGTATAAGGATCAATTTCCATGGCACAAAGTAGGGAAAATGACTTTAAATAAAAATCCGCAAAATTATTTTGCTGAGGTGGAACAGGCTGCATTTGGTACCGGAGTTTTAGTCGATGGATTAGAATTTTCTGATGATAAAATGCTGCAAGGAAGAACCTTTAGTTACTCCGATACCCAACGTCACCGAGTAGGGGCAAATTATTTGCAGCTTCCTATCAACGCTCCAAAAAAACGAGTAGCAACCAATCAACGAGACGGGCAAATGGCCTATCATGTAGACACACCACCTTCTCACAACCCACATATTAACTATGAACCATCCGTGGAAGGCCTACGTGAAGCCGATCGAAATGGCAAACCCCACGAGCCCGAAGTAAGCGGCCGAGTAGTTAAAGCACCAATTGACCGCCCTAACAACTTTGGCCAAGCGGGTGAAACCTATAATCGATTATCAGACTGGGAAAAAGATGAGCTTGGTTAAAAATTTGGTGGTCGGAATTGGCCAGGCAAACGCTCAGGTGCAGGAGCAAATGATCCGAAATTTAACTGAGGCAGATGAAGAATATGGCCGAAGAGTGAAAGAAGGAATTGAGCAATTAGGCAAATCCGAATCAACTCAAAAATCAGCCGTTGAGCAAGCCCAAGAACTAAGCGAACCATCTAGCCCATATTAAAAATGATGAAGCAGTGAACACGTGGTGTTTGCTGCTTTTTTTGTTTGGGGATGGGTTTTGTGGGGAGGGAATGAGTTGTGAACGGGGCAATGGAGGATCAAATGAACCGATAGAGCCCGGAATCGAAACGATGGAGGATCAAGTGAAACGATAGAGCTCGGAATCAAAACGATGGAGGATCAAGTGAAACGATAGAGCTCGGAATCAAAACGATGGAGGATCAAGTGAAACAATAGAGCCCGGAATCAAAACGATGGAGGATCAAGTGAAACAATAGAGCCCGGAATCAAAACGATGGAGGATCAAGTGAAACGATAGAGCTTGGAATCAAAACGATGACCATCGCAATCCAACCAATCCAGGATCCCCCTCTCTAAAATCAAAATAAGTACAGTCCCCCCTCCAGGGACTGTACTTATAATCATTATCTAGTTTTTTCTCGTTCCGACGTATTCCTGCTGCGGCCGGAATATTCGATTATCCTCTGATTGCTCAATGACGTGGGTGCACCAACCAACAATTCGACTCACGCAGAAGGTTGGGGTGAACCAGTCTGGTTTAAAGGCAATGGCATCCATGACAGCTGCAGCATAGTACTCGACATTAACGTGAAGATTGCGTCCTGGTTTATACTCCGCGAGTAATTGAGTGATGAGCTGTTCGATGTCAACAGCGTTTGAAAGTACTTGGTCTGCGCCTCCTGTTGACTTCAATACATGTCGCAATGCAATCGCACGAGGGTCCGTCGTTTTATAGACTCTGTGGCCAAAGCCCATGAGCTTTTCGCCTCGCTGTAGTTTTTCACGCACTATTTCTTCAGGGCTTTTTGTATCTGACTGCACGTCACTAAGTAGCTGCAGGACCCCTGTTGGTGCGCCGCCGTGCAGTGGGCCTTTCATCGTGCCGAGTGCTCCGCAGATAGCGGAAGGCAAATCTGATTCTGTTGAGCTGACAACTCTGGCTGCAAAGGTGGATGCGTTCATGCCGTGCTCCATTGTAAGGATGAGATAGGAGGTTAATGCGGAGACATGCGCCGCCTCAGGCTGATTTCCACTCATCATATATAAATAATTTTGTACATGATTAAGAGAGTGATCTGGTTCTAGAGGCACTTTACCAGCAGAATGGCGTATCCATGAAGCTATAATGGTGGGAAAGAGGGCGATTAGTTGAATAGCTTCTTCTTTTGTTGGAGGCCACGTCGCTTTTGGATTTAAACTCGAGATGCAGCTTCTTAAGACATCCATGATCATAAGCTCTTTTGGTAAGGAGCGAAGTAAGTGCTGTACCTCAGTTGGGAGCGTTCTCTTTTCTTTTAATGCAAAAATAAAAGCCTCTAGTTCTGATTGATTTGGCAATCCTCCGTTTAAAAGTAGGTAAGCTACTTCTTCAAAGCTTTGCATCTGGGCAAGATTCCCTGCATCATAGCCGCGGTATAGGAGTTCTCCCTTTTTTCCATCCACATCACTTATGCTTGTTTCTGCAACCACAATACCTTCTAAGCCTTTTGCATGCATAGTCATCATCCTTTCATCCATTTTCTTCATTCTACTAGAATGATATGATTATGAATAATAAATAATTATGCCTATTCTGATTATGATATTTAATCAATATTTGGGAGGACGTATGAACATTCACTGGATCGAAAGCTTTCTTGCGGCAGCTCAATATGAGAATTTCAGAAAAGCAGCATCTTCTCTATATGTCTCACAGCCAACCGTGACTGTACATATTCATCAACTAGAAAAGCTTGTTGGTACGGATCTGTTTGAGAGGACAGGACGAAAGGTAGTATTGACGCATTATGGACGGGAATTTGTGCAACATGCCGAATCTATTTATGATGCCTACCATAAAGGAATGGTTCACATGGATAGAAAAGTTCAAGGCTTTCAAAAAGAAATAAGGATAGCTGTATCTCCTCTAATTGCTACAAGCTATCTGCCCCATTGGGTGAAGGCTTTTATAAAAGAAAACCCACATACTGAAGTTAAGGTAGAGGTAATGGAATCGATGTTAATTGGTCCGGCAATTGATGAAGGCAAGGTGGACATCGGAATTTCTCGTATGCCAGTGCAGTCGATCGGAGTGACATGCAGGCAAATTCAGTCTGAGAAGTTGGTTTTTGTTGTGCCGCACGATGGGCGAGAAGAGGAAAATGGCTCATTCGTAGACTATGAAGAGGTGCTCAGGGAGCATGTGTTATTAACGCATAATCACCCCATGTATTGGGATGATGTATTGCTTTTATGTAAACGGTTATTACCAGGTATACGGGAAATGAAGGTATCACAAGTGCATGTGGCCAAGAGGTTTATTGAAGAAGGACTTGGCTGCTCAATTTTACCACGTTCAGCTGTAAGGCGAGAGATCGCTGAAGGAAGAATATTGGAAGCCGAGATTCCTAAACTAGATTTGCCAACAGTATCTACTTATATCCTTACAAAATCTCCATCGGAAGAGGCGGCAGCCTTTTCTGAAACTATTTTGAAGCTTGTCTAATAGTCTTTCGATAAGAAAAAGGATACAGATCAGACTGTATCCTTTTGTATCTTATCTTTTGCTATCTTTTATCTCATCCAAAAAAGCTTGATAGTCATCTTGATGACCTGTTGTGTCTGAGATCTTCTCCAGGGAACGATAGAATTTCTGTTCATTGTACTCAAATGAGAAAGGTGCTGCATAGCCCTTCGCAACCATTAAAGCGAATTTCCAAGAGCATTCATGGTACTGTTTATCAATTGATTGAACGAGTAGAGTCATAGCTTCTAAGATATCGTTGGTGATCACAGGATCTTCTTTTGCATATAACGTAATATGCGAGAATGTTGAGTTAAGATAAAAAGCAAATGACTCTTTTTTTATAATGACTCTTAATTCATTATTTGAATCTGTTAAATAGGATGAAAATCTAGAGACTTTTGAGATTGATAGTAATAGATCGGTCAGCTGAAAGATTGCATTAGATGCTGTGTGTGGATCGTCATTACCCAAGGATTTAATAGCAATTTCTTTTAACTTATTAATACCAAATTCAATGTCTTGTACTTCTGTTTTTTTAGAACCGATAAATACCCTCTTGTTGATTTCTTTAGGCTCAATAGGGAATCTCCCATTCTTCCAATAGGTGAGAAGGGGGGTCCCCTTTAAAACAAACTCACCAATCCTTTTTTCAAAACGAATGACCGTATCGACAGATTGAGCATATTTGATCAACCGTTTGTAATCTACAATTTGGATATAACCTGATTTAGTAGCGGATATTGTCATACCTTCACCGTTTAATTGATCGGCAATATTTCTTTTGGGCTCTGATGTTCGAAACTCCTCGAGATCCTTCACTAGAGTAGTCAAAATTTGTTGTTGAGACTCATTCTTCATATTTTGCATGATATTTGGAACCTGCATCCATTTGATTGTATGGTTAATGAAGACAACAAAAGAAACTACGGCTAGTAACATCACTAAAATCGTAAGAGTAGGAATTAGGGCATAATAAGAAGCTACTTCCTCATCAATTAAGAAAAAAGTTAATAATATAAATACAAATGATAAGTTAAAAATTCCAAGTAAATGCTGAGTGCGTCGATCAGAAATAAATGTTGTTAGCATTCTTGGGGTAAACTGACCAGAAAAGTTAGTTAACACGACCAGAATGGAGTTTAAAGTGAAGGCATTAAGAGTAATAATACCAGCAACAAGTGAGCTAACGATTTGTCGTGTTAATTCATAATCAGCTTGAAAAAAATTAGGAGCGTCTAACCCAAATAACATATGCATGTCTGCATAATAAGCGATACCTGCTATAGCTGTACCGATTAATCCATAAAATAAGCAGATAAGCCATACATTAGACTTAAGCTCATACTTTACCTGGTGATAAGATAAGCTGTTTAAACGGTGGAAAGTCCTTTTAAAATAGCGGAGTGGGTGCACTTCTAGTCATCCTTTCTAACGATAAACTTAAAATAAAAGATACTAGAATATTCCCATTTATTTTGGTGGAAAAACATTAGTTTTCTTCCGTAATTCCGCTACTTACAAAACTAAGATCTACATTAACCTTGATATCTAACGTAGGGTAGTTCTTATGCCAGTCGTCTATATTAAAGTCTCTAACAGAACTTCTTGCTACAGCACCTAATCCGATAGGGTCGACATTCCATTCCTGGAATTTTTTAATTAATTGGTTCATGTGTTTCTCGAATTGTGTAGATCCTAAATGCTTGATATCATTTTTATTGTAATGATTAGGTCCATTAACGTCGCCTTGTTCGTTTACAATTCCTGTTATTTTAATGTCTATTGAGACATGTAGACCTGATTCGTCTTGTTTAACCGTGTATACAGGGGCGGCATTTACATTTTCCAGGCTAACATAGTCATGCTCATCTATATCTATTTGGTAAAAGCCTCCCTCAAAAGACTCTTTAAGAAGTTTAAGATATGATGCTTCTCTGACGTTAAGCTTTTGAATATAGTGATCATCTTTAAACAAAGCTAGTCCAGTTATTTGGGCACGATTATCATTTTGTTTTATCATTGGTAAGGTTACATCAACGCCGTCTTTATAATATTCATATAAGACAGTGTGCAATGTGATTTGAGGAATGATTTCTTTTTCATTTTGTTCAATCAGATCGTTTAAGTATTGATAAACGGTAATGTCGAGTTTATAGTTTTGTGATAATAGATCAAACACCTTTCCTTCTACTACGGCAGGCCTTACATTACGACCAACTAAGGGATCCCGTTGTAGAATATCTAAATAATAAAAGACACCTTCTTTCGCTAAATCATCCTGAAACAAAATGAGGTTAACTCGACCCAAAACTAAAAGCTTAGAGGACTCTGTTTGCATTTTTTTACGTGTGATTCTTGAAGTATTTCCTACCGCAGAAAACACAGCTGTTTGGGGTAGCTCTTCTTCCCCGGGTAAAATGATTTGTGAACCAGCTACAGTTCTGAACTCACTTTCGCTCACATAATCATAACCTAGCGCTTGGATCAATTGTAATTCTTCAATTACTTTTGGAGTTGGGGAGCAACTGATCAAAAAGATACACCAAAAACAGACAAACATTCCTTTTTTCACTTAGCATTCCTCCAATTTTGTATACGTGAGCTTACTTTTTGGGAGAAAAATAGAAAGGGAATATAAAAATAAATGGTATAGAATCCAACGTTTGAAGTGAAATCGTTTAGTGATTCTACTCCACTACGTCCTAATAAAAAAAATGAACAGAAAAACAGAAGGATAGAAATAAGTCTCAATCCGGTACGCTGCTTCCAATGAAGCATCCTTTTTGTTAGTCTACTTGCCGCCCATAAAAGCAGACAGAAAGAAGGGAGAACAACAAAAAGCCAGAGTGAAACACCAATATATTCAAAACGTTCTACTACACTGAGGTCCACAACTTTCCAAAGAGTAATTGTTGCCCAAATGGTTTGTTCAAGCTGATTTTCACTAAAGTAAACGGTCGTCAGAATGATTGCAAATAGATATAGAGACATGTTAAATACAATGGCTAGATGAGACCATTTTTGAGATGTTGGTGCATTCTTTAGAAAGGGATATACCATAAAAAGAACGCAGAAACCAAGAATGTTTAAAGTCATTGCCCTTACACCCTTAAATAAATCAGTAACAGAGTGTGTAGCTATTGGTAAAAGGTTAGATGGATGAGTGTGTGGAAACGTAAAATAATTGGCAAATAAAAGTGGGAGAGTAATTAGAAGACTTACGATTGCAAAACCAGTAATAACACGCAGTCCTCTTGTTACATATGAATAACTTAAGATTACCAATAAGAGAGAGAGTACCCACGCTTTTACGTCAGGGAACATCCAAACCTGAATGATCTCAACATACGTTCGAATCACTGTATAGCTAAGTAGAAAGAAGTAACAAAGAAAGTAAATATTCATTATTGTACCTATAAAAACACCAAAGGTTTTGATGTGAATAGAAACAAGATCACCCTGATTTTTATTTAGAATTTGATACGTTAACCAAATGAATAAATGTACAAATAACCCCGTGATAACAACTGAAATCCAGGCGTCATGTCCCGAGTATTTGGTTATAATTCGTTCAAATCCAAGAATTCCTACATTGATTTGTACAGACATAATAATAAAAAAACTAAAGAAAGGCGAAAGCATTCTAGTCTCATTTGGTGTATCTAAATGATGCATAATGTAGCTCCTTACTCCTCGATATCTAGTTTTTTCAAATGATTTCCTTCATTAGATTTATTAAAACGTGATCGTTTTTGAGTACGAAGACTCTTAGGTCTTTTTTTCTGCATATGAAATGGCAGTCGAAAAAAGGAGTCTTTTAGGTCTAGTACTCTAAGTGGATACACAGGCGCTAAATAAGGATGGCCAAGTGATGTTAGGGCTAGGAGATGACTTATAAAAAGAGCAAAACAAGAAGCAATACCTAAAAAACCAAGCCATTGAGCGGCGATAATAAATGGAAATCGAATGAGACGAATTGTATTCCCCATTTGATAAATAGGTGTAGTGAATGAAGCTAAGGCAGTCAATGCTACAATAATAAGAAGGATATTACTCGTCAGCCCGGCATCTACCGCTGCAGTACCAATTACGATTCCCCCAACAATACCAATTGTTTGACCAATTTTAGTTGGTAACCTGGCCCCCGCTTCTCTCAGTAGCTCAATTACAAGTTCAAGAATGATTGCTTCAAATACTGGAGGGAAAGGTATCCCACTTCGAGAAGAAACTAAAGTATTAAGCAACGTTGTAGGAATCATTTCATAATGATATGTTAAGACAGCTACATATAAGGCAGTTGAAAGAATAGAAAATAAAATAGCAAATAGACGTATAAGTCTAAAAGCAGAAGCGATTGGCCAAGGTAAAAAATAATCCTCAAAAGCAGAGAAAAATTCAACAAAGGAAGTAGGTCCAGTTAGGGCATGAGGTGAGCCATCAAGAATAATAGCTACTTTCCCTTCTGCCAAAAGAGAGGCTACCCGATCAGGTCTCTCGGTATCAATTAATTGTGGAAATACAGAATTAGCATCATCTGCGATTAGCTGAGCAACAAAAGAGCTATCGACAATTTCATCGAATTGAATGTCGTTAATGCGCTGAGTAACGGTTTGTACGATCTCATTGTTTGCAATGCCATGAATATAGATTATGGCTGTTCTTGATTTACTCAAATCACCAATAAGTAGTTCTTTAATGACTAATTCTGGAATTGGAATTCTCTTCCGAACTAAATTTATATTCATTTGAAGGGATTCAACAAAAGCTTCTTTAGGACCAACAACACTGAACTCTACTTCTGGTAAAGCTACGGACCGATTCTCAACATGTTCTGCTGTATAAAAAGAAAAAGATCAGATGTATGGTTCGTTTTGATTAAGATACCCCCACGCATTAAGCCATCCATTAGTTTTTCTATAGAATTTGTTAGGAGTGTATTCTCTATGGGAATTAGTTGTTTTAATTCTGTTAATGACGTATGGGGGTTGTTCTCTAAAGCAGGTAGTACCTCATCATGAAGAATTTCTGGTTTAATGATGGACGCATAATAATAAATAGTAAAAGAACTGTCTTTTTGATGCTTAAAAGCTTCAAAATCAGAAGAAAGTTCGCAGGTTTTTAATAGATCTTCAAAAGAATAAATGGGTTCCCTTGATGTCTGTTCGATTTTCTGCTGAAGACGTTGTTGTTTTAGTTTTCTAAACATTTAAAACACACCTCGAAATGTAAACACAACCTTTATTTTAGTCTATCTCTAATACATACCATGTGTGATGTAGTAGAGTTTTATACATGTTACCTATATATTTAAATAAAATGAAACCAGAGAACCGGGCCTCAGATCATCCTGCTTATATCTCTTCTGACTTGTAAAATAATTTCATACTCTTCAAGTTCTAAGATGGTATGAATATTTTCCATATTTATTAGGTGTTGAGCAATACTATCATCCAATCTCAAATAAGAAATTAGCGAATCTTCTAAACTAAGCGAAAATTCATATACTTACCCACGGTATTTTGGTACAATTAAAATGGATAAAAATGTTTTATTTGTAGGATGTCATCTAGATAAGAGAGGTTTTTTATGTATCGATCATTGTTTCATCATGAATTGGGCTTAATGATAAGGAGCAAAAAGAACGTATTTTTTATTGTGTTTCTCTTTATCGCTCTATTGGGATACTGTTTGATTATGTTGCCAGATAAACAAACCGTGCATGTACTTGATCATGAACAACTAAAAGCAGACATTCAACTAAATGAAGTTTTGCTGGATTACAGATTACGAGAAGGATATACGGGGTTCAATTCGTTTACAAAAAAATCTTTTTATGCTGAACTCCAATATTATAATCAGCTTTCATCTAAGCTTATTCATGCTTATGAGAACGGAGATCCGAATCGTTATCTGCGATTAAAAATGGAATATGATTTATTTTTTTATACGGTGACATCTGATCCAAGTATGTTTGAGGGTTCTACATATCCGAGAATGGATATGATGCATTTTGAGTATTATACATACCACCGATACCAAGCGCTTTTACATAATGATTTGCCTTTGACTTTTTCCATGATTGAACAAAAGTCAGCGATCCAAGTATTTGAACATCTGTTGTTAGTGGGTGGGCCACTGATTCTATTCCTAGCCATTTATTTTAGCAGTGATATTCTATTACGCGATCGGCGTCATCCTACAATCAAACAAGGCTTACCGATTGGCTTGGTACTCAACCATGAATATAAAAAGTGGAGTGGCATTTCTTTACACACTCGCTGTAATAGTTGGTCTGTCAGCTTTTGGACTTGCTTTACTTACACTTTTAAATGGGTTCGGTGATTTGTCTCTGCAAATCCCTTATCTCGAATCATTTAACGATGTGACGATGGAACAATATGAGTATAAGTCTATGAGTACATTCTTGCTTCAAGCGATCGCTTTATTGGCGATTTTATTGTTCGTCTTTATAAGAATAAATATGGTATTTAGTTTATTGTTCAAAAAAGAGTGGCTTGTGTTGGGTGTTACAACATGTCTCTTACTCTTTGAACGATTATTCAGAGATCGCACATCTGATACTGTATTAGGCATAGACGTAGGCTATCTGCCACAAATCTATTTTGATTTTGGAAAAGTGGCTGCGGGTGAGATGAATTATTTATTTCTAACTGACTCAATTTCATTTACTACTGGCATGGTTGCCCTTTTAGGGTTAGTGGTTGTTGTTGAGGCTCTGCTATTAGTCATCAGTAAGCTCATATCAAAGCAACGGTTTTATAGCTGATCTAGGAGAGAAAGGAGGTACTTATGTTTTGGCGATTTGCAAAATTCGAATGGAAGTTGTTTCTTCTAAATAAACGTAACTGGTTTCTTGCATTGCTCGTTTTGTTGTTCTTTGGCTTGTTTTATTTTTCTTATAATCAAGACAATATGGAGAACTTATTATTGGAAAAGCAGATAGAGTCGGGTATCGCTGAACGAAGCATTGATTTCTTTCCCGAAGAACTAACAAATCAGGCGGAAGGAGAAGAAGTCTATCAAAATTTGCTAGCAGAGTTATCAGCTGTGAATATGCAAAGATGGCATCTACGAGAAAACGAATTAGAGGAGTACGTTGAACAGGGACGCTTAGTTAATGAGTTAAGATTTCGAAACTATGAGCTGGATAACGTTGGAATTTTTGAAACATTGATCGTGCCATTAGAGGACATTGAAAAAGAAGAGGCATTTTTATCTTATATTGAAGAGCATCAACTACCTTTAATGGAAGAGGGCTTAGGCTCGAGTCGCTATCTAGTAGAGGTTCTTACCGCGCTAAGTGGACTGATTTTCTTTACCTTTGTTGTCGTGCTAGCAAGCTCTATCATTGTCTATGAAAAATCTCATCAGACAGTTCTCGCGGGTTTTCCGATCTCTGCCATTCAAAAAGTACATAGTAAGCTGTTTGTTTATTTTATAAGTTTGCTAGCCCTATTATTACTTGGGGTGGGAGTAGCATTTTTTGTTAGTTATTTGTTAGCGGGCATAGGCAATTTTATTTATCCTAAAATCATCTACTTGAATGGAAGTTACGAAGCCATCTCGACTAGTACGTATCTTATTTACTTATTAGCAGGGTTGATTGTTGTGGCAGGTGTTGTTCTGCTTCTAACCATTTTACTAAATAAGCTAGTTCCTAATGCGTATGCGACCGTTTTTATAGCGATCGGCTTATATTTCACATCTGATTTATTTATGATTCTGGGATGGACTCACCCGGCACTTCAACTCTTTACGTTATTTAATATTCCCGGTGTCTTATCAGGTGATGTAGCTACGGAAGTAGGCAACAGTTACATCGACTTTCCGTTTACTATCATAATTTTAATCATCTTTATGGCTGTACAATGGCTCTTCATCTATCTGATTCAAAAAAGGACGTATATAAAAAAGCAAAGGAGTGAGAAAGTTGCTTGAGCTAAAAAATCTATCAGTTGCGTATAAAGAAAAACAAGTATTAATAGATCTTTCTTTAACAGCCGAACAAGGTGAAATTATTGGTCTTGTTGCACCAAATGGAACCGGAAAAACAACATTATTTAACGTCATTTCAAATGCAATCAAACCAACTAGCGGTTCGGTTACAGTTGACAATCAGTACACGTATCAAAAGGAGAAGCAAGAACTAGCCATTTATCGGAAATTGGCAACCTTTCCCGATCAAAGTGAACTATTTGAAGGATTGAGCGGAGTAGACCATCTGAGATTATATGCGGATATGTGGAAGGGTTCTAGAGAACATTTGCCAGCAATTACGGCAGCTTTAAAGATGGATCATTACGTAAAGAAAAAAGTACATACGTATTCTTTAGGTATGCGTCAACGCTTATGTTTTGCGATGATGGCTGCCGCAGATACGTCTATCATGCTATTAGATGAAGTAATGAATGGCTTAGATATCGAAAATGTCTCAATCATCTCCAAGCAGCTTTTGGATTTTAAAAGACAGAACAAGCTTGTATTTGTTGCGTCTCATTTACTTAAAAACTTAGACTTGTACGCCGATCGAGTGCTGTATTTAAGAGATGGTCATTTTATACATGAACAAACATACGACGAGAAGCAAATCGATTACTTAAAAGTTGAGATGGACCAAAAGCAATACAGCCAATTAAGCGCATCGCATCCATTACCTGAAAACCATTTATATCTAGCCAACCATTTATTATGTGTGCCTTTGGAGCAGATGAATGCCAAGCAACAAACGGAGTGGATCGAGCTTTTATTAAACTATAAAGGCAAAGATTTAAGCATCGGGCCACTAGGGACATTAGAATATTATGAGAAGTTTTATGGATAAGCCAAAAGCGATCTTCTGCATCATCTGTTTTTTATTCCTGGTTGGCTGTGAGCAAAAAACGGATGAAGCGATGGCTTATGAGCAAGATGGCGAATTACTTCACGAAGAAAAAGCAGAGATTTTAGAGCGAATGAGTGTCCCTCAAAAAGAAGAGTCAGAGCGAGTATTAACAAACGGCGAGCAAATCGTGGCTGAGATGGAGAACAATGAAAGGTTCCACGAATTCCAAGTTCCGACCGGCCGATATACGATTGTAGACGGTGGAGGATCTGCTGGAAATGTATCCGTCCATAATGAAGCAGGGGAACTACTTTTTCATGACATTTTATATGGGCCGCCTTTTGCCCCTTACGAAATAACAGTAACAATTGATGAGACTGACACGATATCATTTGATGGATTTGACATTCTATTGCTTACACCATTTCCTAAAGAATTTACAGCAACCATTTCTTCGGGCATCTGGGAAGTAGGACTCGATATCGAACCAGGCACCTATCAAATCATTCCTACAATGCCAGGCATCGCAACTATCGAATTATTCTCAGAAGAAGCAGAACCAAGAGTATATGAAGTCATCGGCGACGAAGTGGAAGGCGCCACCATTACGCTATCACTTGAAGAAGGGGATATCCTGCGGGTGACGGGGATGTCGGGGATTATGCTTGAAGGAGTGAAGTAGGTCATAAAATGCAGAGCCAATTTGACTCTGCATTTTATGAAAGCTCACTATGCCTCTAAAGTGATTGTAAACGAATAGTTTCCAGAATCCGCATGGGCAACTGTTCCATTTTCGGTTTTACGGACTAAATGAACACCTTCTATTTTTTCTAATGGTGTAGAGGACTCCTTAATAAATGATGGATTTACAGGGAAATTTAATGTTCCACTTGTGTTTGCTGGAATCTCAATATCCCACTTAACGGTTGAATCGGACGTTTTTTCCAACGAGAAGTGATTTTGCCTTGCATACTATATAATGAAGATGCTGCCCAATCCAATTTGTTAATAAAATGTGGTTCAAAATGAATGTTCTTAAAGCCTGGTTTGCTTTCATCACAATCAATGCCAGCTACTTTTCTATAGAGCCAATCTCCTATAGATCCATATGCATAATGATTAAATGAATTCATATCGGCGCTCCAGAAGCTACCATCTTCCCTTATGCCATCCCAATGTTCCCAAATCGTTGTAGCACCATTCTCAACTTGATACAACCAGGATGGATAATCATTTTGAAATAGAAGTTTCGAAGCGATCTGATCCATTCCAGCTTTTGTTAAGACCAGATTTAGATACGGAGTACCAACAAATCCAGTTTTCAAATGGTAGTCACTATCCTTAAGTAATTGCTCAAGCCGTTGCTCTGTGCGCTTTTTAGCAGTGCCTTCAACTAGATCAAATTGAAGTGCTAATAGGTGCGAGGTTTGTGTAGAAACCGATAAACGACCATTCTCAGTGACAAATTCTTTATTAAACGCTTGCTTCACATCATTATATAATAGTTCATAACGTAAGCCCTCAGCTTCATAACCTAATACATAGGCAGCCTTACTTAACAGACTAGTAGAATACGCATAAAAAGCTGTCGCAATCAAATCGCGATCCGTCGCGCCGATATAGCTACCAGGCTGAGCATCAAGGGCAACCCAGTCACCAAAGTGAAATCCTGTATTCCATAAATAAGGATCTTCCCCTTGGTTATAAATATACTCCACCCACGCTTTCATACTCGAAAACTGATCTCTTAAAATTCGTTCATCTCCATAATTTAGGTATAAGACCCATGGGCTAATAACGGCCGCATCACCCCAGGCGGCGGAAGAATGTGACTCAGAATCGAGTACATTAGGAATAACAAATGGAACACTGCCGTCTACTCCTTGTTCACTCTTTAAATCTCGGAGCCATTTTGTGAAGAAGGAGCCGACATTATAGAGGTAGGAAGAGGTGCTAATAAACATTTGCACATCACCAGTCCAACCTAAGCGTTCATCTCTTTGAGGACAATCAGTTGGTACATCAACAAAGTTCCCTTTTTGGCCCCATACAATATTGTGATGAAGCTGATTAATTCGCTCATCTGAACATGAGAAGTGACCGGTTTTTCTCATATCTGAATGAAGAACAACTCCCACAAAATCTTCTGCAAGTATGTCATCATTAAAGCCATCTAACTGGACATAACGGAATCCTTGAAAGGTAAACCTGGGTTCAAATGTCTCTTCGGGGTCACCGTTTAACGTATATGTGACGGTTTGCTTTGCTCGTCTGAGATTATCTAGGTAGACATTTCCCTCTGAATCTAAGACCTCAAAATGCTTAAGTGTAACCACACTACTCTTTTTCCCTCGTACTTTGAATTGCACAAAACCGACCATATTCTGACCAAAATCAAGAACGGTTTCCCCTCTTGGTGTCTGAATGATCTCAATTGGCGTGATCAGTTCTTGTCTTTTTACTGGTTCATTTTCTTGAGCAACGATTTTGGCAAGAGGTGCATCTACTTCTATAGCAGGATGTAGGGCCTGATTAAACCCATGTTCGTGCCACCCGTCGTGCCCTAAGCGAGCATCGTATTCTTCACCGTGATAAATTTCAGAGTGTAGTATGGGGCTTTCAAGCCAACCCCAAGCTAGAATCAGATGTAATAATGGTCTTTTCTCCATGAGCATCAACAATATGAAGTTCTGCAAGGAAGGATTGTTCTTTTCCGTAGTAATCGTCTTCACCGCCATTAAAGCCGATATTCCCACTGTACCAACCTTTTCCAAGCATAACAGAAAGAACGTTACCCTCATTTTTAATCATGTCAGTTACGTCATATGTTTGATATTGGATACGATCATTGTAATTTGTCCAACCAGGAGTCAAGTAGAAATCTCCTACCCTAGAACCATTGATTGTGGCTTCATAGAGCCCTCTAGCCGTTATATAAAGTCTCGCTTTTTTTATATCAGAGCGAGATTCAAATTCTTTTCTAAATTGTGGAACTTGTTCATCGATATTAACCGTTATCCATTTTCCCTGCCAGGTTGTTGATAAGAAACCGGTCTCAAACCAGTGTGCTGTTGTCCAAGCTGTTTCACTTTTAGTAGTCCAAGCTTTGATTCTATAGTAATATCGAGTGAAAGATTCTAATTTTAATTTCGGGATCTCTATGTGAGTTGTGTTGGAAGAATGCACCCGACCACTGTCTGAGAGAATTTCTGAGAATGTATCGTCAGTACTGGTTTGTATCTGATAATATTCTTGGAAAATGGACCGGCCCGTTTCCTCGATAGTATAACTAATACGTGGTGCATCATGATCAATGCCAATTGGTTTATCTAAATATTCGCATAATACTTGTTTAATAAATCCCATCCATATCACCAGCCTATACATATTTGAAATTCTAAACATTGAATTTATCGTACTAAATGTACATTAATTAAAGCGCTTTCACAATGTCGTTAGATTATTAAAAAGTAACAGATTATTAGGTCTTAATTCCAAATGTATTCCTAAACGGAGGTGATCATATGCTAACAAAAAACGAAATCGAAAAGATGCTATTTCCACTGAATGATGAAGAGAAACAATTACGGAATCGTGCCGCTTCTGCAGACATAAAAGAATTAAAGGTTACGACGGATGATAAAAAAGTGTTTTTATTTGATGAGTCACTATTTATACAAAAAGAAAAGCTTTCCATTCTTCCGCATACTCGTTATTCCGAAGTGCCAATGCATGTTCACTCATATATTGAATTGATCTATGTCTACAAAGGAGAATGTAAGCAGATCATTAAGGGAGAGGACGTTGCTTTATTAGAAGGGGAGTTTTGTTTATTAGATAAAAGAGTTCCTCACAAAGTACTTGAAACAAACGAGAATGATATTATTATCAATATTTTATTAAGGGAAAACTATTTTTCCTATTCCTTTATTGATAAATTAAAAAAGAAAAGTGTGATCACTCAATTTTTATCAAATATTATCTATCAACATACAAATAGAGATTCCTATATTGTATTTCATTCAGCTAAGAATCCAAATTTAAAGCAAATTATGCTTTCTGTACTTGGAGAGTATTATGATAAAGACGAATACGCAGAAATCATTATTGATCATTATATGACGATTCTGTTTACTGAATTGTTGCGAGTGTACGACTATGAATGGCATCAAAATTCAATTAATACTCAGTCCCATCTCGTCATGGAAGTTCTCTCATACATGATAAAGGATACAAGAGGCTGCAATTTAGCTGATATTGCAAAGAAACTAGGCTACAACTCATCTTATTTAAGTACATTAATCAAAAGGAAAACGTCGTACACGTTCAGCGAGTTATTAAAAAAACAGCGTATCAGATTGGCCTATGAATTATTGATTAAAACGGAATTAAGTTTGGATAGTATTTTGGATGAAGTTGGTTATACAAATAAAACGTTTTTCTACGCGGCTTTTAAAAATGAATATGGATGTAAACCTAGTGAAATCAGAAAAAATAATCATGGTGATGCTGATGAGTTTTGGAGAGATGATCTTGGAGGTGAAGGAAGGGACAGTAGTTAAAATGGATTTAGCGCAACGGACTTGTATAATGTTTCTGCCTACAATTTAATTAAGATTTCGTTCATATCGTATCTTATGATAAGCTAAAACTACGTATATATCTTCTTTAATTGGAGGTTCCTGTGAAAAAAGTCATAATGGCAGTACACATTATCATATACTCTTTATTCTTATTATTAGCCATTAAAGATTTCTTTCCAAACTTAATGATATTTGATTCACTGACTACTTTTTATATTGCTGTATCTCTCATTATATTTGCCTTACTTGAGACAATTCTCATCTACACGATAAAGATAAAATTAGATAAAGAATATTTCTGGATAAATATTATTGCGTTTTCTTTGTTCCTTTTATTTGTATTGATATGTTCTCTTCAGGGAATTAAATCTCAATCGGGTCTCGTAAGCCCGGTGTTCTTCATACTAGTTATCTATACAGTTTTTGAAACCTATAAGAAATATAAGGACATGAAAAAAACGACTAATCTAAATCATACTTGAAACTTAAAAACACCTATGCAACCTGGCTCCATATTTATATGGAGCCAGGTTATTTAATTTGGCTCATTAATCCTCAAGCGTCAGTTGATAATGATAAAAATCAGTGTCGCGCTCATATCCGTGTTTTTCATATAATCGTTGGGCGGCTTTGTTATGTATGGCGGTGCTTAGACTAAGCCGCAGCACATCTTCTGCTAAGGCATATTCTTTTACTTTATGTAGCAACAAATCACCAATACCGTTTTTACGAGCTGTTTCTGCGACAAATAAATCATTTAAAATAAATGCTTTTTGCATTGCAATAGATGAAAAGGTTGGATACAGCTGCACAAACCCTACGTGCTCTCCTTCATGAACGGCTACAAAAATAACAGAATCGTTTTGATTAAGTCGCTCGGTAATATAAGTAGTGGCTCCGATTAAATCAGTCTTCTGATGATAAAACTCGCGATAGGCATTAAATAATCTAGCTACATGCGCAAGATCATGAATGGTAGCTTTATAGATATTCATGATGACCCTCCTCAACATTCTGTATAATAATTGTAAGTAATGACTAAAGTGTTTACAATAAAAAAATTCAAAAAAAGTGCAACTAAATGAACCACAAGTTTGTCTAATAAATGTAAAAGAAAAACAGGAATGGAGGACGGCGATGGAACGGTTGGTGAAAAAAGCTAAAAAAGGCGATGGAGATGCCTTTGTACAGCTTATACAGCAGTATGAGGAAGTTCTATATCGTACAGCGATTCGATTTGTTAAAGATGAGCAAGACACAGCAGATCTCTTGCAGGATACGATTTTAACGGCATTTGAACGGCTACACACACTAAAAAAGAATGAGTATTTTCATACGTGGCTTTGCAAAATATTGCTTAATAAATGTACAAGTCTAGTGAAAAAGAAACAAAAAACACAAGTGCTTGATCTCCCAAATCAGCTATTAGAAGCAGCAGATTCGTTTAAAGATATAGAATTGGCAGATGCGCTTAATAGCTTATCGGATCAATATCGATTGGTTTTTACTCTTTATTATGTCGTTGGCTATACGACAAAAGAAATCAGTACGATGATTAATGAGCCAGAAGGTACGATTAAATCTAGACTTTCTCGCGGAAAAGCAATTCTCCGAGATACCTACTATACATTTGAAGGAGTGAAAACCATTGGCTAATCTTCCAGAGAAGGTTCGTTCTACATTAGATGATACCTATAAAGAAATTAAATTAAAATCATCTCAACGTAAAAAGAGAAGATACGTTCGACGCACAATTATTTCGGCTGCAGCAGCTGTGTTGGCTGGATTCATATTAATGAATGAAGATGTGCAGGCTTCGTTTTCACAGTTGTTTCAAGGTGATCGAGGTGTAAATAAGGCCATCTCAGAGGGTTATGTGCAAACGGATGGTAGCAAAGCAAGTGATCAAGGAATTGAAATAACCCTCGAGGACCATTTTTATGACGATCGGAAGTTAGGGATGAATATTAAGATGGAGTTTGAGGATGTAAAGCAGTTAAAAGATATTGAGCGAGTAGAGTTTGATTATCGACTGAAAAACGGAGATGGAACGTACTTAAAAGAAAGCATACCTGATACAAAAACACGTAAGGGGAATGGGACCTCATATTTTAGTGGTGGTGCCGAAGAAGCCGTATTACATAATAGTGATGGACTTGTTCAGATTGAAGCATTGTATGACAATATTGGTGAAGAAACGATACCTGACATAAAAAATGCAACTTTAGAAGTAGAATCGATTCATCTATGGAGTAATGGAGATTTTGAAAGTATCGATGGCGAGTGGATTATTTCAATGAATGATATGGAACAAAGAAGAAATAGTGAACCGGCTCAGTATGTAGCTGTGGATGAAACAGCACCAATTAAAATAAAAGAAGCGACAGCTAATCCAACCTCTTTATATCTTGAGTTTGAAGTTGAAGGGGATTATCGTGAACAAGAGCATGTCTTTTCGGAGATGGTTATTGTGGATTCAGCGGGTGATCAATATGGAATTGATTTGTTCAGGTGGTACTTTGGTGATCAATATCAAACCACAACCATTTCGACCACCTTCCAAATCTCATCTTATGACAACTTGAATTCATTTACTTTCGAGATTGAAGGTATTGGTGAGGTAGAGTTGAAGAAAATTGAATAAACAGGACCTGGTATTACAACCCTCTTCTAAAAGGAAGGGGGTTTCTTTTAGTATGAAATAAAGCGATTTTTATTTCCATTTGTAATTCTATCTTCCATTTTGTATTCAATTATATTATCATTATATAATTCCTATTACTATTAGAATTAAACATTAGAATACGAGTGGTTAGTATAGAAAGAAGGGTTAAAATTGGAACGTAAAACAAGAGTACAACGGAAGAAACGAAGATGGGTCAGAATAACGGGTCTTGTCTTGCTGTTCACTGTTTTGTTGATTTGTTCAGGAGCTGGATACTTATATGTAAAAGCTAATCAAGTAGCTACTGAGTCTTATAGTGAGCTAGATCGTGGTGAAAAGTCTGAGCTTCGTACGGAGCCCGTTAATGTAGGTAAAGATAATTTTTCCGTGTTAATTATGGGTGATGATGCAAGACCAGGTGAGGAACATGCACGTTCAGATGCAATGTTAGTTGCGACCTTTAATAGAGAAAAGAAGTCGATTATTTTAACTAGTATTCCGAGAGACTCCTATGTTGAAATTGTAGGAAAGGGAAAATCAGATAAGATAACCCATGCCAACGCGTTTGGTGGTGTGGATATGGCAGTGGATACTGTGGAGAACCTTCTACAAATTCCAATTGATCACTATGCGATTGCTAAATTTGATGGACTAAAGGATATTGTCGATTCTTTAGGGGGAATTGATGTAGACGTTGCCTTTACGTTTGATTTCACTGAAAAAGGAAAAACACTTCATTTTACAGAGGGACCATCTCATTTGAATGGTGAGGAAGCTCTTGCTTATTCGAGAGAACGAAAAAACCCAAAAGCGGGTGGAGATTTCGGTAGAGGTCAGAGGCAGCAACAGGTTATAGAGTCAATTATTAATGATGCGGCGTCTATAAGCAGTATTCAAAATTATGATAAACTATTTGAGAGTCTTGGTGGTAACTTACGAACAGATCTTTCATTTGCTAACATTCTATCATTACACGGCTATGCAACATCACTTGAGAAGGTGGAGACAGTTCAATTGAGTGGCGAACCTTTCCGTGGTAGTGATGGTATCAGTTATGTGAGAGTGGATGAAGACTCTTTGCAAACTATAAGAGCCATGTTAAAAGAACATTTAGACCTTCAATAGTTACGGGGGATTGTCATGAGTGATATGTATCAAATGCCGAACTCTTCATTAGATGAAATTGATAAGTTGATTATTTCGATGCTACATGAGAACTCACGTGTTTCGTACACAGACATCGGAAAACGGGTTGGTTTATCAAGAGTTGCTGTACAAATAAGAATTCAGAATTTAGTTGAAGATGAAGTGATTGAGAAATTCACAGTCGTTGTGAACCCTGCAAAAATGGGTATTCAGGTCTCCGCTTTTTTTAACGTAGAAGTGGAACCACAATTTTTGGACGAAGTTGCTGAAAAGCTAGAAAATGAAAATGCGGTATCCAGCCTATATCTTATGTCCGGGCCAAGTAAGCTCCATATGCACGGCATTTTCTCAGATCAACAGGAGATGGAGCAGTTCCTCATTAAGACACTATATCCTTTAAAAGGTGTTGTCAGTGTCGATTGTCAGATGCTTTTAAAACGATACAAAAGTCGCATGGGTATGAAGCTTTAGGTTATACACATGTGGATAAGATGGTAAGAGTGAAAAAAGGTAGTTGTCCACATGTGGGCAACTACCTTTTTTAGTTTAACGATTCATTGCTTAAGAATCCGTCATGAGTTCTTGTCCATTGATCGATAAGTAGTTGGGATTGACTTTTATAAGCAATTTCTAATGCAGTCTCGATGAGATACTCGTCCTTTATACTTGTTAAAGCGGTTTGGAGCTGACGTAATGCCAGTTCATAATGTCCTAGTTGAGCAAGTTCCTTTGCGCTCCAGCTAAAGAGAGAAACCCAGTGATTCTGTAGGTCATTCCAAATTGTCATGTACCACTCTTCATACAAAACGGGAGACTGGATGCCTTGAAGAGAAGTCTCTATTTTTTCTATTAACGTCAAGCGTGTATCTGTTTTAGGCTCAAGCAAAGCTTCTTTGGTTACACGTAATAGGTCAAGCAAATCACATCTAATGGTGCCTTTAAGGTAGATACGTTCACGCCCTACATCAAGTAGAGGTTCTTCATGTTCTTGATTAAGTAAAGTACGTAAATGTAATAAGTAGACACGAAGATTCTTTTTAGCTGTAGCTAAAGGAAGATCTGGCCAGAAGGTGTCACATATTTGCTCTCTACTAGCTGATGGATGAATGACAAAGAAAAGCAACAAAGATTTTGCGTAGCGTTTGTTCCAACCATCTGGAATAGGTTGATCATTTATAAAAACAGTAAATTCACCGGCTGTTTCAATATGCAAGATCGCATTTACTCTAGCTGCTGGTAGCTGTAAGGACGTTACTGAAGAACGAATGGCTTCCTTCATACTAGTTAAAAATGGATCTGTCTGTTCTGTTGAGTAGGATTCTAGTTGAAAATAGGAAATAAGAATAGAGGAGAGCATTTTGGGATCATCTAATACAATTAGACTCGATGCATTTGGCATAACGATAGATTGACAGTGAGAAAATCCCCTAACAACAGCATGAAGATAGTGATAAGGAAAAAATACATCTTCTGCCCCAGAGATGATGAGAGTAGGCTGTGAAATGTTTGCCAACTCATCAAGTGGATTAGACATCATGGTCAGTTGGGTAATCTCCTTACAAACATTCACATCACAAGCTAAAGCGCTTTTGGCCGCTTGTTCAATTGCTGGATGTCCTGCTGGCAATGTGCTTGCCTGCCTTAAAATATAATCCGTTGGGATCTCAGTTCCCTCAGGCCTTATAGCCATTCGATGTGTAGTAATTTTCTCTAGTAACTCAGGGGGGAAACAAGGAATTGACATCAAAACTAGAGAGTTAACCATATCCTTATACATATGTGCAAATCGAATAGCAATCAATGCACCAAGTTGAAGACCAGCTATGTGAGCCTTTTCTAAACCGATTTCTTTAAGTAACGAATGTAAGTCTTTTGCAAATGTGTCGAGGGATAAAGGATGAGTGCCTCTTGCGCTTTGACCAAATCCACGCAAATCATAGCGTACCACATGAAAGGACTGCCGTAGATAAGGAACAACCCAGTCAAATACAGTCATATCAGCGGCGTTGCAATGAATTAAAACAATCGTCTCGGACGTGTCATCACTTGAAAAAGAATGCTCATAGTGAATCAAATCGTTTTCTATTTTTTGATCCATGGCGTTCCCTCCTTAAGTTCTACTGATCAAATAGGTCTAGTTTATATGAATATCATACTGATAAAATAGTATTAATGCTAGAAGATCCTGTTTATTTTCTGATAATTTCATTGTCAACCTATGATATTGTTGTTCTTATTTCCTCTTTCCTTTTGTAATTTACAATGTAAGCGCTATAATTACTTTTGGAATCTATACACTAGGGGGCTTGTCATGTTACTACTCGTTTTAATTGCTGCTAGTGTCTTACTAATTGTAATCGCAACCACTAAGTTTAAAGTTCATCCATTCCTTTCTTTGCTTTTGGGAACACTGTTTGTAGGTTTTACTTCAGGTATGCCACTGACTGACCTCATTCAAAGCATTAATGATGGATTTGGTGGGTTGATGACGAGTATCGGGCTTGTCATTGTTTTTGGGACAATTATTGGAGTGATCTTAGAAAAAGCTGGTGCTGCTTACAGGATGGCAGAGGTCGTTCTCAGGATTATGGGACCCAAAAGGCCTCAACTCGCCATGAGCTTAATTGGCTTTATCGTCTCAATTCCTGTGTTCTGTGATTCAGGATTTATCATTTTATCTAGTCTTCGAAAAGCATTAGCCAAACGGGCAAAGGTAGCTGTAGCGTCCATGTCTGTTGCTCTTGCGACAGGTTTGTATGCCACACACACATTGGTTCCCCCAACGCCGGGCCCAATTGCAGCAGCTGGAAATATAGGTGCTGATAACTATCTAGGAACGGTTATATTGATCGGATTAATCGTGGCGATTCCCGCAACTCTAGTAGGCTATCTTTGGGCTGTGAAAGTTGCGACAAAAATTGAAGTGCCAGAAGAAGAGGGTGAGGAGCATCTTGATTACGATCAAGTGGTAGCTTCCTTTGGAAAAATGCCTTCTACTTTTTCAGCGTTCCTACCTATTATTCTTCCAATTGTATTAATAGGTATTGGTTCAACCCTCTCAGTAGTTGGCTCAGAAAGTGGTTTTGTTTCCTTTCTCATCTTTCTTGGAAACCCAATGATCGCTCTACTCTGTGGCGTGATTGCGGCTTTGCCTTTACTGCCAAAATACGATGAAGAAACCCTTACTGGTTGGATGGGGAAAGGTCTAGTAGATGCTGCGCCGATTCTATTAATAACAGGTGCAGGTGGCGCATTTGGAACAGTTATTCGTAATTCAGGAGTAGAAGAGCTTATCCAAGGCTTAGATCTAGCAGGAATTTTTACAGGTGCCTTTTTCTTACTTGTTCCATTCCTAATCGCAGCAGCACTGAAGACAGCCCAAGGCTCCTCAACAACAGCTCTTGTGATTACATCATCTCTCGTTGCACCACTTTTACCTGTAATGGGTATTGAAGGAGCGGTTCCTCTGGCCTTAGTCGTCATGGCAATT
Source organism: Alkalicoccobacillus plakortidis (assembly GCF_023703085.1). NCBI lineage: Bacteria > Bacillati > Bacillota > Bacilli > Caryophanales > Bacillaceae > Shouchella > Shouchella oshimensis. The sequence continues at coordinate 2,400,779 of NZ_JAMQJY010000001.1, read as the reverse complement.
GGCGCAGGAGCGATGACCGTTAGTCATGTAAATGATAGCTACTTCTGGGTAGTCACTCAGTTCACTGGCATGAAAGTAACCGATGCCTATAAGGCGCAAACGATGGCTACATTGCTACAGGGTGTGGTGACGATTTTGGTAGCTATGGGATTATGGCTAGTGTTAGTGTAGTTGTTCTCGCCGATATTAAAATGAGAGAGATGGGCATGTAGAGTGTCTATTTCTTTTTTCGTAGGGAAATTTATAATAAAAATTTGCTCAATAAATCACATGTGTTAATATGAAGAAAATGGTAATGGAGTGAGGTGAGGGAAAGATGCAAAAAGGCTTGGTTCGTTCGGAAGCTGCTAGCGGCCTTTTTTTCAACAAGTCTGTTATCTATTTATCTTGCACAGTGGTATACAACTATAGAGAGTGAAAGATTTCCATACGATTTGCATTCAACTTTTTTAGGGTGGTTCGTCATTTATTTTGCCTATAGTGGTGTGGTTATTTTTATTTATGGAGGCTTCGTTTCAATTGTATTAGAGCTTATTAGTACAAAGTTAATGAAGCTACATTGGCTAATCTATTTATGCCTACATGCGATGTTGGGACTACCATTTGGTCTTTTTACATATGGAGCAGGAGCTTTAATGGGTGGTGGAACTGCTTTAGTATTTGGTATGACTGATCTCTGGCTAAGACAACGTAGTAAATTAAAACTACCACGTAAAACAATTACTCTTGTGATTCCAATTGTCATAGTTGTCATTATGACAACCATCTTTGCTTTCGTTTCACCAGAAAGACCGCCTTTTACAAAAGAAGAAGCCATCCTCGAAGCTCATGAGTCTCGTGGTGTATACTATGACCATTTCCCTGAGGAAGAAGGGGTATGGACAGGAAAGATAAAAGGGTATGATGTCAAACAGGAAGTGTCTGTAGAAGAAAAAGAGCAAGAAGTTTACCATGTCACTTTCCGTGAAACGTGGGAAAAGGGTGAAGAAAAAGGCTCTTGGTACTGGACCTATGAAATTAGAAGAAATGGTATGAGTTCAGTCGGGGGCCACGACGAGACACCAGGTTATTATGAATGAAATGAATGCGCGGGAATGGAGGTAAGGTGCGCGGAAACTAGAGGAAGTGCGCGGGAATGAAGGTCTGATGCGCGGAAACTAGAATAAGTGCGCGGGAATGAAGGTCTGGTGCGCGGAAACTAGAGGAAGTGCGCGGGAATGAAGGTCTGATGCGCGGAAACTAGAATAAGTGCGCGGGAATGAAGGTTTGATGCGCGGAAACTGGAAGAAGTGCGCGGGAATGAAGGTCTGGTGCGCGGAAACTAGAAGAAGTGCACGGGAATGAAGGTCTGGTGCGCGAAACAAAATAAAAACATGCGCAAACGTACCGCATGTGCTCATATCCTATCAAAATAGGCTCGTTTATCAAAAACGAGCTTATTTCGTTTGGCCTTCTTTAAATAACTCATACAATTCATTCTTGTTCTCAAGCAAATCGGCTAATGTGTATTGGTCTAATACGGAGATAAAAGCAGATTTGGCTTGATGAAGGACGGATTTTAGTTTGCAGGAGCAACTAATCAAGCAATTGTCCTTATTAGTAAAACATTCAACGATCCCGAAGTCCTCTAATGAACGGACGAGGGCACCTATATTAATACTTTCTGGTTGAACGGCTAGTGCAACACCGCCGTTTTTGCCTCTGGTTGTTTTTAATAGTCCTTGTTTACCTAAGTCGTAAGCAATTTTTTGGAGATGGTTAAGTGAAATTTGATAAGCACCAGCAATGTCTTTTACTTGGGCACGTTCGTCTGGTGAAAGACTCCCAACATACAGAAGGGTCCGTAATGAGTAGTCGGTGTAATTGGTTAATTGAATAAAAATCACACCTTTCTTTATATGATGTTAGTAGTATAACACATAGATTTTCACTCTTTTTTCTCAAAGATATCTCGAATTTGTGAAGAGTTGCTCGATTCGCTTGTTTACCATTCATTTCCTAGTACAATTAAGTTGTATTTTAAATATAACTTTAAAAGATGAGGTGAACGGAGTTATGACAAACTCTTTGACGACCAATCAAGTTGAATTAATAAAAGCGAGTGTACCCGTTCTTGCTGAACATGGAACATCGATTACGAAATGTTTTTATTCAAATCTATTTAAAGCGCATCCGGAGCTATTAAACATGTTTAATCAATCTAATCAGAAGCAGTCGAAACAGCAGCAGGCATTGGCCAATACTCTCTATGCTGCAGCTGCTAATATTGAAAACTTAGAGTCTCTGCTTCCTATTGTGAGGCAGATTGCACAAAAACACCGCAGTCTACAGGTGAAGCCAGAGCACTACCCAATTGTTGGTCATTATCTAATACATGCTATTAAGGAAACACTTGGTGATGCAGCGACTGATGAATTGCTACAAGCATGGGAAGCTGCTTATGGGATCATTGCGGATATCTTTATTTTAGTCGAGAAAGAAATGTATCTGGAGGCTCAATCTGAAAAAGGAGGTTGGGATGGTTACAGACGTTTTGTCGTGAAGAAGAAACAAAAGGAAAGTGACCTAGTGACGTCTTTTTACTTAGTACCTGAGGATGGTCAAAAGCTCCCTAATTTTCTGCCAGGGCAGTATGTGACAGTGAAAGGCTACAATAAAAAAGATGAGTATACTCACCTACGTCAATACAGCTTATCTGACATGCCTGGTAAGGATTATTTTCGCTTATCAATTAAACGAGAAGGAACTGTGTCCGAATATATGCATCATCAAGTGGAAGAAGGTGCGTTTGTAGAGCTAACTGCACCAGCAGGCGAATTTACTATCGATCTAAACTCTAATAATGAACTCGTATTGCTTAGCGCAGGTATTGGCGTAACTCCATTAATGAGCATGGCAAAGGGTGCATTACAAGCTCAGCCAGAACGTGCTGTTCAATTTACCCATGCCACTAGAAATGAGAGCACTCATGTTTTTCGAGAAGAAGTGGAGCAGCTATGTCTCGATCATTCTTCATTTCAATATGATTTTCGCTATACGGAGCGTGGGGAAGAAGCAGTATTAACCTCACATTGTATAAAAAGAATCGTACATGACAAGCCTCAACAGTTCTACATTTGTGGTCCGGTTTCATTTGTGAATGAAATGGAAGAATACTTGCACCAAGCTGGAGTACCAAGAGAATGTATTCACTTTGAGGTCTTTACACCGTTAATACCTGTGTAAACCTTTCATCCTTACAATCACACAGTGGCCGCTATTAGCGGGAAATTTGAGAATGCGCGGGAATAGAGGAGCGATGCGCTTGCACGTACCCTAATCCTCACACAGAAAAGCCCGTTCAAATCGAACGGGCTTTTTTGCCATGTATAACGGTGATCATTTTATCGAAGTTTTCCGTCTGATTGTAAAAAAATAAAAGGCAATCCCCGCCAATAAAAGTCCTGATCCCAGAAGAAGCCAGATCGTTGTGTTGGTTGCGGTATTCGGGAGAGATCCACCCTCTTGATTCTCAGATTGATTGGAATCAATGCTTGCAAGTTTATTTGAAAAATCAGCTTTTCTAATCATTCCATGTATACCTTTTGTCTGGTCAACAACTTGAGAGACCTCGTAGTCAGTTGCTGCACTTAGATAAGCATAGGCTTTTGCCCGATCCATTCCTAATTCATCTTCAAGAAAATTAATCGACCTTCTTGTAGCGTCTTTCATGGCTTCGTTCAAATCTTCGTCTAGTCCTATTGGAATCCAGAAGTCATCTGTTTCTCCGAACGGATGTGTGAATTCTGAGGCGTTGCCAGGGATGGATTCGTCACCATTTTTTAAGACTGTAAGACGGAAGGTAGTACGAAGAGATGCTTCTAAGGCTGTTAAGGCAACCTCGCCATCACCTTGGGCAAAATGAGGATCACCTGTGTAAAAAAGACCACCCGTCACTTCGATGGGTAGATAGAGAGTAGAACCTTCTGTCAGATCATTGATATCAATGTTCCCGCCAGTATGAGTCGGAGGGACAGAGTGAACTTCATCTTCTGTGTCTGTTGCTACTCCCATCATGCCCATAAAGGGATCAATTGGGAATTGAACGTCCTCACCTAGAATTTGACCATACCATTGCTCATCTATGTATTCAATTGGTGTAAATAGTGAAACATTATTATATAGTTCAGGATTGTCAGCACTTGCGCCTTCTTGTGGTCCATCATTTTCAGGGAATTCTTCAGGAAGTGCCCCCTTATAATGACGGTTCGAGATAACTCCATATGGTACGCGTGGTGTTAGGGAAAGAATCTCGACTTTTAATACATCCCCTGGTTCAGCCCCTTCAATTGCAACCGGGCCGGTAACAACATGTGGTCCATGGTTATCAAAGTCGTGATCAATATCTGAACCAAGCAATGGTTTTTGCTTCTTCAAGAATCTCGTCCTCACTTACTCCATGTTCACCGAAATACTCGATGGGATTTCTACCTTGATCGTCTAAAATACCTTCGTGCGATACCGTATCAACTGTGAGAGTTTCTCCTGATGTGATCTCCATGACTGGTTCTGAGTTTCGGTTTGGTAAATGCCCCCACGTAATGGTATCAAGTGAAGAAGGAAGAAAATGGTCTCCATCTAACTTATACGAGTTTTCTTTGTTTAAGGGAAATGGAATGGATTCTGCTGCTGCCGTTGATGGATGGTAGATGGTTAGTGCCAGTGTACTTATACATACTAAGTTAAAAATCGTATTCTTTGTATTCATGATGTTCCCCTCTCGATTTTTAAGATCTGATAACCGTACCATTTAGGGTACATGCTGTTATTGGGAAACAGAGATTTTCTTACACACTTTTATTGGTTTGACTAAGGGCACCTCAAATGATACAACTGGTATAGACAACTATATTTATGGAGGCTTATATGGAACAAGTAACGGCTATAATAAACATTGACCTATATACAGAAAATCAATTGATAGAGGACGGTTATCTTGTTTTAGCTGGTGACTCGATTCAATCCTATGGTCCAATGAATCAGTTTGAAGCGCCTGAATTACCTTATGAACTAGTTGATTTCAACCTACAACATGTAAAAGCTGTTCCAGGTTTTATAGATATCCATACACATGGTGCAGGTGGAGCAGACACGATGGACGGTAAGCAGGATTCATTCGATAGAATGGCGAGAATGCTAACGCAAGAGGGAATAACAAGTTTTTTAGCCACGACAATGACTCAAAGTGTCGAAGCTATTACTAATAGTCTTGAGCAGGCTGGAGAGTACATTATTCAGCAGAAAAAGGCCAATGGAGCAGAAGTCCTTGGTATTCATTTGGAAGGTCCCTTTATCAATCCCGTTATGGCAGGAGCGCAACCGAAGCAGCACATAATCCCTCCCAATATAAGTTTATTTCAAAAATGGCAGCGGATATCGAGAGATCATATAAAGCTGGTTACATTAGCTCCAGAACAAGAAGGCGGGATCGAGCTCATAAAATATCTCGAGAAACAAGGCATCGTTGCCTCAATTGGGCACTCAAATGCAAGCTTTGATGAAGTAGAGACGTCTGTTATAGCCGGAGCAACACAGGTTACGCACTTATTTAATCAAATGAGTGGTCTGCATCATCGTGAGCCTGGTGTCGTGGGAGCTTGTTTTTTAAAGGATGAACTAAATGCAGAGCTTATTGCAGATGGGATTCATGTAGATCCTAAAATCATAAAATTATCTCTCAAGCAAAAATCATCCGAGAAGATCATCTTAATTACGGACTCAATTCGTGCAAAGGGATTAGAAGACGGGACGTATGATCTTGGTGGGCAAGACGTAAAGGTGGAGAATGGAAAAGCGCTACTATCAGATGGAACGCTTGCTGGGAGCGTGCTCCAAATGGATCAAGCAATTAGAAATATGATGGATTTTACAGATTGTTCCCTAGAAGATGCGTTAAAAATGGCTTCTACCAATCCAGCAAAGCAGCTTAATATATATGATCGTAAGGGGAGTATCGCAGTTGGAAAAGATGCCGATATCGTGATCCTGAATGAAAATAATGGGGTGCTACTAACTTTTTGCCGAGGTCAGCTTGTGTATAATAGAATGGAGGAAGAAGGATGAAAATTATTGAGGTCGATCACTATGATCAAATGAGTCAGGAGGCTGCTAAGATCATTAGTGAAGCCGTTTGTTCTAATCCACGAACTGTCTTAGGTTTAGCTACGGGTGGAACTCCGCTTGGCACCTATAAGTATCTTGCCAGAGACCATCAATTGAATCAGACATCTTACACGCAGGTACATACAGTTAACTTAGATGAGTATGTCGGGAAAGCTGCTGATCATCAGCAAAGCTATGCGTATTATATGAACACACATCTTTTTAAGCCAGTGGGTATACCACATACACAGACCCACTTACCAGATGGTTTGGCGGTGAACCTAAAAGATGAAGCAGATAGATACAATCAAACCATTCAAACTCTCGGTGGAGTGGATTTACAAGTATTAGGTATTGGGAAAAATGGTCATATAGGATTTAATGAACCGGGAACAAGCTTTGATTCAGAGACCCATCTAGTGCACCTAACTGCTTCTACCCGTAAGGCTAATGCTACGTATTTCTCAACGGAGTCAGACGTTCCAACGCAGGCCATTACAATGGGGATTGCAACAATCATGAGAGCGAGTCAGATCTTGTTACTAGTGAGTGGTATAGATAAGGCAGAGATTTTGTACCAATGTCTATTTGGGGAAGTAGATGAACAAATTCCAGCAACTATTTTACAGACACACCCGCATGTAACGGTTATTGCCGATCAGGAGGCATTAACCATTGTGAAAGAAAAATCGGAGGCGTAACGTTACGATGATTAATAAAAAGTCTCATGTGCCAATTTATTATCAGCTTGAGGAAGAAATAAAGAAGCTTATTAAAGATAAGCAATTACAGCCTGGAGATCTGATCCCCTCGGAGCGAGAGTTCTCTGAAATGCATTCAATCAGTCGGATGACGGTTAGGCAAGCGATTAATAATCTAACGAGTGAAGGAATCCTTGAAAAAGAGCGTGGCAAAGGTACGTTTGTAGCCCAGTATAAGCTTGAGCAATCCTTACAAGGGTTAACTAGTTTTTCGGAAGAAATGAAAGCGAGAGGGATGGAACCAAGCTCCCATATTCTTAGCTTTCAGAGGGTTAAAGCAACAAATGAAATAACGAGTAAATTAGAGTTAGATGAGGGCGCGGAGGTTTATAAGATCAAAAGAATCCGTCTTGCTGACTCTATTCCAATGGCTTATGAAATTTCTTATTTGCCTGTAGTCCTTCTCCCTCATTTAATTGAGGAAAGGGTTCCGAACTCGTTATATGAGTATGTGGAACAAGAACTAAAGCAAACAATCAAAAAAGCAACTCAATCCATTGAGGCAAGCGCAGCAACTAAAGAAGAAGCATCTATTTTAGAGATTGAGGAACAGAGCCCTGTTCTTTTATTTCATCGCACAGGCTATATGGAGGATCAAAAGCCATTTGAGCTTGTCAAATCAATCTATAGAGCAGATCGATATAAGTTCTTCATACAAATGGAACGATAAAAAGCCGTCCTCCTTTATGCAAAATCAAAGGGAGAACGGCTTATTCTTTTGAGCTTATACTATGGTGAAACCTTTCCTACCCCAAGCGTTTTGTTGTACAACATTCTTAACCTGACTTACAGGTGTAACTTGGTAGTTATATGGAGGGTTATAGGTGATTGTTGAAGATGTCGGAATGTCACCAGTTGATTGACTAAATGTATTATTGATTAAATGCCAATAACCAATCTGTCTGCTGTCACGACTGGTGATTGGATTCCGTGCGTTCTCAAAGGCATTTTCTTCGATACGTACCTTTGCTCCCATTCGTGAGTTAATGCCTGTTTCAACGATATTACTGTAGTAGTTACTGAAGATGTGGGCTTCACCAAAGCGCACAGAAGGGACACGAGAGTTCAAGTTCTCAAAGTAGTTATTGTGGAATGTGATTTTTCTATTAAAAGAATCGGAATCAGATGATCCCATCAACATGCTTTTCCAGCTATCATGTACATAGTTCCATGAGAATGTGATGTAATCAGCATCTCGTTTTACATCAAAAAGCCCGTCGTAATAATCCTTATGAACATCTAAGCTATTGTACAGCTCATTGTGATCTACCCAGATGTTTTTAGAAGGTCCTTCAATACTGATGGCGTCTTTGTCACCTGTATTCACATGATGAATCTTTAAGTTTCGAATGATGATATTGTTTGCACGCCATACTTTAATTCCAATACCATTAAATTCACCGTTTGTTCCCACACCTAGAATGGAGACGTCGTTTATGTCTTTGATGTCAATTTTACTAGCTGATGTATTGGATGGGGTAATCGTACCATTCACATAAATCGTTAGAGGGGTATTACTTGGTTTGTTTTTTAAAGCTGCAAGTAGTTGATCTCCTGTTGTCACGGTTACAGTTGTACCACCAGCACCACCGGTTGTACCGCCATTAAGTGTCGCAAAACCTTGCATAGCAAAATTAGCATTCGTTATGTTAGCGCTTTCATTTTCTGCCTCGACTGGAGCAGTAAACACACTCAACATGAGCACCATGGCAATGAATACGGAGAAGATTGACTTCAACTTTCATCCCTACTTTCGCAAATTAGTTTTAAAATGGAAAGGAACAGACAACTCAACAGTTAAACAGCTTTTCCTACTAGCGATTTACGTGAACACGATAAGCCTCACCCCTCATTTGAAAGATACGTTAAGCTTAGCATGATCTGTAAAAAGCAGACATTGGGAAAAAACCTGACATTTTGCCAATGCGGCGAAATGGTCAGGCCTAATTTTAATCATTCTTTTATAAAGGTATTGGTTAAGGTTCCAACTTTTTCGATGCTGACAGAAACGGAGTCACCTTCTTGTAAGTAGACGCGTTCTTCTTTAGGCAGACCAAGAACAACCCCTTCTGGAGTACCTGTTAAAATGACGTCCCCAGGCTTTAATGTAAAATGATGCGAGATGTGGCTGATTATTTCTTTGCACGAAAAAATCATATCCGATGTGTTGGAGTCCTGTCTAATCTCCCCATTTACTGTTGTTTGCAAAGAGAGGGATTGTGGATCATCAATTTCATCTGAAGTGACTAAGTAAGGACCTATAGGGTTAAAATCATCGCAGGTTTTTCCAAGCAGCCACTGGGGAGTTTTCATCTGTAGGTCACGAGCAGACAGATCATTGGCTACGGTATAACCAAACACATAGTCGAGCGCCTCATCTTCAGAAACCTGTTTTGCCGTTTTGCCTATGACAATGGCAAGCTCAACTTCATAGTCTAATTGTTTTGTTACATCTGGAATGACAATCTCATGCTTATGGCCAGTCAATGTATTATTAAACTTATTAAAAAGGATTGGAACCTCCGGATAGGTCGCGCCGGTCTCATCGGCATGACGGCGGTAGTTCAGCCCCACACAGATAATTTTCTCTGGGTTGGATACAACCGGTCCAAAAGAGCTGTGCTCTTCAGATAGTTGGTAGGGTTCTAAATCCTTAAGTGAATTTAGATAATCTTGAATAAGTGATAGTGATCCTCTAAAGTCTTTGCAAAGCTCATCAACTGTTTTCGGAATTCCTGCTTTAGGATGGTCATGGAGTGCCTCAGCTATATCAATAAGTTTTTCATTATGATAGAGGCCCAAACTGAATTCATTGTTCTTTTGTATCGTACATATTTTCAAGAAATCACCCCTATTATCTTCTGAATATTCCGATTCAAGCTTTTATTGATACTTACACAATGGTAGCATAAAGATAAATTAAAATGAAAGCGTTTTACTTTAACTGTTTACTGAATAAAAATTTTATATGATGGTAAGTAGAAAAGGAGATTGTTACTAAATGTCAAAAGATAAGCTGTGGTATGAACAACCCGCTAAGGATTGGAATGAAGCATTACCGATTGGAAACGGAAAATTAGGAGGTATGGTGTTTGGAGATGTCTTTAATGAGAGAATTTATTTAAACGAAGATTCCGTATGGTATGGAGGGAAAAGAAATCGAAATAACCCTGATGCGTTAGCGAATCTACCAAAAGTGAGAGAGCTGTTGTTTGCGGGCCGATTAAAAGAGGCAGAGGAACTTGCAGAATTAGCTTTAACAGGTGTGCCATTTAGACAACGCCATTATGAGCCATTAGGAGAATTACGTCTAAATTTTAAGCATAAGAGTAAAGAGATCGTAAATTATAGAAGAGAGCTTGATCTAAAAAAAGCGGTAGTAACCAGTACCTATGAATCTAATGGGATTATATACAAAAGAGAAGTGATTGCTAGTAATCCAGATGAATCACTGATTATGCGATTGACTGCGTCGAAGCCCGGATCAATCTCATTAAAAATATTGTTAGATAGAGAAAAAGCAACATGTTTAGATGAATCAGTGGCGAGCTCAGACGATTGTATAAGTATGACTGGTGTTACTGGGGGACAAGATGGCATTACGTTTCATAGTGTACTAAAAGCTATACCGGAGGGCGGGCATGTTTATACGATTGGAAATAGACTGGTTGTGAATGAAGTCCATTCACTAACCTTGGTTCTTGTAGCAGCCACCACCTTCAGACATAAGGAACCCGAACAATGGTGCCAAGAACAAATAGATCGAGTCATTCTTAAACCGTATGATCAGTTGCTCTCAGATCATATTCAAGATTATCAATCTCTTTATTCTAAGATGGATCTTGAATTGTTTGATAGCGATAAGTCTCTTAGAACATTACCGACAGATCAGAGGCTTCAACGAATAAAGGATGGAAAGATAGATAACGGATTAATGAATGTCTATTTCCATTTTGGTAGATATTTGCTCATTTCTTCAAGTAGACCTGGCTCTCTACCTGCTAATCTTCAAGGTATATGGAATGCGGATATGTTACCTCCTTGGGATAGTAAATATACAATAAATATTAATGCTCAAATGAATTATTGGCCAGCGGAAGTATGTAATCTATCTGATTGTCACTTACCTTTATTTGATCTAATTGAAAGAATGAGAGTGACAGGAAGAGAAACAGCTCAGTCTATGTATGGATGTAGAGGGTTTGTAGCACATCACAACACAGATATCTGGGCGGATACCGCACCTCAAGATTTGTATATGCCAGCGACCAACTGGACACTTGGAGCTGCGTGGTTATGTTTTCACCTGTGGGAGCATTATCAATTCACAGGGGATGTTCAGTTTCTCGAAAAAGCGTATGAAACAATGAAAGAGTCGGCTTTATTTTTTGTTGATTTCCTAGTACAAGACGAAAAGGGAAGGCTTGTAACAGCTCCTTCTGTTTCTCCTGAAAATCGTTATATCCTGCCAAATGGAGAGTCAGGCACACTTTGTGTTGGTCCATCTATGGATAATCAGATTTTATATGCTCTCTTTACTAATTGTATCTCTGCTACAGAAATTTTAGATGATGATCATGAATTTGCTACTGAATTAAAGGAACTAATGCAGAAGTTACCTGACACAAAAATAGGGAAAAATGGACAAATTCAAGAATGGCTAGAAGATTATGAGGAAGCAGAGCCAGGGCATCGTCACATCTCTCATTTATTTGCCTTGCACCCAGGTAATCAAATCGTCCCCGAAAAGACGCCAGAGTTAGCTAATGCAGCGATTAAAACGTTGGAAAATCGACTTGAGCATGGTGGGGGTCATACAGGTTGGAGCCGAGCTTGGATCATAAATATGTGGGCGCGTCTTGGTGAATCAGATCGTGCTTACGAACACATAGTGGCATTACTGAGTCACTCAACATTACCAAATTTATTTGATAATCATCCTCCATTTCAGATCGATGGGAATTTTGGAGGTACTGCAGCTGTAGCTGAAATGATCCTACAAAGTCATAATCAAGAAATTCATTTGTTTCCAGCACTCCCTGGAGCATGGTCACAAGGTTTGGTTCGGGGTATAAAAGCTAGAGGTGGTTTTGAGTTAGAACTAAAATGGGAAGATCATGAGCTGGTTTATGGTGAAATAAAAAGCTATCTAGGTGGTCCATGTGTGATAAGAAGCACAACCCCTATACGAGTTCAAAAAGGAGAAGCTATTGTGGAGGTCATTCAAAATGAATCGAATCTTATCCATTTTGAGACTGAGAAAAACCAAATTTACTCGCTAGTTAGTCTTTAAATAGAACTGTTGAAACTCTAAAGAAGTGGACATATAAAATGCCCACTTCTTTATTCGTATTCAAAGACCTTCTTCAATCACCTTAATCACCCTAGCTGGATTCCCGCCAACCACTACGTTGTCAGGTACATCCTTTGTTACAACGGCTCCTGAAGCAACAACGACATTGTTTCCAATGGTGACACCCGGATTAATAATGGCTCTGCCACCCATCCATACGTTATGTCCAATAGAGACTGGTTTTCCATATTCAAGACCTGATGCTCGTTCAATTGGATCAAGAGGATGAGTTGCTGTATAGATATGAACGCCGGGCGCAAGCATACAGTTGTCACCAATCTTTATTTCACATACATCTAAGAAGACACAATCAAAGTTAGCAAAGAAGTTTTCACCGACATGAATGTTATAGCCATAATCACAGTGAAAGTTACCTTCAATATGCAAAGTGTGACCAGTGGTGCCAAACAACTCTTTTATGAGTTTTGTTCGTTCGTTTTGTTCGATTGCTTGGTTAAATTGACGTGTGAGTTTACGGGCATTATCGTGTTCTACCTGTAGCTCATCATCCTGAGGGTTGTACAAAGTACCTGCTAGCATTTTTTCTTTTTCGGATTTCATCGTACTCTCCTTTTTTTAGATAAGCCTTTTTCTAAAACCAAAGATCAGAAGCATAAGAATAGCCATTAATACAGAAAATCCAAATAACGTCCAAAGAGTCACTTCGATGGGATATTGATCAAGCAAACTGCCTGTCAGTCTTGGTAAAAAAGCACCGCCTAATCCGCCCATTGCGATTAACAAGCTTGTTGTTCGATCCTCGAGCCCAGGAATGCCTTCATTCAACACAAGTAAACCAAGTGAGAAGATACCTCCCATTAATAATCCAGCAAAAAAGATTACAATAAAGCTAACGATGTAATGGGGGGATGCTGCAAACAATCCAAGTGCAACTAACTGACCAATGACGGTGATCACAAATAATCGACTGATACCGATCCGCTCTATTGTAAAGAACATAATGAAGCGTCCAATGGTCATGGCTCCCCAAAAAACGGTAATACTTATGGCTAAAATGGCAGGTGTGAGATCTGATGTCATCGACAAAATGGATGGAAGATAGTTAGGAAATGTCATCTCCACACCAACATATAAAAAGAAAAAGAACGAACCAAGTACAATTAAAGGCCACGTGACTTTAGGGTAAGATAGCTTTATTGGAGCTGGTGCGTGTTTGTCGACAAGCTCTTTTTTAAATAAAGGCTCATATTCATCGAACCGTAGAAACATCCATAATAGTATGCAAGTGAATACAATTAGACTAACTACCATAAAAATCATATTCCATTGACCACTTGCTATAAAAAAAGCAGCAAGTGCAGGTATGGCAAGTGCACCGACACCAAAAAACACTTCTGTAAGCACCATAATGGAGGCTTTTTTTTCTTTAAGCTTCCCAATAATCATTCCGGCTAAAACCGTTTCAATCATACCGAATCCTGCTCCGCCAAACGGAATAATGATTAAGAGGATCTCCCATGGAATTAGAAAAAATAATGCAAGTTGAGATACAGCGAAAAGTGATAGTGCAAGTAATAGTATCGCTCGACGTCCAATTGCTTTTACAATAAAAGGTGCGAGTAATACCCCAACTAAAAACCCTAGAAACTGATTCATAATGAGTTGACCACCATCACTATAACTCAGGTCATAATGGTGAATCATGGGTTCAAGAACAGATCCAATAATGATGTGCCCAAAGCCTGTGAGCAGGTATGCAAGACAGGCCATCCAAATAAGTTTTCTCATACAATCCCCCGGTGAGTGTGTTTAGATTGAGAGTGAAGGATTTAGCTCTTCTAAAGCGAGTGCCTTTATACCCTCATAAAAATCAATAGAAAATGAACGTGATAAAATAACTTGTGGAACTGAAGCCATCTCATGCTGCGTTTGATAGGTACTCCAAGAGGCGCACCATAGCTCATCAGGCACGACATTTTGATAAAAAACGATTTTATCAGGAGCGAGGACAGCATTCAGTGTTTGGATGACGTGGCATGTGACTTTCATAAATTCGGACGGATCCCAATGACCGTTCCAGTTAACATCTAAAGGAAGGAATTTAATTTCACCCGCCATGCCGTTTTTTCCTTTTACAACTGTTCCATTCAAATGAATACCGACACCAGGTGGATATTTGTCAGGAAAGTAGATTCCAATGACGCAGTCACTTTCCCCCTTATCTTCTAAGGCAGAGTAGCCACTTACTGCTGCATTTACATCGTTCTCTATTAAAACAGGTAGACCGAATGTTTCTTGTATCGAATCAGCCATTCTAACACCCATTAAAGTTTCATGACTGCTTACGGTGATTTCTCCATCTACTACTTGTCCTGGAATGCCGATCCCAATTATTTTTACAGTGGGGTACTCATTTACGAGTTTGGCAATAATCTGCTCAAAATACTGTAAATCAAATACAGGTATGTGATGATCTTCTTTTATTAACGTGTCACCATTCAAATTAATGATGGAAGCAACAACCTCGTCTCTCCAATGGTTCTCATTAAAAAGCAAAATCAATGCTAAGCTGTAATTAAAGTTAAACCGGTATGTTAAAGCAGGTCGACCACCATTAGAAGGCACGATATTATCCTCATACAATTCACAACTAGCTAGGAGCTCTTTTACAAGAGAATTTATAGTGACAACACTTAGACCTGTAGCTTCTGCAATTTGAGGTTTTGTGGCAATCCTGAGTTGTTGCAACACACTTCGTACCTTATTTAAGTTAAGCTCTTTTACAATGTTTTTGTTCATACGATGTAGCTCTGTACAATCTGTTGAACTTCTTCGATACCATCCCACATATCATTTGGACCATCATATACAATTGTTAGAGGGCCTGAATAATTGAATTGATTAACCAGATCCAAGCATTGAAGTAGTTCAGGTTTATTTATGCTACCATCCTCATTAGTAAGAGCTTTTACATGAATAGATGTGCTTTTTGGAATGGTTTCACTTAGTGACTGGAATTTAGAAGGACCATTAAAATTTCCAAAGTCACTAATTAAACCAGTGATATCCGTCTGTTCATACAGATACAAACAATTAGCTGAAGTAGAAGTGAGTGAATGAAAATTTTCGGTGAGCACACCTACCCCTTTTTTCTTCGCATACGCACACAGCTCCATTAGCTGAAGAGAGGCAAGCTGTAGGGCCTTCGGATTATCTGGTTGTGCATCTCCACCGATGACACGGACATGCTCGGCTCCAACCTCAGCCGCAATATCAATCCAGCTTTTATAAATTCCATATCGTGTTTTCGTCGAATAGGATCTTCATTTGTGATGTCTCCATAATCAATTAATAAATTATAAAAACGAATTCCAGCTTTTTCAGTAGCTTTACGTAGTTCTTTGAGGTACTCTGTGTCTGTAGAAGGAAAGTGCGGATGAATAATTTCCATAGCTTGATAGCCTTTTTTAGCTAACAAGAAAGGGAGATCAAGCAAACTGTGAATCTCAGGCTGCTCAATAACAGACGTCACAATTTCTTTTTTATGTTGGTCCCACTTTGTCCAATGTAGTGGACCGAGAATTCGGTTTAAACTCCAAGAAGTTAAAGATAAATAACGCATAATGAACAACAACCTTTCATTAAGTAGTAAAAAAACAAAAAATACCTGAGTTCAATGACACATATACCAATTTTTTGTAAATGAATGTAGTGGAGAACATGCACACTTAATAAAATGGCTTTATTAAGTTGTTTTATTAAGTGTATCACCACCTGAAATAAAATCAATAGACAAAAATAAATAGATGATTTTTTTAGAGAGAAGGGGTTATGTTGGAGCAACAAATAATAGGAAAAAAACGAATAGGACTTGCTTTTCTTTTAGGAATGCTGGCGGCGTTTGGACCACTTACCATCGATATGTATTTACCGAGCTTTCCGGATATTACAAGGGGGCTAGATACTTCAGCTTCATTAGTACAACTAAGTTTAACAGCCTGTCTTTTGGGCTTAGCTGCAGGTCAGCTTGTGGTTGGTCCTCTCAGTGATGCGCGTGGACGGAAAAAGCCGTTGCTGCTTTTTATTGCTTTGTACGTAGTTGCGTCCTTTGCGTGTGCATTTGCACCGAATATCTATTTCTTAATCATAGGGAGATTTTTGCAAGGCTTGACTGCAGCAGCTGGAATTGTTATTTCGCGCGCTGTCGTTCGCGATTTATTTAGTGGACGTGAATTAACCAAGTTCTTCTCTCTACTCATGTTAATTAACGGACTGTTCCCGATCATGGCACCTGTATTTGGGGCAGCTGTGTTGCTTGTACCAGGCGCAACATGGAACTGGGTTTTTATCGTGTTAGGCATTTTAGGTATTCTCATCCTGACAGCAGTATCCATCAAGCTTAAGGAATCTCTTCCAGTTGAGAAGCGTAGACCTAGCTCCATACGTGAAACGTTACGAACTTTCGCTTGTTTATTAAAAGATCGCCTGTTTATGGGGCTTGCCCTAACTCAAGGCTTAATGACAGGTGGCATCTTTGCGTATGTTTCAGGTACACCGTTTGTTTATCAAAATATTTATGAAGTAAGTCCACAGATGTTTAGTATTTTATTTGGGGTAAATGGATTAGGAATTATTTTTGGTACACATTTAGTTGGACGCTATGCCGGCATCGTACCAGAGAGGGTATTTTTGCGAGTAGGCTTAACAATCTCCATGATCGCAAGTGGATTTTTATTCGTCATGACGCTAATTGGCGGGCCGCTTATTTCAATTGTGATACCAATTTTCTTCTTTGTATCTATGATTGGTATGGTTGGAACAACCTCTTTTGCCTTGGCAATGGAGACCAAAGGAGAACAAGCTGGTAGTGCCTCTGCCTTACTTGGCCTACTTCCATTCGGAATTGGGGCAGCGACTGCACCTTTAGTTGGTATAGCAGGTGAGGAAACCGCCGTACCAATGGGTTTAATTATATTTGTCATGAGTGTTGGTGCTTTCTTGTCCTTTACATTCCTTGCCCGAGGTGGGCGAGCGGTTCAGGAGCAGCAGTAGAAGTAGAAGTGTATCTTCATCTCCCAATGAGTTGTGTCAAAGATAATTAGAGAAACAAAAAAACGGTACTCCTATTTTTATAGGGGTACCGTTTTTTGAAGGTTCTGCGGATGCACGCTTACCTAGTAATCCAGTCTTTGTTGATGGTGGTGACTATTAAACGGTGTAAAATACGAAACAGTATAATCAAGGTTAATCAGTTCACTATATTCGAATACTCGACCATCGTCTAATATGCCTCGATTCATAATTTTCATCGCGGGTAGACCTTTTTTACAGTTCAGTAGAGCTGCGTCATCTTTTGTAACAGAGACGGCACTATATGTGGTAATGAAATGAGAAATCTGGTAGCCGCACTGTTGCACGTAGTCGTGAACAGACTTCGCTAAAATTTTCTCGTTGAGATCAGTGAATAAATCATAAGGGAGAAGAGACGTCTCAATCTGCACCTTTTGGTAATCTACTATACGAATGCGTTTGTATTCCCAAAGTTCCTGGTTTTTTAAATCAAATGTTTTCTCGAGTGAAGGGTTTGCTTTTACCTTTTTTAGATGAATGATCTTCGACTCTATTTCGTTAAATTTTTTTTCAGTTAAAGAGTTGTAGATGAGAGGGCTTTTATATTTTGTATCCGTCACAAAAATACCTGAGCCTTGGATAACACGAACACACCCTATGTTAAGAAGCTTTTTAATCGCGTGACGAATTGTATAGCGGGAGACCTGATACTGTTGTGCAAGGTCTCTTTCAGTCGGAAGTTTTTCACCAGGATGATATTTATTTTGATAGATCTTGCTAAGGAGATCATCCGAAACAAACTCAGTTTTAGTCATGGTTCCCCCTAATTAAGGTTACGTTTACTTTCATTTATATTATCAAAAAAGAGCCGATTCCAAAAGTCAGCACATACTGCTGTATTCGGAACAGGCTCTTTTATTATGGCGTATGAATGGTTCCGTTAGGCACTCTTGACTGGGTCCATTCGTGCTTTCGGTAGACAACGGGATATTCCTTTGCCATGTCTTCATTAAAGTCTACACCAATGCCAATACGCTCAATCGGATAAATATATCCATTTTCTACTTCTACAGAGTGTGGAAACATCTTTTTAATGGTGTCTCCTGGTTCTTGAACCTCTTGAATGGCTGCATTATGAAGGTGGATATTCAGATGAGTATTCACAGCTACTCCAATTGGTGTCATATCAGATGGACCATGCCATGCAATTTGTACTCCAAATGTATCACATAAGGCTGCTAACTTCAGAGCTTGTGTGATCCCGCCAATTTGTGAGACGTGGCAGCGGATATAATCAATTTTTCTATTTACAATGAGTTCCTTCCACTCCATTGGATTGTTAAACAATTCTCCTGTGGCAATAGGAGTTGTACACTGGCTTCTTAACTGTGTTAACCATTCATTTTGGTTAGGTGGAAGGATGTCTTCCAAGAAAAATAGCTTATAGGGCTCTAAGTCTTTAGCGAGCTGAATAGCTTGGTTAGGTGATAGACGCTCATGTACATCATGTAGAAAATGAATGTCATACCCATATTTTTCTCGCAATGCTTTGAACATGCGTACTACATCTTTTACATAGATGTCAGGATCATAGTACTCGCCCTCCATTAATGTGTGGGGCAGGTGCATGTCATGATTTTTACCGCCATACAATCCGAGCTGACATCGGATGTGTTTGAAACCACGTTGAATAAGCTTGTCCACATTTGTAAAAAGTTCATCTAGAGTTAATCCATCCGCATGACTATAGGTTGCAATAGCGCTTTTAGATTTCCCTCCAAATAATTGATACAGAGGCATGTTGGCTAGCTTTGCTTTAATATCCCAAAGAGCCATATCTACTCCTGCAATGGCATTATTTAAGATAGGGCCGTTTCTCCAATAGGAATTTACCATCATCATTTGCCATAGATCTTCAATATCATGCGCGTCTCGATTTAGTAAAACAGGTTTGAGGTATTCTTCAACTACCATTTGAACTGGAAGTGGTCTTTGTTGAAAGGTTGCGCACCCGTAGCCTGTTACACCTTCACTTGTTTCAATTTTAACAACGACCAAATTATGTCGCTGTGGATTTGTTACAAATGCTTCTACATTTGTAATCAGATTAGGCTTCATTATCCATACTCCTTTACATCCGAATGATGGAAACGATCGAATGAGTTTATACTATATTGAAATACTAAACGATATTCTTAATTAATTTGATTAAAGCATACCGTATTTACACAGTCAATTTGGTCAGATTTTATATGTGTAATTTCGATATTTACCATACCAATTTGTATAATAATCGTTATAAACCTTTATATATCAACGTTTGTTATTAATATTGGTATTTTATAAACCGTTTTCAAAAATGGGGTCTTATGCTACGATTAGCGTGTAAAGATGATCATCTAATTGAGCAGAAGGAAGGCTTGGCAGTATGAATGAAAAAGAGAACGTCAAACATATTATTGAGTATGTAGGCGGAGAACATAATATTAAAAAAGTATGGCACTGTATGACAAGACTTCGATTTGATCTTTATGATTTCTCGAAAATAAATAGAGAAGAGATAAAAGCACTTGAAGGAGTAATGGGAGACCAACTGACGAATGATCAATATCAAATTGTCATTGGTACACATGTTCAAAAAGTCCATGAAGCTTTAACGAATGAGCTTAATATAGAAGAGAATTCAGAAGAAAGCCAATCGGCATCAACGAAGAAAAAAGGATTTTTTGGTGCGTTGCTTGATGTTGTTTCAGGTGTATTTGGGCCAATTGTTCCAGCGATAGCTTGGAGCTTGGATGATTAAAGGGATATTGGCAGGATTAATTGCTCTTGAGGTATTAAACGCTGAGAGTGATGCAGTGATCATTCTTGATTTAGTTGCAAGCGCAGTCTTTTATTTTCTACCGTTTTTCTTAGCGGCATCAGCTGCGAATATCTTTAAAACCAATCAATATCTCGCTCTTGCGGTTGCTGGTGGATTTATGTATCCATCCCTACTTGATGCAGCAAAATTAGGTGAGATTAGTCAGTTTACTTTTATAGGGTTACCGGTACCGGTTATTAATTATAGTGCAACCGTTATCCCAATTATTTTATCCATCTGGGCGTTAAGCTATATCCAAAAGTATGTGGATAAATATATGCCAAATGTACTTCGAACCGTTTTTACACCGACGGTAACTCTGTTTATCGCGATCCCACTTGCATTAATTGTTACGGGTCCGCTAGGCGCTTATATGGGAAGCTTGCTTGCATCATTTATAGAGATGCTCTTTAGTTTATCTGCGATACTTGCGGGCACTGTTGTAGGTGGGATTCGCCCAATTGCGATTGTGTTTGGGATGCATCACGCAATGACACCTATTGCCTTACAAAACTTCGCGGACAACGGTTTTGATATGATGATGCCAATGTTCTTGATGACCAATATGGCGATAGCAGGGGCAACATTTGCGGTATTCTTTAAAGTGAAAAATAAAAAAGAAAAATCGGTCATCTTGTCTGCTGCAATATCTGCTTTACTTGGAATCACAGAACCAGCATTGTTTGGTGTTTTGATTAAACATAGGAAGGCCTTTATTGCTTGTACGGTTGCCAGTATGATTGGTGCTACATTCTTCGCTTTATTAGGTGTTCGCATCTATGGGTATATCTTATCAAGTATCGTTAGTCTTGTAGCGTATGTCGGTCCTTATTTCTGGTATGCGATTATCGGAGTCATATTAACATTATCAATTGGTTTTGCCATTACGTTCTTCTTATTAAAGAGTAGAGAAGTGAATGAGAAGCAGTAAGGAGTGTAGCTGAAGGGATTTTATCCTTTCAGCTTTTTTATTACATACAATTCTTTTTGAAAGAGATTGACATCGTTTACATTGGGATGTATAGTATGGATACAACATCATATTAGGATTGTTACTGATTCGATCAGGCATTACCTATGTTAAGAACACACTTTTTAAAATGTGTTTTTAAGATGGGATTTTGTTGTGTTATGAGATATGGAGGACATTCCATGAAATTCACAAAAGCATTCAATAATAATGTGGCACTGGTTAAAGATTCATCTGGAGTAGAATGGATTGTAATGGGCACTGGCGTTGGATATCAAAAGAATAAGGGAGATTCCATTCCTGAGGAGAGTATCCGTCGCAAGTTTGTTGCTGAGCAATCGTCAACTCGCAAGCCGTTGCTACAGGTATTGGATGAAATTGATTCTGAGGTCCTTGATGTTTCAGTTGAAATTATTAAAAATGCAGAAGCACAGCTGGGCGTTACATTTAACAACAATATATACTTAACACTTGCTGATCACTTGAACTTTGCCGTAAAGCGAGCAAATGAACGGATTGATTATGCAGATACAAACCGATGGGAAGTTAAAAACCTATACCCAAAGGAATATGAATCAGCTAAAACGGCCATTCGTCAGGTGTTTGATCGTCTAGATGTACTGCTTCCAAAAAGTGAAGAAACATTTATCACCTATCATTTTGTAAATGGACAGCAGGCCAAAAAGACAAAGATTGAAGAAACACTAAAAATGACAGAGGTTATTAATCGGATTATTGAGATTGTGCAATATCACTTTCAGCTTAAGCTCGATGAAGACTCTCTAAATTACACTAGATTTATCACACATCTCCGTTATTTCTTTATCCGGCAATATAAGCAGGATCAAACGGAGTCTGAGGAAGTGGATTTAACCCTTCTAGAACTAGTGAAAACAAAGTATGAAAAGGCATATCAAGCAGTTGAGAAGATTTCTAACTTGCTTGAGAAGCGATATGGTTGGAGTTTATCTTCAAATGAACGACTTTATTTAACGCTTCATGTATGGCGTGTGACTAATAGGCAAATAACTAAATAGATCACGGCGGATTGTTACTGATGTAATCAGGCATTACCCAAATGGAACGAGCCACTGGCCGTCTGTTTGGGTATTTTTTTATGGAAAAAAGGGGGATTTACCATGTCAAAGTATAAAGAAATTGCAGAGAAAGTTCTTGGGAATATTGGCGGTGCAAGTAATGTAGACCAAGCATGGCACTGTATTACACGCCTTCGCTTCAATCTGAATGATAAAGAAAAAGTAGATATTGAATCGATTAAAAGAATTGATGGAGTGCTTGGTGCGCAGTTCTCAGGAGATCAATTCCAAGTGATTGTTGGGAACAAAGTCTCTGATGTTTTTGCTGAATTAGAGCCAATGGTTGAAGGTGGTGGCTCAGGTAGCGGTGAGAGAAAAGGTGAAAAGCAGGGGATCATCTCAGCTACAATGGACTTTATCTCTGGTGTGTTTACACCAATCTTGCCTGCACTTGCTGGAGCGGGTCTACTGAAGGGTTTCCTTGCGTTGTTTGTGACAGTTGGCTTGGTTGAATAATGCTAGTGATACGTACGCAATCTTAAATGCGATTGGGGACAGTGTATTCTACTTCTTACCATTCTTCCTAGCGGTTTCTGCTGCTCGTAAGGTAAAAACAAATGAATATCTAGCGCTCATTATCGCTTGGTACTTTAATGTATCCAACATTTATTGATGCGGCAAATGGTATTACAGACGTAACGAGTTTTTCGTTGTTTGGTATAAGTTTCATATCGATTCCAGTTTTGAATTATTCATCGAGTGTAGTGCCAATTATCCTTGCGGTGCTCCTTCTTAAATACGTATACAATGCTGTTAAGAAAGTTGTTCCATCCGTTATTTCACTAATGTTCTCACCAATGATTACATTTTTAATTGTTCTACCTATTACTCTTTGGTTAATTGGTCCGCTTGGAACAAACCTTGGAGAAGGACTTTCAACGATATTTGTTTGGTTATTTGATGTCGCTGGCCCTGTTGCTGGTCTATTACTTGGTGGGTTTATGCCACTGATCATTATGACTGGTATGCACTATGCGTTTGTACCGATTGCTATTCAAAACCTTAACAACAATGGAACGGATACATTTCTGCAGCCAATGATGTTTATCAGTAACTTAGCTCAAGCAGGAGCGTCATTTGGTGTAGCTGTACGTTCAAAAAACAAAGCAATGAAACAGTTAGCTGTATCTTCAGGTATTTCCGCAATGATTGGTATTACCGAGCCTGCTATGTATGGGGTTAATATGAAGTTGAAAAAACCATTTATCTTTGCCATGATTTCAAGTGGTATTCTGGGTGCTTTTGCAGGATGGTACGGCTTTAAGGCATTTGCGTTGGGTGGTCTAGTAGGTGTATTCTCTATTCCAGTATTTGCTGATCCTAGCGGAGCTGCAGGACCGCTCGTCATAGCGATTATCTTGTTTGTTCTATCTTTAGTCATTCCATTCATCTTAGTTCTAGTGTTTGGATTTAACGACATTCCTGAAGAAGTCGCACAAGCTCCAGTTTCAGAAGAGAAAAAAGAAGTAGCTGTAACTGGAAAAGGAGCCATTGTTAAGTCTCCACTAAAAGGAGAATTAGTACCTTTAAAAGATCTATCTGACCCGACATTTGCCCAAGAGATTATGGGTAAAGGGATTGCTATTGAACCAAGTGAAAATCATATTGTTGCACCAGTATCCGGAACAGTTATGGTATTACCTGATTCACAGCATGCCATTGGTATTAAAGGGGATAATGGGGAAGAGATTCTAATCCATATTGGAATAGATACAGTATCACTCAAAGGTCAGCATTTTAATGCGCTAGTAAAAGCAGAAGATCGAATTGAAGTTGGTCAAAAATTAATTGAATTTGATCGTGAAGCAATCAAAGCAGCTAATATCCAAACGGTGACAATGGTCATTGTAACAAACACACCTGATTATTTAGACGTGTTAAGTATTAACGATTCTGGTCCGATTTTTGAAGGCGAACAATTACTAACATTAGTTAAGTAATCAATTTACTTTGGGGGCTGCAGAGCAGTAGCCTCCAAAGAATATAGAAAGAGAAAGGGACGTGGAGAAGATGACTAAAGCAATCAAAGGATTCAAACCAGATTTTCTATGGGGAGGCGCAACAGCGGCCAACCAAGTAGAAGGGGCGTTTGACCAAGATGGGAAGGGTCTGTCAACTGCAGATATGGTCCCATTTATTCCAAAAGAGAAGCGCGGTTTAAACTTTGCAATTGATGTGAATTCTGAATATATTCAAGATGTATTAGATGGGAAAATCAATGATGTGTATCCAAAGCGATTTGGGATTGATTTCTATCATACCTATAAAGAAGATATTGCGCTGTTTGCAGAGCTAGGCTTTAAAGTGTTCCGTGTATCCATTAACTGGTCCCGTATTTTTCCAAATGGTGATGATGCACAGCCGAACGAAGCTTGGACTTCAGTTCTACGAAAATGTCTTTAATGAATTAAAAAAATATAACATTGAGCCACTTGTTACGTTGTCTCATTACGAGACCCCACTTGGACTTACTCTTAAGTATAATGGGTGGTACAGCCGTAAAGTCATCGAGTTCTATACACGATATGCTGAAACAGTATTTACTCGTTATAAGGATCTAGTGAAATATTGGTTGACGTTTAATGAAATTAACGTAATCACTCATAGCCCATACACGGGTGGTGGCGTGCTTATTGATAAAATTCCAGGAAAAACAAGCGACCAAATTGCGTATCAAGCTGTTCATCATCAGTTTATAGCAAGTGCATTAGCTACAAAGCTTGCTCATGAAATCATCCCGGGTTCACAGGTAGGTTGTATGCTGGCTCGTATGCAAACATATCCTGTAACGAACCACCCTGACGATATCCTAAAAGCTCAGCATGATAATGATTTAAACCTGTTCTTTACAGATGTACATGCAAAAGGGGAATACCCAGCTTATATGGATCGTCACTTTGCAGATAATGATATCGTTGTGAACAAAGAAGAAGGCGACGATGAAATTCTTAAAAATAATCCAGTTGATTTCATCTCGTTTAGCTACTATATGTCTATTTCAGTTACAACACAGGGTGAGCAAGAAGAGACTGCTGTAATTTGGTTAAAGGTGCAGTTAAAAACCAATACCTTGAATCATCAGACTGGGGCTGGCAGATCGATCCAAAAGGCTTACGTGTAACATTGCGTGATTTCCATAATCGCTATGGCAAGCCACTCTTTATCGTTGAAAATGGCTTAGGAGCATATGATAAAGTGGAAGAAGATGGTTCTATCCATGACCAGTATCGTATTGATTACCTAAGCAAGCACGTTGAACAAATGAAGGAAGCAGTAAAAGATGGCGTGGACTTAATGGGTTATACTGCATGGGGTCCAATCGACCTTGTCAGCTTCTCGACTTCAGAAATGTCTAAGCGCTATGGCTTCATTTATGTAGACCAAGACGATGAAGGAAATGGAACACTTAAACGTTCTAAGAAGGATTCCTTCGCATGGTACCAAAATGTAATAAAAACAAATGGTGAAGAACTATAAACAATCCAAAAGTCTGTATGACGAATATCTGTCATACAGGCTTTTTGTTATATAATGGGTATATATGACATTAAGGAGTGCTACCATATGAAAAAGGTTCAGATGTATCAAACCTATCAGCGTAAATATCCTCCCTGGTCCATCAAAGACGTAGATCATTTTTTCCAAGAGAAATTGTTAGCAGTACGAATTCCTTTTGATCACCCAGAGCTCTATCATGATGTCTTTATGCCTTCAAAAGAGAATACCGCAGGAGTATATGGAATTTATGATCAAGCGATTCTCTATCTTCTACAAGGTAGAGTGGAGAGTATTCATGATATGGAGTTTTCGTTACTGACAAAAAAGAGCACTCGCTATAATTTAGATGATATTGACACAATCCTGACGATTGGAGCACTCGTTGTCCTTGAAACGGAAGATCACCAAACAATCAAAGGTTGTTTCATTGGCGGCGAAATGAACCTTGAACGACTGTATCATGTAGTCACCTATATTGCGGGAGTGCCAGAGCTATCCAATGAAAAATTAAGAGATGAATGGATAACTGATTATTTGAAGTCAGTACAAGAAGTGAAAAGGATGGGGTTTGTTGGCGGGGAAGAGGTATAGATATGACGGAGAGAGTGGAACCAAGAAAGATTGATGATGGAGCAGGAGGAAGCGGATGATAGCAAGAAAGATCGGAGCTGTAACAAGAGGAAGAGGACGAAACCAAGAAAGATCGGAGCTATAGCAAGAAGGAGAGGATGAAACCAAGAAAGATCGGAGCTGTAACAAGAGGAAGAGGGCAATAGTAAGAAAGATCGGAGCTGGACCAAGAGCATAAGACAAGACCAAGAAAGATCAGTTCTTTAGCAAGAGCAAGGTGACGAAACCAAGAAATTTGCTGTGAAATCAAGGCGAAATAAGTTCTGTTCAGAGGTGAAAAATGACTATCGTAAACAAAAAGGCGACTTGAACATGTTAAACATGTCTAGGTCGCCTTTGTTTTATATAAGAAATCGCCTCAAAATTTACTTGCGAATGGTTTTTAGCGCTGTGCTCCACTCATTAACTTCATCAAGCATCCCTGTGATGTTGGCGTGATGAAGATCTTGTGGCTTAAAGTCCTGCCCATTCTCAAAATCCAAGAATAGTGAAAGTGTAGGATGAGTGCGTACATCAGCAACTTTTAGCTCTCCTAGAATTCCGCGAAGATGCTCTGCTGCACGTGCTCCGCCTGTTGAACCGTAGCTGACGATACCAGCTGCTTTGTTATACCATGCATCACGAGCAAAGTCCAATGCGTTTTTTAATGAACCTGAGATGCTGTGGTTGTATTCTTGAGCGATGAAAACAAATCCATCAAGGCTAGCTAGCTTTTCATTCCATGCTGCGATTCCTGGCTCTGTTCCATCCGTTGTACCAAGGAACGGAAGCTCATAATCCGCTATATCTACAATTTCATACGTCGCATCTCCACGTTCGTCAGCGAGCTTTTTCACCCATTCTCCTACTTGAGGGCTTACGCGTCCTTGTCTTGTACTTCCTAAGATAATTCCAATCTTCAATGATTCTTGTGCCATGTTTACTTCCTCCTTTTGGTCATTGCCAAATAACTTTTTTAAGAAACTCATGTGTGATGCACCGCCTGCGATATATATTCTAAAGTTGTAAAACGTATGTCTAGTTACTCAAATAAAATCTTGTAAGTAACTTACTTTATGTAAGTAATTATATTTTTAATACTTAGTGGTGTCAAGTAACTTTTTTATAAAAAGTAATTTATTTTTTGCTGAGCGGGTATATAATAGAGGTGAGGAGTGATTGAAATGGATACGACAATTTGTCCAAGATTTGAAAAAGCAATGGGAATCCTAAGTCAGAGGTGGACTGGCTTAATCATTTATCAGCTCTTACCTGGACCTCAGCGCTTTTGTAATATTGAATCCTCCATGGCTGTCAGCGGCAGAGTTCTTTCAGAGCGACTTAAAGATTTAGAAGCTGAAGGAATCGTCAAACGGAATGTTATTCCAGAAACTCCTGTTAGGATTGAATATTCATTAACAGAAAAGGGCCTTGCGCTTGAACCTATAATGAAAGAAATGGAAAAGTATGCCGAGACGTGGATGGAGATAGAAAACAAATCAGAGCATATCTGAGAAAAGACGTCATAGAAGGCGTTACTATATAAGTTAACTCCTTCTCTGTAGAGAGCTTAACTCTTGCTCATATATTAATTCTTTACAGGCTACGATGTCAGTTTTTTTGTAGGGATTTTTAATTGTTCATGCAAAAACAAATTGTATTCAAATCGTGAGTATGTAGGAAGGAGGCTAACAAATGAATATGAATATCTTTATTATTGAGGATGACTCTCTTCTCTTAGATGCCCTTAGGGAAGGATTAAGTCAGTGGTCATATGAGGTAAGTAACCCAAGTGATTTCTCTCAAGTAATGGAGGACTTTGTAGAGCAGCAACCTCACCTAGTCATGATTGATATACAGCTTCCTAAGTTTGACGGCTTTCATTGGTGTAGAGAAATACGTGCAGTGTCCAAAGTGCCCATAATCTTTCTTTCATCAAGAGATCATCCAATGGATATGGTGATGGCCATGAATTTGGGGGCAGACGATTATGTTCAGAAACCTTTTCATATGGATGTCCTTCTTGCAAAAATTCAGGCTACCCTTCGTCGAACCTATACGTATGAAGAAGCATCCTCCGATGTCATTGAATGGAATCAAGCCATTATTGACTTAAAAAAGGGTGGAATCTATAAGGATGGGAAAACGATTGACCTCACCAAAAATGAATTCTTTATTCTTTCCGTATTGATTAAATCAAATAATGAGATTATCTCGCGTCATGAATTGATGAGAATGCTTTGGGATGATGATCAATTTATTAATGACAATACGCTTACAGCAAACATTACAAGGTTACGCCAAAAGCTCCTCTCTTTAAATTTAGCCGATGGAATTGTGACGAAAAAAGGCCTTGGGTATATGGCCGTCACACTTTAGGAGGGTCAGATTTGTTTATCGCTTATCTTGTTTATAAAAAGAGTTGGATTGGTTTAATGGGGTTAGTCCTTCTACTGACAAACGCTTTACTGCTATTTGATGCGGGTATTCAGGTTGAACCTTACTCAATCGTTTATTTGAATGTGTTGTTTCTAACTACCTGTGTTGTTTTTTTTATTTGGAGATATAAAAAGGAAACCTCCTATTATAAATCCTTGCTTGCGCTTTCCGATGACCTGGGAGATGACTGGTTTGAGCGTATGCCTGCTCCTCGTTATCAGTTTCCTGACCGTATTGTGTATAACCTTTTAGAAAACATTTATGAGCAAGATCAAATAAAACGACGTGAGGATCAATCAACGCAACAAATGGACCATAATGATCTTGTATCTTGGGTCCATGAAATGAAAACACCCCTTACAGCGATGAAGATAACGATAGATGCTCATCGTTCAAATGAGTTAGCTCAAAGGCTCCATACAACTTGGCTTAAGATACACTTATTACTTGACCGCCAACTTTATATTTCACGATTAGCCAACTCAGACTCAGACTTACTGCCAGAAGAGCTGAAAGTGAACGATTTGCTAAGAGAAGAGATACGGGAGCTTTCAACTTGGTGTATGGAAAAAAATATAGCCATTGATATAACGGGAAACACCACATCTACCGCTTTCACGGATAAAAAGTGGGGTGGATTTGTCATGCGACAGGTTCTAACAAATGCCATTAAATACAGTCCTACGAATGGGACAATCGTCATTAACGTGGAAACAGATGCAAATCAATCCACCGTCATAACCATTAAAGATGATGGACCGGGCATTCAAGCACATGATTTACCTCGTATATTTGATCGTGGCTTTACGGGGGAAAACGGTCGAGTACAGCATACAGCTACCGGAATGGGACTTTATCTTGCAAAAGAAATAAGCAAGAAGTTACATATACAAATTGATGTTACATCAACCGTTGGCGAAGGCACATCCATTTCATTACTATTTACACGCAAAAATTCATTTGAACAGATTAGGCAATCAGTATTATAAAGTGAACCATAACGAAGTAGTCAGGAGATAGTTATTACCTGACTACTTTTTATTTGTCTAGGTGACAAAAATATCACATTCAAAGCTGTTTTATCATCTAAAGCTTACGACCTAGAGTTTGAAAAGAACTATACTGTGTCTATACCAACTTGATTGGAGTGTAAGAAATGACGATAGATAAGACACCTAAAACTATTTTAATGGCTGAAGGGGTACGTAAATCCTTTGGTTCAAAGGGAAGTGCCCAAGCAAGTTTTAAAAGGAATTGATCTTCGTGTGACAGAAGGTGAGTTTGTTGGCATCATGGGACCTTCGGGTTCAGGTAAGACAACGCTTCTGAACACGTTAGCCACAATTGATCGCTCTACGGATGGACGTATTTTCATAAACGAGCATGAGATATCAAAAATGAAGGATAGCCAACTTTCAAGTATTCGCCGCCAGCATTTAGGCTTTATTTTTCAGGATTACAATTTACTTGATACATTAACGGTAAAAGAAAATATATTACTACCTGTTTCGTTAACAAAAATTAGCAAAGATGAGGCTGAGTCAGAGTTTAACTCCATTGCAGAGATCTTGGATATCCAAGAATTAGCAAATAAGTATCCCTCTGAAATTTCAGGTGGCCAAAAGCAACGAACCTCTGCAGCACGGGCATTAATTCATTCGCCCTCCATTGTGTTTGCTGATGAGCCTACTGGTGCGCTTGATTCAAAAGCAGCCTCCAATTTATTAGAGAACATGCACGAGATTAACCAAGCACGACAAGTGACAATTGTTATGGTCACTCATGATCCGTTAGCATCGAGCTATTGTAACCGTGTTGTATTTTTAAAGGATGGTCGCATTTTCTCTGAGTTACATCGAGGAGATAAAACAAGAGAAGCTTTTTTTAAGGACATTCTAGACATGCAAGCCGTTCTTGGAGGAGGCGATCAGAGATGACCATACGGAAATTAGTGATCCGTAGCATGCGAAAAAACATCAAAATGTATTACCTCTATTTTTTCGCGATGATTTTCAGCATAAGCTTGTATTTTATCTTTTCTACCCTACAAAATGACCAAACCGTTGTTACTATGGTTGAAGCTAGCGTGAACTTTTCAACAGCCTTTCAAGTCGCTGGAATATTACTCATTCTCATTACCATTGTGTTTACGATGTACGCTACGAATATTTTTATTAGGAGGCGTAGTCAAGAAATTGGATTGTATCAGTTAATTGGCTTATCTAAGGCTTGGGTCGCTCGGGTACTGATCATGGAACACACGATTCTTGGTCTAGGAGCTTTAATCATTGGATTGCTAGTTGGAGCTTTGCTCTCACGACTCTTTCTTTTACTGTTTATGAACTTAATAGGTTTCGAAGCTGTCATTGGCTTATCCTTCTCCGGTCAAGCAGTCATCCAAACACTGGTCGTTTTTACGTGCCTAATTGCTGTCACATCCGTACAAATTACATGGACGGTTTATCGTAGTACACTACTGCAATTGTTTCAGGCAAATAATAAAAATGATTACTTTGTCAAACGTCCAAGCATCGTTTCAGGTATTTTAGGATTAACAGGATTAGTTCTAATAGGGGTTGGTTATTATGTGTCTACCTTAATCGTAGACAATGCAGATATGCTGTTGTTTCTTATGTTAGTCGTTCTCGCTAGTACCATACTCGGAACTTATTTAATCTTCCATACGACAATAAGCTGGATATTATATGTGTTTCGAAAAAAGAAAAATGGAAATCTAGGCTTGTATAATAGCTTGTCGGTAGCGCCATTAATGCACAGAATGAAAGGTCACGCCAATTCGTTAACCTTAATCACTGTATTATCTGCTATGACGATTACAATGATTTCACTTTCCTACTCCTTATATTATTCAACCGAAAAAGATGTGAGATTGGCGATGCCTTTTGATTTTGCAGTAGAAAATATGCAGGAGGAAGCCGTTATCATTTCAAGCGGGTTGGAAGAGGAGCAAATTGAATTTGATCAAAATCAACTAGATGCCATACGATTTGATGGCACATGGATGGAGCAGGATTCTAATGTAGAACATCGTCTAGGAACGTTTATGTTTTTCTCGGCAGAGCAGATGGCGCAGGCAGGATTAGATGTTGAGATTCCTCCAGACGGTGAAGCCATCTATTATAATACGCGGGCTATTATAGAAGGAATAGATATTTCATTTCCGAAAGACGTGCAGTACGCATCAAACGATGAAGCAAATCGACTAACAGTCTCTGAGTTTATGCTTGAAAACGTGATGAATTACAGATTTTATGGCGAACAGTTACTTGTTTCTGAAGCAACCTTTGAGAGATTGAGTGACACGATACAGGAGGAAGAGTACACAGAATTTTTGACCTTTGATGTGTTTCAATTATTGGATACGGAGAAATCAGATACGGCCTCTGACATTTTTCTAGCGAATGTGGATAGTGATCAGTATATCACTGACTTTTATTCCGCATACGAGGGATCTATTCAAACCTTTGGGCTCCTCATTTTCATCGTTGGCTTATTAGGCTTTGTGTTTATCCTTTCAACGGGAAGTATTTTGTACTTTAAACAAATGACAGAGGCTGAACAAGAAAAAGCCCATTATCGAACACTACGACAACTTGGATTTCAAGTGAACGACATGATGAAAGGGATCATCCGTAAGCAACTCTTTGTTTATTTGATTCCTCTGGTCATTGGGTTAGTACACGCTGCTTTTGCTCTTAACGTAGGTTCTGTTCTCATGGCTTCAAGTATGCTCACACCAATCATCATTAGTATGGTAGCGTATATTCTCATCTACTTACTATTTGCTGTGTTCACCGTTCAATACTACAAAAGCATTGTTAAAAGTGCTTTATAGAAAGGAAATGTGTATATGAAAAAGATCCTTATCTCATGTCTAGTTTTAGTCGTTGTCATTACGAGCCTATACTTTTTCTTTCGAGAAACCATCGACCGTTTTAATCCAATGATTGCGGAGGAATATGTCTATGTTGAGGTGCAAGATGACCCTTCAGATGATGACGGAAGATATAAGTATAACTTGAAAGGTATAAATGAAAGCAATGAAACAAAACGAGTGGTATTTAGTACCAAGCACAAGACTCGATCAAGGCACATTCGTGAGAGTGCTCGCCAAAGGGACCCATACAATAGAATATACATTAATAAATGAGAGTGAAATGCCATCGAATTAAAATAGCACAAAAAGCTCCTAACTGTCTGAAGACGGTTGGAGCCTTTTTGTTATATAATCCAATTACTTTTTCTTGCGAACGTTAGTTAACCATGCGTGGTCCTGATCCATCATTTTTTTAGCAGCATACACCGTTAAAATTTGAATGATAATGATCGGAATACCCATTAGTCCTGAAAGAACCTCTAATGGTGCCAGACCTCCAACACTCAATAAGGTTAGTGCTAAAGCAGTAATGATAAGAGAGACAAAGATTCGTAAATGTCTTGATGGCGTATTTTTACTCATATCTCTTTCAGACATATACGTTGCAATTGTATAAGTGGTCGAATCCAGTGTCGTTACCATGAATATTGCCGCGATGACGATGAAAACGACTATTATAACTTGTGACATTGGAAGAGTAGCTAAAATAGCGGGTACAGCAGCTACAGGTTCCTGGCCCTGAATTAAATCTAGAACTGCCAAGTCGCCTTTTATAAATCGTTGAACTCCAACACCGCCTAACAAACCAGTGGCTGCCCAAGAAAGTAAAGTGGGTGCGAATAAATAAGTAAGTATCATTTCCTTGATGGTTCGTCCTTTAGAAATCATGGCTGCAAAGACACCATGTAACATTGCCCATGTGGCGTTATAGGCAAACCAGAAAACAGTATGACTTTCAATGTGAGTGGTGTTGTTAGTAGTTAATGAGTTAGTGTAAAAGGAAAAATCGATATAATGTGAAAACAAATATCGAATGGAATCAGTAAAATAATTTAAAATGAACATGCCAGGACCAATAATAATAATAAAAATCGCGAAAGAACAAGCTAGGTACATATTCAGTGTACTTAGACGTTTTATACCTTTATCAATGCCAACGTATGCACTGATTGTAAATCCAGTTACCCAAATGAGAGTAATAACTACTGTTAACAAAAAAGACACTTCAATTTGAAATAATTCAGCTAAATTATATGTAATGATTGGTGTTCCTAATCCTAATGTCACAGCAGCTCCTGAAAGAATACTCACTAAGAAAAGTGAATCTAGAACCTTTCCCCCTAGACCATCAGTAAATGAGTCACCGAATATACACCGGCACGCCTCTGAAATTCGCATCTTAGGTTTCTTTCGAACGTGAAGAATATATCCCATGGCCGGAGCGGCCATCACAAAGATTGCAAATGTTTGAAAGCTCCACAAGAACATACTATATGAATTACCAGCAAGAACAGCATCTGCTGAACCTGGTTCTAAACCAAATGGAGGATCAGATGCGACCTCACTCCATTGAATCATACCTGTTCTCATAATAGTTGCTCCAAGCCCCATAGCGACTAGGATTGAAGAGTATTCAAACAATGTAAAGCGTGGTTTTTCATTTGGATCACCCAAGACAACTTGTCCATATTTTGAAAATGAAAAATATATTGCAGCGATGGTTATGAGAGCACCGTACCAGATGTAGCCCCATCGAAATTGCTCGACAATATAATCGAAAATTGCATTAAGCTTGTTTGTTGATTCATCTGTGTAGAGTGCAAATATAAGGCTAACAGCTCCAACTATAAGAAAAGAAGGAATTGTTATCTTCAAATCCATACTATTTTTCATGCTTTTATTTCCCATATTATTCACCGCCGATAATTTTTAAACTTACTAAATAATAGAAAATTACCCGGTGGAAAATAGGATTAAACATTTAAAAGTCCATGGATAGTGTATTGATTTCAAGAAAATTTGAAGTACTTAAGAACCGGCTTTGAAAGAGATTTTCTTTAAACTTACCTGCATTACAACGTTTTACAGGCTGATCCAGAGAAAGTAAAAGAGCACTTGAATAACTATTTAGAAAGTCGTTAATTAAAGGAAGTAGGGAGCAAATCCATTGATTTGCTCCCTACTTTTTTATCTTTGATAATACGAGAAGAGGTATGTGAGAATGTGACTTTTACTTGCGTTTCATCCTTATTCTATTACTTAAGAATTTTGTGAGCAGTGAGGAAAACAAAAATGTAGCAATAAATAAAACGGCACTTAGGAATAGAGTAAACCCTCTATTAGAGAAAAACACATCTAAAATTTGTGATGATATACCAAACAGTAAAACAAAGAAGAATGTAAAACAAATGATTTGAAAGGCTAATAGCTTACCTTTACTTTTCAATTTGACAACCCCTTTATAAACGTGTGAATAGTCATACTCGTGTTAAACAATCGTAGCGCACATCCTTGAGTAAATGCAAAAACGATCTCGGAACAGGGCCGAGGTCGTTCATTTATTTTTTGATAGCTCTTAATACAAGACTTACAATTAGTATTAAGATTATCGCACCAACTAAAGCAGGTAAAATCGCAAAACCACCTAAAGAAGGTCCCCAGCTTCCTAAAAGGGCTGTTCCTAAGTTCGCTCCAATAAAACCGGCAATAATATTACCAATAATACCAAATGGAACGCCTTTACCAGTTATTTCTCCTGCTTCCATCCGATTAATCCACTAATAATAATACTCCAAATAAAACTTAATATGAAAATCTCTTCTTTTTGTACAAGACCTCCATTCCCTTTGTAGACATGAGTAAATTGAATAGTCTTGTCGTTCCAAGCCAAACTAAGATAAATCATATTTAGATACAAAAGGAGTATGAAATGAACAAGAATATAAGTAATGAACCTCAACCAACCCTACCGCTAACCTCGGCACATGACGGTTTTTTTCAAGCGATTACTGACGATATATTTTGTTTTACTGATAAGATAGTAAATGTTTATTTTATAGGAGATCCAAAAAAATCAAGTGAATGGTTTTTAGTTGATTGTGGGATTAGTCGTTCAAGTGATCATATTTTATCCATTTTAACTGAGAAGTTTGGGGATGCCTATCCTCCTAAAATGATCGTTTTAACACATGGACATTTCGATCATGTAGGGGCGGCATATGAACTGGCTAAGCACTGGAGTGTTAATCTATTCTGCCATGAGCTTGAGTTACCCTATTTAAGTGGGGAGAAGGACTATGCAAAACCAGATCCGTCAGTTGAGGGGGGAATGATCGCAAAATTATCAGGTGCTTTTCCATATAAATCCATTGATTTAACCCCTTTTGTAAAGGTACTTCCGAGTGACGGGACAATAGATGGCTTCACTGAATGGCAGTGGGTTCATACACCTGGTCATTCTCCAGGACAAATTGCCTTATATCGTGAGAGTGATCGGGCGTTATTATCAGCGGATGCGATTATAACCGTTAAACAAGATTCCTTATATGATGTTTTGACGCAATCTGAGCATCTGCAAGGCCCACCTCGTTATTTTACAACCGACTGGGAAGAAGCTAAGCAGTCGGCTGAAAGACTTAAACATCTAAACCCAAATTTTATTGCACCAGGGCATGGTCTGCCAATGTTTGGTACAGAATTTAAGGATAGTTTGGAAGTCCTTATTAAGGATTTTGATCGTGTTTCTATACCAGATTACGGAAAATATACAAATGATAAGAAGTTGTTAAAATGAATCAAGCTGTGTTTTTAGACCGAGATGGGGTAGTGAATGAAGTTCTAACTAGTAGAGTGAAATTTGTTAATAAACCTCGTGATTTCTACTTACTAAAGGGTGTAGGTGAATCAATAAAATGCTTAAACGAGTCGGGGTTTCTCGTATTTATCGTGACAAATCAAGGAGGAATAGGTCTAGGGTATATGACTGAGAGTATCTTAGAAACGATCCATATTGCTATGAGAGAAAAACTCGCTAAACAAGGCGCAATGATAGATGATATTGCCTATTGCTCTCACAAACCGAATTCAGACTGCCCTTGTCGTAAGCCAAAAGCACACATGCTCCATACATTAGCGGATAAATACAGTGTCGATCTCCATCAAAGTATTATGGTGGGCGATCGAGAGCCAGACATTCTTGCGGGTAAAGAGGCTGGATGTAGAACGGTTCTTGTTCATTCGAGATCAAAACAAACCTACGGTGCAGATGTTATTTTTGATGATCTCAAGCGCGCCTTGCCCTGGATATTACAGCATAAGAGTTGATAAAAAACCATTTACTCTTTATGTCACAGAAAGGTTGACAGCCACTTAACCGAGATGATAAAGTTCGATTTAGTGATTTATCGAACTAAAGCAAATGTTAGGGTGTTTATAATGAATGCTGTTGTTATAGCTGTTTTATTGATGATTATACTTAGCTTACTACGTGTACACGTAGTGATTGCATTGATCATAGGGGCTCTCACTGGTGGGATTTTAGGTGGACTAGGTTTTAATGGGACGATTGATGTCTTTACAGAAGGACTGGGTCATAGTGCAAATATCGCCTTAAGTTATGCGGTTTTAGGTGCTTTTGCGGTAGCCCTTTCCAAGACTGGACTCCCTCAGTTATTGGTAGATTTCTCAATAAAGATTGTTGGTAAAAAAGAGGAAATTCGTTCTAAGACATTACCTAAGGTATTGATTTTTCTGATTATCTTTTTCATTTCAGGTATGTCACAAAATTTGGTGCCGATTCATATTGCATTTATCCCGATTTTGATTCCGCCGATTTTACAGGTCTTAAATGAGATGGCAGTGGATCGTCGTGCTGTTGCAAGTATTATGACGTTTGGTCTGCAGGCGCCATATATGCTCCTGCCATTCGGATTCGGAGCTATTTTTCATGGCATCGTTGTTGATAATATGGAGGCGAATGGAATGACTGCGTCTCTTAGCGATATGCCATATGCGATGCTTCTTCCTACTATAGGTATGTTTTTGGGCCTTATTGTAGCTGTGTTCATCACGTATAGAAAACCACGTTTATATAAGCAGAAACCATTAGAAGCAAAGATTAACGACGAGGCTGAGACAATTACCTATTCTGTGTATTCATTGATTAGTGCTGCAACGGCAATCCTTGCAACTGTCATTGTTCAGATTAGTTCGGATTCAATGGTTATAGCAGGTGTTGCAGGATTAATTGTCCTTGTGTTTAGCGGTTCCGTTCGATTTAAGGAATCGGATGCTCTTTTAACAGAAGGTATGAAAATGATGGCGTTTATTGGCTTTGTCATGATCGCTGCATCTGGGTTCGCGGAAGTCATGAGAGCTACCGGAGATGTAGAACAGCTGGTGCAGTCATCTGCTGCCTGGATGGGTGATAGTAAAAGCCTGGCTGCGATCATGATGATTCTGATCGGCCTTTTAATTACGATGGGAATTGGGTCATCCTTTGCGACTGTTCCTATTATTGCAGCGCTTTTTGTACCAATGTGTGCGGCAATGGGTTTTAGTCCGCTGGCTACACTTTCCTTAATCGGTACAGCCGGTGCGATAGGAGATGCAGGGGCACCGGCGTCTGACAGTACCCTTGGACCAACAGCTGGGCTAAATGCGGATGGGCAGCACAACCACATTTGGGATACCTGTGTGCCAACCTTTATCCACTTTAATATTCCACTCATCATTTTTGGATGGATTGCAGCCGTTACATTGTAATCTGATTAAGAGTTTCCTATTAACCATAAAATTGGCTGATAGGAAGCTCTTTTTTGTTTGTTCGTGGGAGAGTAGTGGCGGGTCGGAATCGAGACGCAAGAACGTAAAACTGACATGCGAGAGGGAAAACGGACACGCGGCGGAGCGGAACCGACATGCAAGAAAGCCAAACCTACATGCGAGAGGGAAAACGGACACGGGACGAAGCGAAACCGACATGCAAGAAAGCCAAACTTACATGCGAGAGGGAAAACGGACACGGGACGAAGCGAAACCGACATGCAAGAACGTCAAACTTACATGCGAGAGGGAGATCGGAAATACGGCGGAGCGGAACCGACATGCAAGAAAGCCAAACTTACATGCGAGAGGGAAAACGGACACACGGCGGAGAGGAACTGACATGCAAGAAAGCCAAACCGACATGCGAGAGGGAAAACGGACATGCGGCGGAGCGGAACCGACACGCAAGAACGCCAAACTGACATGCGAGAGGGAAAACGGACACGGGACGAAGAAGAAACGACATGTAAAACCATAAACCCTATATACAAAACCCCTCCCCACCCACGGTCCCGATATTTTCCTTGCCTCTATCTGAGCTGGCTCCTTGTTGTTTGTCTGTATGTAAGGTAAACTAACACAGGTGGATTTTACATCATAGAAGAAGGTGCATCATTTTGAATTTTAAAGTATATGTTCTCGCTGTCTCGGCGTTTGTTGTTGGTATGGTTGAGTTAATTATTGGAGGAATTCTCCCTGTTATATCTAGAGATCTAGGCGTTTCGGTGGGAGCGGCTGGTCAGTTAATTACAATCTTTGCGCTGGTGTTTGCCATTTCTGGGCCGGTGTTGATGTCCCTGACAAGTAAGTATGAGAGGAAGCGTCTCTACTTGATTGCACTTGGGATTTTCTTTTTGGCAAACATCGGGTCGTTTTTAAGTCCTGGTTATGCGGTTCTTATTGTTTTTCGAGTAATTACATCGATGAGCGCTGCGCTTATCATCGTATTGTCCCTAACCATCGCGCCAAAGATTGTGGATCCAGCCTATCGATCTCGTGCGATTGGTATGATTACGATGGGCGTAAGCTCGGCGCTGGTTCTTGGCGTACCGCTTGGTGTGTTAATTGGTGAGGCGTATGGATGGAGAATTTTATTTCTGATCATTGCGGTTCTGACGTTAATTGCTGGGGTTGTGATTATGAAGTACTTGGATCCGATTCCTCCTGAGCAGGTGAGCTCGGTTCGTGATCAGCTTAAATCACTTAAATATGTGAAGCTTTCTAGTGCTCATATCGTGACACTGTTAGTTTTGGCAGGCCATTACACGATGTACGCGTATTTTGCGGAGTATCTAAATGTAACAATGAACGCTGAACCTTATTTGATTAGCATCGCATTTTTTGTTTTTGGTATCTCGGCTGTGAGTGGTGGCGGCATTGGTGGTTGGCTGACAGATCGAATTGGTCCGGAAAGAACGGTTATTTTCTTTACGGTGCTTTTCTTTATTGTATTAGCAACTATGCCGTTAACTAATCAATCGGTTATCCTATTTACCGTTTCCCTCATTATTTGGGGAATGTTGAGCTGGTCGATTGCTCCTGCACAACAGGGTTATCTCATTAAAACGGCTCCAAGCACATCGGATATTCAGCAGAGTATTAATACGTCCGCTCTTCAGTTTGGTATCGCTATTGGATCTGGAGTAGGTGGTTTAGTGGTGAATGGCTTTTCTGTTGAAGCAGCGCCGATTGCTTGGAAGTCTCTTAGTTGTTCTGTCTGTTGGCTTTGCACTCTTTTCATTCCGTCAACCAACGATTGAAAGTGAATCAGCTTCTTGACAATTAACTGATTTCTGTGCAAAGATAATAGCAATTATGTGGAAAGGATGGTACCTCGTACAATGAAGTAGAATCTTATCAAATAAACAGTACATCTTAATGATTTTAAATGAACAGCCAGCGCAATAGGTCTGCATTCATTTAAGTGTAATTAACGAGTATGTTTAGAGATGAGATTCGTCTGTGTTTGTATGGGTACTAATCTATATTCAGCCTAAGTCCGCCTTTAAGGGGACGTATGGCTTTATTTGAGTATAGTTAATTAGCATCGGACGAACTCTCTCTAGCAACTGGAGGGAGTTTTTTTATGTTGTTTTTAAAAGTAGATCATTTAGAAAAAAGCTATGGAGGACGTACGATTTTCTCCATTGAATCATTATATTTGTATGATCAGGACCGAATTGGCCTTGTTGGCCGAAACGGCGAGGGGAAATCAACCCTGTTGTCCATGCTTGCGGGCACAGCTGATCCCGATGCCGGAGTAGTGGAACGATATGGTTCAGTCTCATATGTTCCCAAGCTTGAGGAGTTAGATTCGGAAATAAGTGCGGACTTAAATGGAAAATGGAAGCTTGCGGATCAAGGCCAAGATCAGATTAGCGGTGGTGAGCAAACAAGGCGGAAAATCGCTCAGGCCCTAACGTCTAATGCCAATGTGTTAATAGCGGATGAACCAACCAGTCACTTGGATGTAGCAGGGATTGAGCAACTTGAACATGAACTGCAAGCCTTTAAAGGTGCGATCCTCTTAACCTCTCATGATAAGGATTTTCTGAACAAGCTCTGTACAGCAATCTGGGAAATCGAAGCTGGGCAGGTAACCGTGTATGAAGGCAATTATGATGCATATCTAAAGCAGAAGCAGATAGAAACAGACAAGAGTCAAAGGGAGTATCAAGAGTACACCCGGGAAAAAAATCGGCTCGAACAAGCGGCAAGACAACTTAAGGCAAAGTCGGATGGAATTAAAAAAGCACCTAGTCGTATGGGGAACTCTGAGGCGAGACTTCACAAGAGAAGTGCGGGTGTGCAAAAAGCGAAGTTAAATCGTGCCGCAGAAGCGATGGAAACAAGGTCGCGGAAGCTAGAGAAAAAAGAGAAACCAAAAGAACACGAACCAATCGTTTTTGATCTAGCGGAATTTCCTGCGCTTCATAGTAAGAGGATCATACAATTTAACGGAAGTCCCGTAAAAGTAGGGAGTGTAACATTAAAGCAACATGTAAATGGAGAAGTCTCACTTGGAAGTAGATTAGCTATTATAGGAGGCAATGGTTCAGGGAAATCAACACTTTTAAATCAGATTGTTAATCATGATCCGAGTTTGACGATTGCGCAGCCTGCCAAAATTGGTTTCTTTAATCAGCATCAGGAAAACCTTGAGAACAATAAAACCATTCTTGAAAATACGATGAAAGATAGTCCGTACAATCAAACATTCATCCGCAAGATGCTGGCAAGGCTTGCATTCAAAAGAGATGATGTTCATAAAAAGGCGAATGTATTAAGTGGCGGTGAACGAATGAGAGCTTCACTCGTAAAAGTGTTTCTAGGAAATTATAATGTGCTTGTTCTGGATGAGCCAACAAACTATCTTGATCTAGATACAAAAGAAGCGCTAACTGAGGTTTTGGCAGCCTCCTGGTACGATCATATTTGTGACTCATGATCGATCGTTAGTGACCACATTAGCGACGCATACTCTATCTTTTGAAGAGGCAGAACCTACTATTGTCACTCTAGAACATACGAAGTCAATTGAAGACAGTATCCAAAGTGATTCAAAAGAAACGGAGCTGCTCACAATTGATATG
Source organism: Alkalicoccobacillus plakortidis (assembly GCF_023703085.1). Taxonomy (NCBI): domain Bacteria; kingdom Bacillati; phylum Bacillota; class Bacilli; order Caryophanales; family Bacillaceae; genus Shouchella; species Shouchella oshimensis. The sequence continues at coordinate 2,358,700 of NZ_JAMQJY010000001.1, read as the reverse complement.
CAGATCACAGAAGTAGTGAGCCGCTTATCGATGGCTGTAAAAGAAGAAGAAAAGAAAGAGCTAGATCAGCAATTTCAAGAGCTTTTGCAGAAGAAGAAGCGTTTAATATAAAGGTATACGTATAATTTTTGGCCGCTACTTTTGAGTAGTGGTCTTTTTATTTTAAAATAAAATTGATAATGATAATCATTATCGATATAATGAGGATGGCTTTAGATAAGAAAGAGGGAGAGAGAAAATGAAATCATATATGTTAGGTTTGGGGATAATCAGTGTCGTACTAGTTTGCGCTGCTTGCGGGGAAGCAGGTTCCAGTGAGGAAAATAATGCTTCAGCTAATGAAGTTGTTGAAGTAGATAGTGAATTCACAAATGAAAAAGTAGAAATACCCGCTAACCCAAAGCGGATAATAGCGGATGAATACCTAGCAAGTGTTATAGCGTTAGGAAGTATGCCTATCGGGGCAAAGGAATTATCATTAAAGAATCCTTACTTAACTGAATATACGGATCAAATTGAGAGTATTGGAATGGATGGTAACGAATCGTATGAGAAGATTTTGTCACTCCAGCCCGACCTTATTATAACGGGTACAAGTGATCAGGCTGTTTATGATGAACTCGCTAAAATTGCACCAACCGTAGCCATTCCTTTTGGTACGTTAAAAAATACAGAAGAAGAAATCACAGGAATTGCACAACTACTAGGAAAAGAAGAGCAAGGAGAAAAATGGTTAGAGAACTATCAGACTCGAATTGAAGCAGCACGTCAAAAAGCACAAGATGCCGTTGGAGAAGATGCATCTTTCTCTATATTGGAGGCTACAGGAAAATCGATCTATGTGTATGGAGATAATTTTGGCCGAGGTGGACAAGCTGTGTATCAAGCACTTGATTTCCAACCTGATGAGGAAGTAGCAGATATTATCATGGAGGAACAATGGAAAGAACTATCATTTGAAGTTCTGGATGAATATGCAGCAGATTATATTGTTCTTACATCAAATGACAAAACCATAGATGACTTAAAAAGCGACCCAATTTGGAGTGGTTTAGATGCGGTCAAAAACGATCGCGTATATGTTTGGCAGGAAGAGAGATCTTGGTATTACGATCCCTTTGCAATAGTAGAGCAAACCGAGGAATTGGCCGATTGGTTAGCTGAAACAAACTAATTAACGATAAGAAGCTTCTGTCCAGGCGGAAGCTTCTTTAGGTTTATTCAGATTCAGTGAAATAGGATCTTTGCTCTACAAAGCGGGGCCAATATGTACAGCTCTTATCCAATCCCTAACACAAATACACTGAATAAAAAATAGATAAAGGTAAGACCTATACATGCGAAAAACCTCCTCCATCTAAACCCACCTGCAGCTATTATCTCTCTTCTGGATCGGTTCTCACCCATCATTTTCTTAACCTTTTTCATAGCGTAGTAATAGTAATTATAGTTTCCGAATAAACCATACACCACAAGTCCTACAGTGGGATAAATCGAATCTTCCCAAACCTCATACCCAGTAAGTAAGAATAAAAGATCTGCAAGAAACATGAACAGAAAGAAAAAAGAAGCATAGAGATACATCGCTCGTCCTGCTGACCACCAGAATGTTCCGAAAAACCCTCCTACATTAAAGCTAACTAATGCAGGTTTTCTGTTTCGACCAATTGACCATTTTTTCTTGTAATAATCATACTTCTCCCCTATATACAGTTGAAGTGCTTCTTCTTCGGTTGAGGGAATTTCATTAAGATTTATTGGTTCCTTTAAAGCAGATTCTCTGGACATGTTTTCCTCCTAGTTAATATAGAATGCGAATAAAATTCACATTAGAAAAGGCTCCAAACTAACTGGAGCCTTTTATCTATTTACATCAACATCGATACCAAAACCCCAGCTAACATATAAGAAAAAATGACAGATAGTAGAATCAATACGATCGCGAATAGTCCAACTAACCCATATAAAGGATCAATGTTCGTGTCGACTCCGGGCTTGCGATAGGATTGATAGGTTAAAACCATCAGTGCGAAAATGGTTAAGAATAGTAAGCCGATAAATAAACTTGTGAGCTCACTAATGCCGATTAATCCACTAATAAAAGCGGCAACGGACAATGCAACAGGAAGAGGTAAAACCCCGCCAAATTTGACGAATAGCGCTTTAAAATCTACTTCAGACTTAAAGACTATTTTGATAGCTAGGAATAAGCCACCTGTAGTAATGCCTATTAAGAGCAGCATAAAGACTAGACCAGGAATAAAGGTCTCTGTAAAGCTTAGACCAAACATACTAGACGTACGTAGACTAAGCTGTGCAAAAAGAGTCAAAGCAAAGAATATGGAAATAAGTGCAGCGTTAATGATGGCAAAACTAGTATTGGAGTGGTTCGAATCCATCCCTTTTTGAGTTGGCGCCTTTAAGTGAGCAAGGAAGTACTGCCAATAGCTTTTACTTACAGCTGTTATTTTTTCAACTGTTTCATTAGGTGTTTTTTCTACTTGCTCAACCGTACTAGCCTCTTCTTGTTGAGGGATCTGTTGTTCAATTGAGGGTTGATCTGTTGCAATGTGCTCCCCGCAATTTTCGCAATATGTACTTTCTGGTGATAGTGTTGTTCCACATTTTGCACAAGTCATAATAATAGCCTCCTAATAAGTGTAATGGTTCGTATAGGGAAAAAGTTCGCTGCCTCTATTTAATGATGAACAATCTAGAAGTATACTTGAGTGTAGATCATTCACCTGAGAGGCTGTTGCTAAGATGATTTTGATTAATGAGGGCATTATGCTCATGTTGACAGTTTTTCTAGGGCTAGGAGCTCTTGATTACTGTTTGGGTAATAAGATGGGACTCGGCAAAGCTTTTCAAGATGGAATAGGAAGTATGGGGTCAGTTGCCTTAGCGATGATTGGCATTATTACGTTAGCGCCAATTGCAGCACAGTTTCTTATACCCGTTGTTTCTCCCTTATACATACTGATTGGTGCGGATCCAGCATCGTTTGCTAATACAATCCTTGCGTTGGATATGGGCGGATATGCTTTGGCGGAAGCGATGGCGATTGATCCTGAAGCAGGCTTATTCTCATGGGTATTTCTTGGTACGATGCTAGGTCCTACCATTGTCTTTACCCTTCCAATTGCTTTATCAATCATAAAAAAAGAAGATTATGCATTTTTTTCAAAAGGAATTTTAATAGGACTTGGCACAATTCCGTTGGGCTGCTTTGTTGGTGCGGTTTTTGCAGGCTTTGAGATAAGTATGATCTTGCTAAATCTACTAATCCCAATCCTTTTTTCCTTGATTATTATGCTTGGTCTTTGGAAAAAGCCAGATGTATGCATTACTCTTTTTATCTACTTCGGAAAAAGTATTCAGTTTGTTGGTGTCATTGGTTTATTCATTGCTGGTTTAGAGCTACTCACTGGCTACAGAGTATTTCAAGAGATGGCGCCATATTCTGAAGGATTGATGATTGTTGGAACAATTGCAGTTGTACTAGCCGGCGCATTCCCTCTAGTAGCCTTTATTTCGACCATATTTCGCAAACCACTTGAAAAAGCTGGTGCTTTAATTGGCTTAGACGGGAATTCGGTTACGGGTCTAGTCGCCTCACTTGCTCATGTCATTCCAGCCTTCACCTTGTTACATAACATGTCTGCTAAAGGCAAAGTGGTAGTTGTTGCTTTTTCCGTTAGCGGTGCATTTGTACTGGGAGGACATCTTGGATTTGTAGCTGGTATTAATCGCGACATGGTGATTTATATGATGATTGGTAAGTTGGTAGGGGGAATAAGTGCTGCTGTTATAGCGTTGTGGTTTGAGAGGGAAGCAGTTTAGATGAGCAAATAGGTAGAAGCTTGGATTTATCAGAAGACCTCTCATTTTAATAAAAAGGAGAAGCGGACAGCTTAAGTGCCCGTTTCTCCTTTTTTTGTATCCTTTTATAAACTATGAAGATGGCCTAATTCACGAGAAATTGTATTAGCGGTCTCTCTCATTTTTTCCTTTAATGAGTCATGAAGATACTGTTCCGTAATTCGATTTACCGGGCCGGATACACTAAAGCTAGCTACAATTTCTCCTTTAAAATTATATAAAGGAAAGGCTAGACACCGAACACCTTCTGTAATCTCCTGTTCATCGATCGCATATTTTTGCTCTTTCACAAGCTTTATTTCAGTGGCTAGTGATTCAGCAGAGTTAATCGTGTGAGTTGTCACTTGATTGAACTGTATTTCTTGAACCACTTCTCCATATTTAGTAGGAGACATCCCGGACAGGAGAACCTTTCCAACTGCAGTACAATACATCGGCGCACGTGTACCAATACGAGAATACATCGCAATTGGCTGTGTACTTTCTATTTTATCAATGTATAAAGCTTGTCCTTTATCTTCAATACATAGGTGGACCGTTTCATTAATATCGTTGGACAGTTTTGTTAGATGTGGTTTTGCAACTTCAATAATATCAAAATGATTTAAAAAATGAGTAGCTAGAGAAACGATTTGATAGCCTATCTTGTAGCGTTCTGTGTCTGGGTCCTGTCGTACGTAATTGGACGATATTAATGTCGCAAGAAGTCGGTGGACTGTTGCTTTTGACAATTCTAGCTCTGAAGCAAGGGTTGTAATCTTTATTCCGTTCGGATGCTCCGCAAGCACGTTCAGTATAGACAAAGCTCTGGTGACGGATTGGACAGTAGACATGGGTTTCCACCTTTGTGAGTAGTTCTTCTAATCTTAATCAAGAGAGTGGTATTTGTAAATGAAATGAAAGTCCCTTCGTACAGATAAAAATAAGCAAGGGAAAAATTTAGAATAAAATTTCCCAAAAAGCATTGCTTTATTTATGAAAGCGCTTATAATCAAGATGAATATATAATGAAACATTGTTCCACAATATGAAACAAGGAGAGGTTTATTTTGAAAACTCTTTATCCGCATCATCCAGACGATGTACGTTTGTACACTACTGAGAAGTTACGTGAGCAATTTTTAATGGAGCAAGTCTTTGAATCTAATGAAATTGTGATTACTTATAGTCACGTAGATCGAATCATTTATGGTGGCGTAAACCCTGTTGATACGGGCGTGAGTTTACCTGAAGGGAACCAATTATCTGCAGCATATTTTTTAGAGAGAAGAGAATTGGGCGCAATTAATATTGGTGGAGATGGTTATGTTGAGGTGGGAGATGAGACCTATCAAGTGGGCCATGCTGAAGCACTTTATATTGGAATGGGAGCTGAAAATGTCACGTTTTATTCTGTGGATTCACAAACTCCAAGCCAAGTTTTATTTAAACAGTTGTCCTGCACACCATACGTATCCAACTCGAAAAGTCACAAAAGAACAAGCAGCAAAACGCTTCCTTGGTTCGAGTGACACAATGAATGAGCGAGTGATTAATCAATACATTCATCCTGATGTATTGGATACCTGTCAGCTCTCAATGGGAATGACGGAAATCGCTAAAGGAAGTGGTTGGAACACAATGCCATGCCACACACATGAGCGCAGAATGGAAGTGTACTTTTATTTTAATATGGAAGAGGATACAAATGTATTCCACCTAATGGGTCAGCCGCATGAAACAAGACATATTGTCGTTAGAAATGAGCAAGCAGTACTCTCTCCAAGCTGGTCGATTCATTCAGGCATAGGAACGGCTAACTACACATTTATCTGGGGAATGTGTGGAGAGAACCAGGATTTTGATGATATGGATTTTGTAGAAATGAAGGACTTACGTTAATCAATTAAGGAGTGGACTAATGGAACCTAAAGTATATATAACGGATTGTGACCATGAACATATTGAATATGAAACAAAAATTCTAGAGAAAAATGAGATTGAATTTGAGTTGAAACAGTGTAAAACCGAAGAAGATCTAATTAAGAATTGTCAGGGTGCAAGTGTGTTGATTAATCAATATGCACCTATCACACGAGAGGTTCTTCAAGCTTTGTCTGATGTAAAGCTGGTGGTTCGTTATGGTGTAGGAGTGAACAATGTAGACCTAGATGTTGCCAGTGAGCTTGGAGTTCAGGTGTGTAACGTTCCTGACTATGGAACTCAGGAAGTTGCGGATCATGCTTTGGCATTTATGTTGGCGTTTACACGCGGTATTTATAAGATGGTCAAAGGTGTAAAAGAAGGCGAATGGAACTATCAGCATGCTGTTCCGCTATTTCGTCACAGTAAACAAACAGTTGGTGTAATTGGTCTTGGTCGTATTGGTGCGGCATTTGCTCAGAAGGCTTCAGCGCTAGGATGTCGTGTGATTGCTTATGATCCTAAGTACGATCAAGAGAAGCAAAATAGAATGCCTGAGTTTGTTGAATATAAAAGCTTTGAGGATCTGCTGACGGAATCTGATGTGATCTCGATTCATTGTCCACTGGACCGTGCGCAGAACTTAATTGGAGCAGATGAATTAAAGAAAATGAAGAATAATGCTTACCTAATTAACGTCTCTCGTGGAGGAATCATTAATGAAGAGGCATTAGAGCAAGCATTAGTGAACAAAGACATTGCAGGAGCAGCTGTAGATGTGTTGGAGAAGGAACCTGTCGCAAAAGATCACCCAATTCTTAAGCTTGATAACTTCCTGTGTACTCCGCATATGGGCTGGTATTCAGAGCAGGCTGCTGTTGAGCTAAAAGAGAAGGTTGCTCTTGAAGCTGTGCGCTTTTTGCAGGGTGAGCCAGTTCACTATCCAGTTAATGACTTAAAGTAGTGAGAGGAGCTATAGATGATATGAAACGTTTCTTGGCAGTTGGAGCAGGTTCTATACTTTTACTAGCAGGTTGTTCTTCAGATACTGTCTCAGTCGGTGCGGTGGAAACGCCGCAAACCGACGCCAAAATTATTCGAATATCCTTTAATCAGCCAGAGAGTAATCCCCAATATATTGCTCTTGAAGAAATGGGTGAGCGATTAAAAGAGAGAACGAATGGCGCATACGAGGTGTTGATCTACCCTAGTGAGTTGTTAGGTGCACAGAGAGAGTCAATGGAGATGGTTCAGGTTGGGGCTGTTGATATGGCTGTTGTTGTTGGTAGTCTAATGGAAAATCTTGTGGATGAATTTGCTGTTTTTAATTTGCCATATGTTTTCTATTCAAAAGAACACCAACTAGATGTATTGCAAAATCCAGAAATTGTAGATGATTTGTATGCGTCGGTTGAAGACGAAGGTATGAAGGTTTTGGGTGCTTTTCACGGTGGGGTTCGAAATGTGTATAACAAGGATAAACCAGTTGAAACACCAGATGATCTAGCAGGAATGAAGATTCGAATCATAGATAGTGACACTAACATTCAGATGATGAGCCGAATGGGCGGGACAGGAACCCCTATGGGACAAGGGGAAGTGTATACTGCTATTCAATCGGGTGTATTAGATGGTGGAGAGAATAACGAGCTAATTTTCTCTAATTTAAATCATTCTGAAATCGCACCTTATTATTCATATACACAACACTTAATGGTACCAGATTATATTATCGGTCACAAAAATTTTGTAGACGGAATGTCTGATGAACATCAAGAAATTTTTATGGAAGAAATCCAATTAGCAGTAAATCATCAAGTTGAACTATTTGATGCAGAGGTAGAGCAGGCCGTTCAAAAAGCGGAAGAGGTCGGCGCTACATTTAATGAAGTGGACATGGACGTTTTTCAGGAAGCTGTAGCCCCAGTTATACAAAGTAAGCTCAGTACGCCTGAGTCTGAGAAATTATATAACGATGTGCAGGCTGCTGCAGAATCATTTAAGTAGAGAAGGAGATCTGCGATGAATAAGATCAAGCTACTATTAGATAAGGTGCTTAGTATATTCAGTATCTCATTGTTTGTGTTTCTTGTAGCACTAGTAACCTGGCAAGTTGCAACACGATTTCTCTTTAATGCACCAAGTTCATTTTCTGAGGAATTGGCAAAGTATTGTTTTGTTTGGTTGGCGTTATTTGGAGGAGCCTTTGTATTTGGTGAAAAGGGACATATGGCGATTGATTTTATTAAAGAAAAATTTTCCGAACCTGTTCAATACGGTTTAAATTGGATGATTGAGATTGTGACAATTGTTTTCACGCTGCTGGTTATGTTTGTAGGTGGCTTACAGCTGGTTATTATTACCTGGTCGCAGACATCTGCCTCTCTAGGGGTTCCAATCGGATTTCTTTATAGCGCAATTCCGATCAGTGGGTTGTTTATTATTTTATATAGTATAGCTAATTTGTATGCGCTTACAGGTAAGCGGAGCTTCTAACGATATGGGGGTTAATACATGGATATAGCATTACAGGCTGCTCTAATCTTATTCACTGTAGTTGGTGTCATGCTTGTCTTAGGTGTACCAATCAGTATTAGTGTAGGATTGGGTTCGATGCTTGCAATCATCAGCATCGTAGGATTGAATCAAGGTTTAATCGTTTCGGCTCAACGAATGTTTATTGGAATGAACTCTTTTACTCTTCTTGCTATTCCATTCTTTGTTTTAGCAGGAGTCATTATGAATAATGGAGGAATGGCTCTTCGTCTCATAAATTGTGCGAAGGTTATAAGTGGAAGAATGCCTGGGTCTCTTGCTCACACAAACGTAGTAGCTAATATGTTATTTGGGTCAATTAGTGGCTCTGCTGTAGCATCGGCTGCGGCTGTAGGTCAGACAATGGGTCCACTTCAAGAAAAGGAAGGCTACAAAAAAGAATTCAGTGCGGCTGTTAATATTGGATCCGCTCCTGCAGGGATGATTATTCCTCCTAGTAACACATTAATTGTTTATTCACTGGCAAGTGGAGGGACTTCGATTGCCGCTTTATTTATTGCTGGTTACCTACCTGGAATCCTTTGGGGACTAGCTTGTATGGCTGTTATTTTCTTTATGGCTAGAAAGAAAAATATGCCTCGCTCTGAATCTGTTACATTTAAGCAAGCACTTAAGGTCTTTGCACAGGCTATACCTAGTCTGATGTTGATTGTGATTGTTATAGGTGGGATTGTAGGTGGAGTATTTACAGCTACAGAAGGATCAGCCATTGCTGTTATTTATTCGTTATTGCTCTCCTTTATCTACCGAACGGTTAAGGTTAAGGATCTACCATTAATTTTCTTAACGGCCACTCGAACAACGGTTATTGTTATTTTCTTGATTGGGGTATCAATGATTATGTCGTGGGTGATGGCCTATACAAATATTCCATCTTTATTAGCTAATTCATTATTTGGTTTTACAGATAACATCATTATTATTCTATTGATTATGAACATTGTTCTTCTATTAATCGGGACGTTCCTAGATCCCACCCCTGCGATTTTGATCTTCACACCAATTTTCTGGCCAATTGCTCAGAGCTATGGTGTTGATCCGGTTCACTTTGGGATCATGATTGTCTTTAACTTAAGTATTGGAACGATTACGCCTCCAATGGGACCTGTATTATTTGTAGGATCAAAAGTTGCCGGATTAAAACTGGAACATGTCATTAAGCCTTTAATGCCGTTTTTTGTGGTAACAGTAGCTGTATTATTACTCGTAACGTTTATTCCGGAGCTGTCTTTAATAGTCCCTGAATTATTAGGATTGTTTGATTAATAGAGAAATGTATGGAGGAGTGGAGAAATGAAAGCGATTGTTTATGAAAAAGCCGGAAAGGTAATAGCAAAAGAAAAAAAATTAGAGCTTACTACTCAATCTGTGCGAATTCGAACGGCGTATGCTTGGAATCTGTGGAACAGACTTAAGTATTTTTGCGGGAACCCACCCACGTGCTCAAGAGAATCTAACGATGGGCCATGAATTTTCGGGGACAATAGAGAATGGACACCCTTCCCTTCCTGCTGGTACTAAGGTTACGGTTAACCCATTACTCTCTTGCGGTCAGTGTACACCGTGTACGACTGGACACCCGCATGTTTGCGAAACTCTTAAGCTAATTGGAATTGATTGTGACGGTGGAATGGCTGAATTTGTTGATGTACCTGTTGGAAATATTGTCACCCTACCTGAGCAGATGCCACTTGAGGTCGGTGCGCTTGCTGAACCAGTTGCTGTAACGGTTCATGCGATTCGCCAAGGAGGTTACACGCCAGGAGATCGTGCATTAGTATTTGGAGCAGGTACAATCGGCTTATGTCTGGCTTTGACGTTAAGAGCAACAGGTGCATCAGAAGTCGTTATTGTTGAGACCAATGCTCACCGACTAAAAAAAGCTGAAGAGTTAGGGTTTGTCGCTATTAATCCATTAGATACTCCTGTTATGGATTTTGTTAACACTCAAACAAACGGATCAGGGTATGACTGTGTATTTGATTGTGCAGGACACCCCGCAGTTCTTGCAAATGTTATGGAATCTGTAAGAGTTAGAGGTAAGATTGTGATCATAGCTGGCTATAAAAAACCTGCAGAAGTGAATCTACTAAAAGGAATGTTTAAAGAGCTGTCAATCCAATTTGTTCGTGTGTATACAGATAAGGATTTTGATATTGCTTTAGATTTATTAATGAAACATGATCAATATCAAGCGATTATCACACATACATTACCCCCAGAAGAGGCAAAAGAGGGCTTTGATTTGTTAACGCAATCATCAGATGCCGTAAAAGTATTATTTGATTTTACAGGGGAGGCGTAAGAGTGTCTAATTTATTCGATTTAACTGGAAAAGTAGCAGTCGTAACAGGAGGCAGTAGAGGTCTTGGGAAAGACATGGCAAAAGGCTTAGCTCATGCTTGGAGCTAATGTTGTCATTATTTCCAGAGTGAAGCAGGATACGTTTGCTGATGAAATGGCCGAATTAGGTGTAAAAGGTTTGAGTATTGCTTTTGACTTGCAGGATCACCATAAATACGATGAACTGCTTGATATGATTGAGCAGAGCATGGGATCCATTGATATTTTGGTAAATAATGCGGGTGTTCAGTCTAGGCACCCATCTGTTGAATTCCCTAAAGAAGATTGGGATATGGTTATGGATGTGAATGCGAACGCTGTATTCTTTTTGTGTCAAAAGGTTGGAAAAAGAATGCTTGAACAAAAAAGCGGTAAAATCATTAATTTAGCTTCATTATTATCGTTCCAAGGTGGTCTCACAGTTCCGGCATATGCAGCAAGTAAGGGTGCAGTGATGCAGTTTACTAAATCACTAGCAAATGAGTGGGCGAAGCATGGAATCAATATAAATTGTATTGCACCAGGCTACATGGAAACAGATATGAATACGGCTTTAATTGAAGATGGAACACGCAGTAAACAAATTCTTGATCGAATCCCTGCAGAAAGATGGGGACAACCTAAAGACATGCAGGGAGCAGTCGTATTTCTCGCTTCCTCTGCATCAGACTACGTAAATGGATTTACACTAGCTGTTGATGGTGGCTTGGTTAGGAAGATAATATGTACTATATATCCTGAAAGCCTTGCGAAAGCAGGGTTTTTTGTAATATACAATATCATTGGAAGCGCAGTAATGACTAATGATATGATAGATACATATTGATTAGCCGCTTATGAGCAGCAGAAAGGAACGGGGTGCCGGTAACATGTGCTCCAATTAAAACTCTATGTATCAAAACCTAGAAGAAACGATTATAGATTTAGAGAAACACGGACATCTTGTTCGTATAAAAGAAGAGGTTGACCCATATCTTGAGATGGCTTCAATTCAGCGTAGAGTTTATCAGCAGGGTGGACCAGCTATCTTGTTTGAGAACGTGAAGGGATCAAAATATCGTGCCGTTTCCAACTTATTTGGTACTCCCGAACGTAGTAAATTTATGTTCCGAAAAAATTGGGAGGATATTAAAGAGTTAGTAGAATTACGTGATGATCCAATGAAGGCGGCCAAACACCCGATTAAGAATGCAGGTAAGGGACTGGCTGCACTCAAGGCTTTGCCGCAAAAGAAATCAAGTCTTTCTGGCGCTGGATTTGAGGAAATCTCAATTTCTGATTTGCCACCAATTCATTCCTGGCCAATGGATGGAGGGGCATTTGTTACTTTGCCACAAGTATATAGTGAAGACCCATCTAATCCTGGTATAAAAAGTGCCAATGTTGGCATGTATAGAGTACAGTTAACAGGAAATGAATACGAGCCTAATAAAGAAATTGGGCTTCATTACCAGATTCAACGAGGTATTGGAGTGCACCAAACAGAGGCAGCTAAAAAAGGAGAGCCACTCAAAGTTAGTATTTTTGTTGGTGGACCACCTGCACATACTCTCTCTGCAGTGATGCCGCTACCAGAAGGATTAAGCGAAACGCTGTTTGCTGGGCTATTGGCGGGACGTAGATTCCGCTATAGCTATGAAGATGGCTACTGTGTTAGTCATGACGCTGATTTTGTGATTACCGGTGAAATTTATCCGGATGAAACAAAACCAGAGGGTCCGTTTGGTGACCATCTTGGTTATTACAGCTTAATTCATGAATTTCCGGTTCTGAAGGTTCATAAAGTATATGCAAAACAAAATGCAATCTGGCCATTTACCGTGGTGGGCCGTCCTCCGCAAGAGGATACCAGCTTTGGTGCAATTATTCATGAGTTAACAGGAAAAGCTGTCACCCAAGAACTCCCTGGTGTGAAAGAGGTTCATGCTGTTGATGCAGCCGGTGTGCACCCGCTTTTATTTGCACTAGGAAGTGAACGGTATACGCCTTATCAAAAGGTTAAGCAGCCAACAGAACTTTTGACGATTGCTAACCGAGTGCTCGGATTCGGGCAGTTGAGCTTGGCGAAGTATTTGTTTATTACAGCAGAAGAGGATCAGCCAATTAGTACACATGATGAGCTAGCCTTTTTGCGGTATGTCTTAGAACGAATGGATCTTCGGCGCGATCTTCACTTCTATACAAATACAACCATTGATACACTCGATTATAGCGGAACGGGTTTAAATAGCGGAAGTAAGGTTGTATTTGCTGCGTATGGTGAGAAAAAACGTACTCTTTGTGGCTCAGTACCAGAAGAACTCGTAGCGCTTCAATCTGTAAAAAATGCGGAACTTGTCACACCGGGAGTTGTTAGTTTTGAATTGAACCCGTTTGTTAGTTACGATCAAGCAGCTCAAGAGCTTGAGCAACTGACAAAAGAATTAGCTGAAGCAGGTAGCTTAAGCTCATGTCCGTTGCTTATTTTGGCCGATGATAGTCGTTTCGTAAGCGAGACTAAGGATAACTTCCTCTGGACCACATTTACAAGAAGCAATCCATCACATGATATCTATGGTGTGAACAGCTTTACAGAGCATAAGCACTGGGGATGTGATGCAGTCATTATTGATGCAAGAATTAAGCCACATCATGCACCACCTCTTGTCGAAAACGATGAAGTTGAACGTCGAATCGATCGTTTTTTCGGGGATAATGGTGTATTTAAAGCATAAAACGAGAGAACCGTGACCAAACCTGGTTGCGGTTTTTTACTAGATCATGTTTCTACCTTCCCATAAATGGTTATAGAGATAGTATAGAAATCAGCCATTATTTGAAGTGAGGAGAATATCTATGATTGATCGCATAGAGCGAGAACTATTTCAACGGGAATTGGATTTTCTTAAAATGTTAAGAGCGAAAATGACCGAAAAAGAGACTCGCTTCTCCAACGTGATAAAAGATGATATCAATCATTTAGAAAAGGTACTTAAAGACACATAGATAGTGCGTGAATGAGCAATAAAGTTCTGAATAGATAAAACGAGCACAGCCCAATTTGGGGTAGTGCTCGTTTTTTTGGGGGGATGAGAAATGGCGACGAAATTGGTCTTGGTAAGGAGGAGTAGTTCTTGATGGAGGGAGCTGGTGTCTTGGTAAGGAGGAGTAGTTCTTGATGGAGGGAGCAGAGATCTTGGTGAGGAGGGGGAGTTCTTGCTCCAGGTCGTATCGGTCTTATTTAAATGGCTATTTGTCTTGCTAACGCTTTTTCGTCTTGCTAAAACATCCATCCCTCTTGCCAAATCTTCTGTCCGTCTTGCCTTCACGCGAATCTCTCTTGCTAAACGCCTCCGCGCCCCGCCAGCCCCAACCCACACAAAAAAACGACCCCAATCATGGAGTCGCTTCCTCAATATTAACGTTGCTCTAAACGAGCGATACGATCATTTAGGTCAGGGTGAGTAGATAAAAGTTTCATCATTCCGCCCTTACCACTAATTTTCATTGTTTGAATGGCTGAATCATCGGTACGATCATTTGCAACAGCGCGATTAGCGTATTGTTTTAATGAACGGAGTGCATGAATCATTTTGTCGTTACCAGCAAGGTCTGCCCCGCCACGGTCTGCGTGAAATTCACGATGGCGTGAGTAGGCGCTGACAACCATACTACCAAGAATCGAGAAGAGAATTTGCAGAATAATGATCGCTGCAAATTGCACAACAAACTGTAATTCTGGACGGACAAAACGAGAAGCGATCATTGCGATTACTCGTGATAAGAATACAACAAATGTATTCACAACGCCTTGAAGTAGGGTCATGGTAACCATGTCTCCGTTTGCTACGTGAGCAACCTCGTGAGCGATTACACCCTCAACTGCAGCATCATCCATCGTTTGAAGTAAGCCTGAAGATACGGCTACTAATGAACGTTTTTTTGATGGGCCAGTTGCGAAGGCGTTAACCTCAGCTGACTGATAAATCCCAACTTCTGGCATGTGAGCCAAACCAGCTGCGCGTGAAAGGCGATGAACCTTCTCAACGATGGCACGTTCTGCTTGTGTAAGTGATTCGTCTGGATTCAAGACTTTTACTTTCATCATCATTTTGGCTACCCATCTTGACATAGCCAATGAAATGAAGGCTCCCCCAAAACCAATAATCAAACTAAAGATCATCACAGCAGGAAGATTGATGCCTAGTGCGCTGTCATTTCTAAAGTTTAAATCAAGGCTTGTGAAATTAACAAGTAATCCCCAAACGATGACAACGGTTGTCATAATCAAAATATTGGTTAATAAAAAGAGTAGAATACGCTTGCCCAAAGTGACACCCCCGAAATAGTTGTATACTTCATCATACCACGTACGATACCGCATATTCCAAATAAGATGTCATCATTTTGTGAAAATCTAATAATCAGCTAGGATCAATATCTGTCAATCTTTCGCTATTAGGGTGCGAATTATGTCAGATTTGATCTAATTAAATGGTCGACATGCAGTTATACCAAATTATCTATCACATTATCTAACAAGGTCGTTGATGTCTGAATATTGCGCTTTTATGGTAGTAGTAGGAAATAGTAATTGGAGTTGTCAGCGAATGGGGGGAAATCATAAATGAATGAGAATCACCTAGACAGGTTGCGTTTGAATTTTGAGGAAGTGGAGCTGCCATTATCGGCTCAGGAAGCGTTTGAGGAAGCAAGTCGCTGTTTGTATTGCTATGATGCACCCTGTATAACCGCGTGTCCAACGGGTATTGATATTCCGTCGTTTATCAAAAAAATTACGACGGATAATTTGCTTGGTTCGGCGCGCACGATTATGGAAGCTAACCCAGTTGGGGCAAGCTGCGCAAGAGTTTGTCCAACAGAAGAGCTGTGTGAGGGGTCCTGTGTCCTTAATGAATCAACTAAACCGATCTTAATTGGCAAACTACAGCGTTATGCGACGGATTGGGCAATGCAAAATGAAAAGGTCCTTTTTAAGGCAGGACATGCAAAAGGTAAATCCGTGGCTATTGTAGGCGGAGGTCCAAGCTGGATTATCAGCGGCCAGAGAACTAGCTGTGATGGGTTATGAAGTCGCGATATATGAGGCTGAAGCGGAAGCGGGAGGTCTTAACACGTATGGCATTGTCTCGTTCCGACTACCGAAACAAGTGTCTTTCTGGGAAGTAGAACAGGTGAAATCAGTTGGTGTCACGATTCATACAAATACAAAAGTCGGAAGGGATATCGATTTGCGTACACTCACCAAAACATTTGATGCCGTGATCCTCGCAATTGGTATGTCATCTGTTCCTCTTTTAAAGATTGAAGGAGAAGAACTTGAAGGAGTTTATGATGCCGTTGAATTTGTAAAGGCTACCAAAAACGGTCAGCTCTCTAATCAGTTTATTGGAAAAAGTGGAGTGGTGATTGGAGCTGGCAATACTGCCATCGATGGAGCAACTTGTGCCACTCGACTAGGGGCAAAAAACGTAAAAATACTTTACCGGAGAACGGCTGAAGAAATGACTGCTTACGACTTTGAGTATGAGTTTGCCAAACAAGATGGCGTGGAGTTTCGTTGGTTGACTTCTCCAACAAAGATTAATGGTGATCAATCAGGTAGAGTGCAATCGATTGAATGTGTAGATATGGAGCTTGCAGAGCCAGATGTGGATGGCAGGCGCAGAGCAATTCCGACCAAACGGAGTCACTCGCTTGACGTTGATTTTGTCATCCGTGCCATTGGTCAGTCTCGCTATACAGACTGGCTACAAAAGGCAGGTATAAAAACCACTTATGGTGTGATCGAAGTCGATCAAGAGACTTTAGAAACGTCCGTCAGCGGGATATTTGCCTGTGGGGATGTGATTTTTGGAAATGGGCAAGGTGAAGCGATGGTCGTCTCTGCAGCGGAGCAAGGAAAGCAAACGGCTTATGGCGTTCATCAAAAGCTAATGGGACAACGAGCAGAAACTAGTGCGTAGGAGGTAGTTTATGGCTGATTTATATAGCAATCTTGCAGGAATTGCATCACCTAATCCATTTTGGCTGGCAAGCGCGCCACCAACTAATTCTGGCTACCAGGTGCAACGTGCGTTTGAGGCAGGATGGGGAGGAGTAGTTTGGAAAACACTTGGCGAACCAATTATTAATTCTACCTCCCGCTTTGCTGCTGTTTCATTTAATGGGCAGAGAGTGGCTGGTTTTAACAATATTGAGCTTATTAGCGATCGACCACTTGAGGTGAACTTACGTGAGATTGCTGAGACAAAAAAGCGATTTCCAGATCGAGCGATTGTTGCGTCGTTAATGGTTGAGCCACAGCAGGAGAAGTGGCATGAGATTGTAAAGCAAGTGGAAGCCATTGGGGTAGACGGCTTAGAGCTGAACTTTGGCTGTCCACACGGTATGGCTGAGAGAGGCATGGGAGCAGCTTCTGGTCAAGTTCCATCCTTGGTGGAACAACAGACCTATTGGGTTAAAGAGGTTGCGGAGACTCCTGTCATTGTTAAACTCACCCCAAACATCACGGATATTACATCAACGGCAGAGGCGGCTGTTCTTGGTGGTGCAGACTCGATCAGCCTCATCAACACAATAAATAGTTTGGCGTCGGTGGACATTCATACATGGGACACCGTTCCAAATGTAGATGGGATCGGAACGCATGGTGGTTATTGTGGTCCGGCGGTTAAACCGATTGCACTGCATATGCTTGGTGAGTGTGCCAGAAATGAGCGAGTAACTGTACCAATCTCAGGCATTGGTGGGATCTCTAATTGGCAGAACGTGGTTGAGTTTATGCTGATGGGGGCTTCAAATGTTCAGGTTTGTACAGCAGCAATGCATCATGGATTCCGAATTGTTGAGGATATGATTGATGGATTAAGTAACTATTTAGATGAAAAAGGACTCGATTCAGTCCAGCAGCTAATTGGGCGTTCTGTACACAAATATTCAGATTGGGGCAATGTGAATCTGAATCACCAAATTGTCGCTCGAATCAATACAGAGACCTGTATTAACTGTAATAAGTGTCAAATAGCATGCGAAGATACCGCTCATCAATGTATTAGCAGGTACAAGGATGGAACGGGCGCATCATACTTAATGGTTGACGAAGATGAATGTGTAGGCTGTAATCTTTGTTCGATTGTGTGTCCTGTTGATGGTGCCATTGATATGGTCACAATAGCAAACGGGCTACCACCACTATCTTGGAATGACAGGCAGCGAGCAATGAAGTCATTACATGTGTCTAATTCTTAGGAGGGAAAGCGATGAGAACAATCATTCAAAACGGCATTATTGTAACGGCATCGGATACATTTGAAGCAGATCTATTAATTGAAGGTGAGCAGATAGCGGCGATTGGCAGGGACTTTCCACTAGAAGGAGCAGATGTCATTGAAGCGGAAGGTTGTTATGTATTTCCTGGAGGAGTAGATCCTCATACACATTTAGATATGCCTTTTGGAGGCACAGTGACAAAGGATGATTTTACATCAGGAACAACTGCGGCTGCATTTGGAGGGACAACCACAGTCGTTGATTTTTGTTTAACAGAGAAGGGAAAGCCACTCAAAAACGCGATTAAGACATGGCATGAAAAATCAAAAGGAAAAGCAGCGATTGATTATAGTTTTCACCTCATGATTGGTGAAATGACAGAAGATGTATTAGCAGAATTACCTTCTGTTATCCAAGAGGATGGTATCACATCTTTTAAAGTATTTATGGCTTACAAAAATGTCTTCCAGGCAGATGATGCCACCTTGTTTCAAACGCTTATAAAAGCAAAGGAATTAGGAGCACTTGTGATGGTGCACGCGGAAAATGGAGACGTCATTGATTATTTGACCAAAGAAGCATTAGCAAACGGTCAAACAGATCCGATTTATCATGCACTGACTCGACCTGTTGAAGCAGAAGGCGAAGCGACCGGACGTGCGTGTCAGCTCACATCACTTGCTGGCTCGCAGCTATATGTTGTTCATGTAAGCTGTGAAGAAGCAGTGAAACAAATCGAATCAGCCCGTCGTAAGGGTGCGGATGTATGGGGAGAGACATGTCCGCAGTATCTAACTCTTGATCTAGATGATCTGAGAAAACCGGATTTTGAAGGAGCTAAATATGTGTGGTCACCGCCTTTGCGTGAGAAAAAGCATCAAGAGGTCTTATGGAATGCATTACGCACAGGGGCTTTGCAGACGATTGGAAGTGATCAATGTTCCTTTGACTTTAAAGGCCAGAAAAGTCTAGGCATTGATGATTTTACCAAGATACCAAATGGTGGACCGATGATAGAAGATCGTATGAGTATTCTCTATTCAGAAGGCGTCGCGGAGGGCAGAATTAGCCTAAACCAATTTGTGGACATTACCTCAACGCGTGCGGCAAAGCTTTTTGGACTCTATCCAAAAAAGGGGACGATCTCCGTAGGTGCAGATGCAGACCTTGTTATCTTTGACCCTTTTACTGTTCGAACGATTTCAAGTGAAACTCATCATATGAAAGTTGATTATAACGCGTTTGAAGGCAAACGGGTAAAAGGGGTGGTACAAACGGTGCTCTCAAAAGGAAAAGTCATTATCCAGGATGATACGTACAAAGGAACGATAGGAGATGGAACGTATATTAAAAGAGCTAAATACAGCGAGCAATTAAGAAACTCAGCCTTAGCAGAACGAGTGTAATGTGTAAAACCATAATGAGAGGATGAATGTGTACAATGGCCAAAAGTGGGTATCTGAAATCTCCTGATTTGTTTCCTATCTCTCAGCAAAATCGAAAAATGAGTACAGCTTGTTTTGCCATTCTTTGGGTAAGTATGGCGGTGGTGCTAGCTGCGTTTGCGATTGGAGGAGACGGAATTCAACAACTTCCGCTCCACCTAGTCATTTTGGCGACGCTTGTCGGATCCATTGGAATTGGAATCTGTATGACCTTAACGGGAGATATCGGTATTGAACATGGGCTCTCCTTTCCTGTCTATCTCAGAGCTCCATTTGGCACAATTGGTACACATATCCCATCCATCATGCGAGGATTTGTCGCTTCCTGTTGGTTTGGTGTAAACACGTTTTTTGGGGCAACAGGAATGAATGCTATTTTACTAATGGTATTTGGCATTGATCAGTGGTTTCTTTGCTTCCTTGTATTTGCAGCACTCCAGTTGTTTAATACAGCTTTTGGAATAAAAGCTGTAGAACGATTTGCGAACCTAGCTGCTCCTATCATCGTGATCATTTCAGGGTGGATGTATATCACCTTATCAGATCAAGCGCAGGCAGCCGGCCGAAATATCTGGGGATGGGTAGAAAATCCGGTAGCAGGTCCAGCGATGATCGGATCGTTTGCCGTTATTGCTATGGCTACAATGGGTTTCTGGGGAACCTTGGCTGCAGACATGCCATCTATTTCTAGATTTATAAAAGCACCAAAGTACGAGCGAAATTGGTTTAAGCGTAATAAAGGTCAATTGATTGGCAGTTTAATTGCAATGCCCTTGGTTCATACCTTTATGGTGATTGTTGGAGCGGTTTCTTATATCGCTGTATCCATCTCGAATCCAGTCGATGCATTGCTTGAAACAACAAATAATATTCTGCTACTTGGTGTATTGATGCTGATGATTGCGTTGGCGCAATGGTCCACAAACACATCTTCAAACTTAATTCCTGCAGCCACTATTTTTTCTAATGTGGGCGGTCCTCGTGTTCCACACTGGGTTGGTGTAATCATTGCCGGTTTAATCGGGGTCCTAGTTCAGCCATGGAATCTATTTGCAATTATTGTACCGGCTTTATTAATCGTTGGTGGTATTCTTGCCTCTATCGTAGGCATATTGGTAGCAGATTATTATTTTATTCGGAAAAGGCGAGTGAATGTCACCGAGCTCTATGAAGATAAAGGGCAGTACCATTATTGGAAAGGAATGAATCTTGCTGGATTACTATCCTGGGTGATTGGTGGAGGTGTCTCTCTACTCATACCTAGTTATTCCTATCTAGTAGGATTTGTCGTTGGCGGTCTACTATATTACGTGAGTGCAAAGTATTGGTGGTTTAAAAAGTACAAACAGGCGGAGCTTGAGAACCCAAATGACGAACTTTACCTAGGACTAACGGTTGGTCGAGATTGGACAATCGATGAAACTGAATCAGGGAAAGAAGAATTATTAGCAGAAGAAGCATAGAGCGGAGGGAGTCGCATGGCCGAGCATCAACAATATATAGATGAAAAGCAGAAGCTAGATGAATTGCTAGAGCAGGGTTATTTAATTGATGATGTAAAGGATCATTTAAACGGGTCCGAAGTGCTGTTGAAACGAGCCGATTCTACTGAACCAACCACTCTGCAATTAGGCAATGCGAATGCAAGGAAATACGTGACGACGATGCTTGCCTTGCAGCTAGCAAATGAAAGGAGAGCCACATGAATCAACAGAAACTAGTCATTGATGGAGCACAATTGCGACAGACTCTAGAAGATTTTTCTGCATTTGGAGCGACAGAAAATCAAGGAGTAACAAGACTAGCTCTTTCAGAAGAGGATTTACAGGCTAGAGAGTATTTCCGTAGCCAATGTGAAGCATTAGATATGGTCGTTACAGTCGATGATTTAGGTATTATGTACAGTACGTTAGAAGGAGAAGATCCCGATAGACCAGCTATCTATATGGGTTCTCATCTTGATTCTGTCAAAAAAGGAGGACGCTTTGACGGTGTGCTAGGAGTCGTGGCGGGACTAGAAGTGGCGCGCAGTTTTGTCCGGAACAAGATCAAACCAGAGTGTTCGATTGTCCTCATTAATTTTACAAATGAAGAAGGAGCACGATTTGAGCCTTCCATGATGACTTCTGGAATAGTCTCTGGAAAATTTGATAAAGAGACAATGATGGGTGTTACAGATACAGAAGGAGTTACATTTGCAGATGCATTAAACAAAATCGGTTATGTGGGTTCTATAGAAAATCGCTTATTAAGTGGCAAAGCCTTTCTCGAACTTCACATTGAACAAGGACCGATCTTAGAAGCGGAGTCTCTACAAATTGGAGCAGTTGAATGTGTAGTAGGAATGGGTTGTTATGAAATAGAGATTACCGGTGAATCAAACCACGCAGGGACTACACCGCAGAACATGAGAAAGGATGCGCTCACGACTGCAAATTTGTGTATGAGTGAACTTCATCAACGATTAAGTAGTCTTAATGACACGCTTGTTTATACAATGGGGCGATTTAATGTCTACCCAAATATCCATACAGTCATTCCAAATAAAGTTGTTTTTTCTCTTGAAGCGCGGCATCAAAATGAAGAGATTTTACAAGAGGTTGAGGCTATTATAGATGAAATTGTGAAGCAACAAAAAAGTGGTTGCTCCCTCACAGTCAAAAAGCTTTGGTCCAGAGAGACTGTTTGGTTTGATTCGGATTTGGTTCAAACGATTGAGAAGTCAGCTCAGACATTAAATCTACCCTATAAACGTATGGTTAGTGGAGCGGGGCACGATGCTCAATTCATCGCAACCATGGTACCTACTGCTATGATTTTTGTTCCGAGTGCAGGAGGCAAAAGTCACGATGAAGATGAATATACAACGTGGAAAGAATGTGAGAATGGCGTTAATGTCTTATTGGAGACAGTGTTAGAGCTTTCTGAAGCTAAATGATGAAGGGAGAACGCCTCATGATGAATACACCAGCAAACAAAACGATAGAAGATAAAGATCAATCGTATTTGTGGCATGCCGTGCATCGTTACCATCCCGATGCATTACCTTTTATTGCTGACAAAGGAGATGGATCGTGGTTTACAGATACAAATGGTAATCGGTTTATGGATGGTGTATCTGGATTATGGTGCCTTAATCTCGGCCATGGACAAACGGAGATGATAGAAGCTGCAACAAAACAAATGAGTGAACTCGCATATTTTCCATTATCTTTTGGTCATAAGCCAGCCATTGCGCTGGCTGAAAAGCTTGATCAGCTTTTGGGCGGATACCGCACCTTTTTTGCGAATGGAGGGTCAGATGCAAATGAAACAGCCTTTAAAATTGCAAGACAACACCATAAACAGACAGGGCATCCAGAGAAGTATAAGATCATCTCGCGTTATCGCGCCTATCACGGGAACTCACTGGGGGCTCTTAGTGCCACTGCGCAGGCTAACCGCAAGATGAAATATGATCCTGTAGCCCCTGGGTTTTTACATGTACCTCCTCCATACGCCTATCGCTCAAGCTTTGGAGATTCACAGAGAGATGATGAACTAGCTGCAAATTATCTGGAGCAGACCATTCTCTGGGAGGGACCAGAATCGGTTGCAGCCTTTATCATGGAGCCAATTATTTCGGGAGGTGGCGTTTTATATCCTCAAACCTCCTTATATTACGATCGAGTGAGGGAGATCTGTGACAAGTATAATGTCTTGTTAATTTTGGATGAAGTGGTATCGGGCTTTGGTCGCACCGGCAAAATGTTTGGGTATATGCATGCGGAAAATTTCAAACCAGATATCATCACGTTAGCAAAAGGGTTAACGAGTGGGTATTTGCCGCTCGGAGCAACATGCGTGAAGCAAAGCATTTATGAATCGTTTAAAGAAGGATCTGATGACCATCACTTCCGGCACATTTCTACATATGGTGGTCATCCTGCCTCTTGTGCAGTGGCTTTAAAAGCAATTGAAATACTTGAGCGTGAAAAGATTGTTGATCGAGTAGAAGAGTTAGGTGAAACGGTTTTAGGTGAGCTGAAGCAACTTACAGAAAACGAGTGGGTAGGCGATGTCCGTGGGATCGGCTTTCTATATGGAATTGAATTAGTAATAGACAAAGAATCTAAGAAGCCCGCCTCTGATGCAACGATGAAGTCTATCGTAGCTGCATGTCAGGCAAAAGGACTAATCATCGGTAAAAACAGCGATACCATACCTGATGGAGGAAACGTGCTTATTATTGCTCCTCCTCTAACCTCAACAGAGCAGGATCTTCGCTTTTTGGTGAAAACCGTTGCGGAGGTTATCAACTCAATGACATGACAGTAGAAAAAAGTAAGGTGAACACGTCAGCTGTTCATCTTACTTTTTTTGTGGGCAGAAATTCAATCACTTTTGTAATATATTCTCTTAGTGTGTGAAGCAATGTCTCCTATTGTGTAAAACTTCAGAAACTAATTATTGCTAAGTAAAAGCCAGTATCGTAAACTAGATAAATGAGAATGAATATCAGAAGTGTGAAAAAGGAGCAAAACCATGTTACGAGCATTTATGTCTTATTACAAACCGTATAAACGTCTGTTTGCGTTTACGCTGTTTTGTGGAATATTAGCTGGAGCCTTAGAACTTGCATTTCCTCTTGCGGTTAATCATGTTATTGATAACCTGCTGCCTTCAGGGAATTGGCAATGGATTTTTTGGGGTGGATTAGGTCTTTTCTCCATGTATATCTTTAATGGTGGTTTTCATTATGTGGTAACGTATTGGGGACATAAGCTAGGTATTAATATTGAAACAGATATGAGACGAGATTTGTTTGCGCATATCCAAAATCAGTCTGTACAATATTTTGATAATACCAAAACGGGACATTTGATCTCTCGTCTTACAAATGACTTGATGGATATAGGTGAAGTTGCTCACCATGGTCCAGAGGAATTGGCTATTTCTATTATGACTCTCTTAGGTGCGTTTGGTATTATGCTTTCAATCAACTGGAAGCTTGCTGTATTAACCTTTGTGCTCGTTCCATTTTTAATTTTATTTACTTATTATTTCGGGAAGAAAATGTCGGTTGCCATGACGATGTTGTTTGGCAGTATTGCCGACTTTAACTCTCGCGTCGAGAACAATGTAACAGGTATTCGTGTAGTGAAAGCATTTGTAAATGAAAAGCATGAGATGGATAAATTCTCAGCTAACAATAATCATTTTCGCTTTTCAAAATTAGCGTCCTATAAAATCATGGCAAAACACACAGCATTCAGCCAAATTCTAATGAAGTTTCTACTTATTTTTGTTTTGTTATGCGGAACATGGTTTGTGATCGATGGCCAACTGACTTACGGTGAGTTTGTAGCGTTTGTTTTGCTTGCCAATGTTATGGTTGGTCCAATAAATAAATTAAACGCGGTTATGGAGATGTATCCTAAAGGAATTGCTGGTTTTAGACGATATCTTGATCTGTTAAACATGAAGCCGGAGCAAGAGGATCGACCTAATGCCATTCATGTAGATGAAGTAAAGGGAGAAATCTCGTATAAGGACGTTGTGTTTGGTTATGAAAATAAAAACAAGGTACTAAATGGTGTTAATTTCAACATAAAGGCGGGCGAAACCGTTGCACTTGTAGGACCTTCAGGAGCAGGTAAAACCACGATTTGTAGTCTATTGCCACGATTTTATGAGATTGAAAGTGGAGAGATTTCAATTGATTCAATGGATATCCATGATCTTTCAATGGCATCATTAAGAGAACAAATTGGAGTGGTTCAACAGGATGTCTTCTTGTTTGACGCATCCATCAGAGAAAACATTGCTTACGGAAAGCTTGATGCTACAGACGATGAGATTTGGAAGGCAGCAGAACGAGCTCAAATGACCTCCATTATCAAAGCACTTCCAGAAGGTTTAGATACCCTAATTGGAGAACGTGGTGTGAAGCTATCTGGAGGTCAAAAACAACGGCTTTCGATTGCTCGCATGTTCTTGAAAAATCCAGCTATTCTCATCCTGGACGAAGCGACATCTGCCCTTGATACAGAAACAGAAGCAGCGATTCAAAGTGCACTTGCTGAACTAGCGGTAGGCCGCACAACTATTATCATTGCTCACCGTTTAGCTACAATTAAAGAAGCAGACCGTATCTTTGTTGTAACGGAAAATGGGATAGAAGAAGAAGGTACACACCAAGAATTACTGCAGAAAAAAGGAGCATACAGCCGCCTTCATCATGCGCAATTTGATTTTGATTATGCGGGTGCTTAAGATATAAGAAAACGAGACATGCCGAAGAGGTGTGTCTCTTTTTTTATGGACAGAAGTAGAAAAAGGAGGAGTTAATGGGCCAGAACGGGAAGGTAACAGGCCAAGGAGAGGTCTAACAAGCCAAAGGGAGGAGGTAACAGGCCAAAGGGAGGAGGTAACGAGCCAAGGGGAGGTCTAACGAGCCAAAGGGAGAAGGTAACAGGCCAAAGGGAGGAGGTAACGAGCCAAGGGGAGGTCTAACGAGCCAAAGAGAGAAGGTAACAGGCCAAGGAGGGGTCTAACAAGCCAAAGGGAGGAGGTAACGAGCCAAGGGGAGGTCTAACGAGCCAAAGAGAGAAGGTAACAGGCCAAGGAGGGGTCTAACAAGCCAAAGGGAGGAGGTAATAGGCCAAGGAGGGGTCTAACGAGCCAAAGAGAGAAGGTAACAGGCCAAGGCGAGGTCTAACGAGCCAAAGGGAGAAGGTAATAGGCCAAGGAGGAGTCTAACAAGCCAAAGAGAGGAGGTAACGAGCCACACCCCCCTCTCACCATTACGTTAGTCGCAGACACACATCTTGATGAATACCATACTCCAACGATCTTTATCTGGAGGGAGTACTTTGCTTGAACTATATCTTATTTTTATCGCAGGCTTTATTGCGTATCGTGTGGGTTGGCTCGTACCTGTAAGTCGGTTAGTATTAACGAATTTGTTGCTGTATGTGACGTTGCCTTGTTTGATTATTTCTTCTTTGCACATCCCGTTTGACGTGAGTTTGGGGGAAGGTATCTTTGTCCTTATTCTGCTTTCTATTTATTTTCTTGGTAGTACGGCGGTTATTGCTAAATGGACAGCAAGTCGTTTAAATCTAGGTGTCCAAACGACTGGTGTGTTTCAGAATTTGCTGCTGTTTGGAAACCAGGGATTTATTGGCATAGCCGTTGTGTCGCAGTTAATTGGCACGTCGGGCTTGTTTTTAGCTGTTGTATTTAATCTTGTTTATTTTGTTCTCATTTGGACGTATGGAATTTGGGTGATGGGTAGAGAAATATCAACAATAAAACTGAGCTCTTTGTGGAAAAATCCTGGACTTATTGCAACAGCTGTTGGCCTATGTTTCTTTTTTATGCCGATCTCATTGCCGACGCCTGTATTTCAAGCGTTAAGCGATATTGGTGAGATGACAGTCCCATTGTCGATGCTTGTGATTGGTTGTTTTGTGGCTTCTATCTCGCTCAAGGAATTAGGTCAATATCTCTCTTCAAAAACGGTGTGGATCGTTATTTTCATGCGGTTACTTATTTTTCCAGTTTGTTTATTTCTACCCGTGCTTCTACTAGGTATTCCATTTGAGTGGCTGGCGGTAGCTGTCTTATTATCTGCGACACCGTGTGCGCCGACTATAAGTTTATTTGCAGAGAAATACGGGGGAGACACAAATCTTGCAACTGTCTCCGTATTAATCACTACATTAGCTGCATCAGGCACACTGCCGCTGTTATTTTGGCTCTTTGGTTGGCTGCATCCGCTGTTTTTTTAGTTTGATTTCCATCACCTTCTCGCGCTGTTCCTCTGGCCACCATGCCCCGCATTGCTCTGTAACCACGCAGGCGGCGCACGCGTTAAGGTCATATACCTTCATATTCTTAATCGGTGGGGAGTAGAGGTGCAGAGTTACCAATTCTTCGTCTTTTGCTTTCATATGATGAATGCCTGTTTTAGGGGCGAAAAACACTGAGCCCTGCTGCATTTTTTGAGAGAAATAGGCTTCAGGCAAATAACGATCTCTACTTTGATAAATGGTATTGATGGTTGTGCCCGATATCACTTGAATCCAGCCACATGATTGTCCGTGATCATGCGGAGCGCAAGCAATTTGTGACCAATTCATCAGAAGTAGTTCAACCTCAGTATTCTGAAAAAGTAGCTTACGATAATACGGCTTTTTGTGATCTGTGTGAAGAAACGGAGTGAGGTCGCTAAGCTTTGTATCTAACGTAACGAGTGCATTTCGCAAGTCCTCAGGGCTTGGGGATTCCAAATGCTCTAAATACAGTTCTATTCTCTTGAGGTAATCCATGAAAACCTCCTTATCGGTTTGATGACACCGGTCGATTAACTAAGACCACTCCTAAGATAATTATGAAGCCACCAAGTACACTTATGAGTAAAATCTGTTCGTTTAAAAGGAACACTGCTGCGATAAGTGTTGTTAGTGGCTCGAGATAAAGAAAGACCGAGACCTTTGAAGCCTCCATGACTTCAAGTGATTTTGCCCAAAACCAATAGGAGACACTTGAAACAAAGACACCAAGAAAAAGTAGGTGGATCCACTCGGACTCAGATAGAAGAGGAAGGGCTTCCCATCCATTATTTCGAATGATAAATGGCAGTGTGAACAGGAAACCAATCGTACACATATAAAAGGTAATGACTATAGAAGGCATAGGAATCTGCAACTTTTTCAGCAAAATAGAATACACAGCCCAATTAAAGGTACTGAGTAGCATGAGGAAATAACCAATATGAAGTCCAAACGAGAGAGAGCGGTCAGGTCCAAGCAGTTGTAATGAACAGGACACCGATTACTGCGAGCAACATCCCACTGACCTTGAAAATCGTTACTCGTTCATGAAGAAACAGGATGGAAAGAACCACTGTAAAAATGGGTGAAAATGAGATCATCCAGCCTGCATCTGTTGCATCAATGGTTAAGAGTGCGGAGGCTTGGATGAGTTGATGCACAAACACACCTAATACGCCAAGGATCAAAAGGTGTGGAAGATAGCTGAATTGAATACGCAGACTATGTTTTTGAGCGACTATTAATATAAATAAAAACACCGCGCCAATTCCAAACCGCATAACAAGTAATGTGAGGGGGTCGAGAGTACCTAGAACCGCTTTAGTTGATACAAAGGAAACACCCCAGAAGCTAATGGAGAGCAGTGCATACATAGAAGCAGTCGTTGATGGTTTTACAAAGGACATAGGTACGGATCCTTTCTCAGTAAGCTTTGTACAAGCATATGCTCGTCCAACTGAGATATGAGATAAAGGGAGAAAACTTGTTACAATTTGGGAAGTTATACATTCGCATTCAAGGGTATGAAAGGGGTATAGCCATTAGGAGGAATGACGATTGACCGTAGACTCTTTAATAATTGGGATCCTTTTTATCTTGATTCAACTATTCGCCTTTCAACTAATCTCATCTTCAAAGCTTCATACGCAAAAGTGGCTGTCTCTTTCGGGAGGCGTAGCAATCTCGTATGTTTTTGTGTATATCCTGCCCACCTTACATGAGGAACAGAGTAAACTTGGTGGAAGCTTAGCTCTAGATTCTGAGCTTTATTTTCTTGGTTTGATTGGGCTTTTAATTTATTTTGCCGTCTATAAATTGGCCGCATCGAGGGAGGGAGAAGGTCACCCTCATTTTTATTATATGCAAGTAGGATTTTTCGCTTTGTATACGTTTATGGTTACGTACATCGTTTTTTCATCAGATGTTCAAGCAGTTGAAGCTATTTTTTATGGAATGGCCGTAGGGTTGCATTTTATTGGGATCTCCTATAACCTTTGGCATGAAAACCAGAGATTATTTAAGAAGGTCGGACGCTATATATTAGCCGGATCTACACTCATAGGAGCTATAATAGGTGTGATAGGTCCATCATCAGGACTATTTGTTGATTCGCTTATTGCGTTCACCTCTGGAGCAATGATTCTAAATGTAATAAGCAAAGAAATTCCTAACGAGAGAAACGCACATCTACCAACCTTTTTAATATCAGCGCTAGTATACGCAACGGCAATTATTGCACTGAAATCAATTTATAATTGGTGAAAACAGATTTATACAAAGGAGTCGTTAAAATGAAAGCAGTTGGACTAAAAAGATACTTACCTATTGAACATGACGAGAGTTTTCTAGATGTAGAAATGGCAAGACCCGTACCAAAAGGATGCGACCTGCTTGTAAAAGTACATGCGATCTCTGTGAATCCAGTTGATACAAAACAACGTGCGCCGAAGGATGAGGTTGAAGAAGAGCCTCGAATTCTTGGTTGGGATGCTAGTGGTATTGTGGAGGAAGTTGGCGAAGGTTGTACGGAATTTAAAGTGGGTGATGAGGTTTATTATGCAGGCAGTATTACCAGGTCTGGCTCTTACAGCGAGTATCAGCTTGTGGATGAGCGAATTGTTGGTAAAAAACCAAGCTCTCTCAGTTTTGCCAAGGCAGCTGCCCTACCGTTAACCACGATTACAGCTTGGGAAGCATTATTTGAACGACTTGCTATTGATCCAGAAGCGAGCGAGATAAATAAGAAAAGCCATCTGTTAATCATTGGAGGAGCAGGTGGTGTCGGTTCCATAGCGATTCAACTTGCAAAATGGGCTGGACTAACAGTTACAGCTACTGCATCACGTGAGGAAACCTCCACCTGGGTGAAAAAGCTTGGAGCAGATAACGTAGTGAATCATCATGAATCTTTAAAAGAACAGCTGGATGCAGAGGTTGATTACATTCTATGCCTCAATAATACGGATCAGCATTGGCAGGCCATAGCAGAGATTATCAAGCCTCAAGGTAAAATCTGCTCAATTGTTGAAAATAAAGAACCACTAGATCTGAATGTACTTAAAAGTAAAAGCGCAACTTTTGTTTGGGAGTTTATGTTTACACGTGCGATGTATGAAACGGACGATATGAGTAAGCAGCATCAATTGTTAAACAAAGTCAGTAAGCTGATAGAAGAAGGGCATTTACAAACTACTTTAACTGAGACATTATCACCTATTGAAGCGCGCACAATCAAAGAAGCTCATAAAATGGTCGAGAGTGGGGGTATGATTGGTAAGGTTGTTGTAGAAGGTTTTTAAGTTATAAAAGAAGTGAGCCAACGATTGATATATCGCTTGGCTCACTTTGTTTTTACCAATCCCTTGGCTCATAATCCAATTCTTTAAAAAGCTGCGTCCGCTCTTTTTTTGTTAGATCGCGCCATTGCCCGACAGGTAGGTTTTTTAGATGAATATTCATGATGCGTGTGCGTTGAAGGCGATATACTTCATAGCCTAACTCTTCGCACATTCTACGGATTTGGCGGTTTAGACCTTGTGTCAAAATGATTTGGAACTCAAACTTGGAGAGCTGAGTTACCTCACATGGCAAGGTTTTGGTTCCGAGTATGTTCACACCTTCTGCCATTTGCTTAAGAAAATCGGGAGTGATTGGTTTATCGACTGAGACGATGTATTCTTTTTCATGGCGATTTTCCGCACGAAGAATTTCGTTTACAATGTCACCGTCATTTGTCAGTAGGATTAAGCCTTCTGAATCCTTGTCCAAACGACCGACGTGATTCACCTTAAGCGGATGGTTCACAAGATCAATAATATTACCTTTGACCTTTTTCTCGGATGTACTCGTAATTCCAACTGGTTTATTTAAGGCAATATAAACATTGTTTTTTACGATATTAATCGTTTCCCCGTTTACTACAACATGATCACCTGGATTTACTTGGTCACCGAGCTTTGCCACTTTACCGTTAATGCTTACTCGACCATCGTTAATGAGTTTATCAGCACCACGCCTAGAAGACTTGCCCGTTTCACTTATAAATTTGTTAATTCGCATCTCTCACACATCCTAGCATTGATTGTTCATATGATTTTAGTGACTTAACCATACAATAATCACCGTTCATTGTACAGGAACGGGAAAAAGCGGCTGAGAAAACGTAAGTCTCTCACCCGCTTTTGCTTATTCGCCGTTTTCCTCTGCACGATCCTTAATCATCTCAACAAATAAATCAATTTGATGGGAAACAGAAATCGGATTATAAGGATAAAAGGTATCAAAATCATTCACAAAGACACGATTGTTCTTTACAGCCTCTAAATCTTGCCAAATAGATGATTCTGTAAACTGATTGAGACTGTCACTTGTCCCGTCTGGGTTATAGTCTGTGATAAACATATAATCAGCGGCATACTCAGGAACAACTTCCATCGAAAGTTCTTTAACCTCATCGGTTTCGATAATGTCAGCTTTTATAGACGCGGGTGCCTCTAGTTCTAAGGCATTATAAAGTGCTTGTCCACCACGACCGCCATTTTCTCCAAACACCCAGAAGGATCCTTGGTCTGTGATCTCATAGATGCCAACTGTAGCACCCTCATCAATCACTCCATTAATTTCCTCACGAGCTTGAGCCGCTTTCTCTTCAAAGTCAGCTATAAAAGAATCAGCTTCTTCTTCGGCACCAGCTATTTCGCCAAACATCTCTACGGTATCTTGAATATTTGTTGTTGTGTTATAAGGAATAACAATCGTTGGTGCAATTTGTGAAAGCTCTTCATATTGATCATCACTCATGACCACAATCAAATCAGGCTTTGATTCCAAGACACTCTCTAGATTCACTGGATCACCAATGTCAGTAACATCCTCGAGCTGCTCTTCAAGTATTGGGTTTCCAAAGGTCCAAGATCCTGCACCAACAACGTTTGCTCCTACCGAGAAAAATTCTCCTGCGTAGATGTCTGTTACAATCCGTTCGGGTTTTTCCTGGAATCTCTACATCTCCGCTCTCAGATGCAAAGATCTTTGTTTCCGCTTCAGCTGTTTCATTGTTCCCATCTGATTTGTCTTCCGTATCTGAATTTGTATTGCATGCGCTAACAAATAGAACCATACATAAAGTGAGTAGCCCTAAAAACCATTTAGTCGATGTCATCTATCTTTTTCCTCCTAAAGTAAATAATAATGAAAATCATTATCATTAAAAATATACCAAAATTTTAGCGAACCGTCTACTCAAACTAGTAACCATTTAATAATGGTTGATATGGTATTATTTACATAAGTGTGAAAGCGAGTCATAAAGGGGGAGGCTTTTCTAAATGAAAAAGAAACATGTTGCATCTCTGAGCTTGTTACTAGCTCTTACTATACTCATCATCTCTTCGTCCTCAGATCAATCAACGGAAAATCCCCATCTCATCAATGATGTGAGCCGATTACAGTCAGTTTACGTTCAAGAGATAGTAGAAGGAAAAGAAGAACAAGCACTTATTGATGCTGTTTTAAGGGCTAAAAGACAAGACCTTAAGGTTTCTATTGCTGGAGCGAGACATAGCCAGGGTGGACATGCCTTCTATGAAGACTCTGTCTGGTTGAATATGAAGGGTTTTGATCAGGTTCTTTCTTTAGACGAAGAAGGCAAAACCATTACCGTTCAAAGCGGGATAACATGGGAAGCGATTCAAGAGTATATTAACCCTTATGCATTATCTGTTAAAGTGATGCAGTCCTCAAATATATTCACAATTGGGGGATCGTTAAGCTCGAATGTTCACGGCCGTGATCCTAGATTTGGTCCAATTATTGATACTGTAGAATCATTTAGGCTTTTAAATGGAGATGGAGTTGTTCAACATGTTAGTAGAGAAGAAAATGCAGAGCTTTTTGAGCTAGCTATTGGTGGATTTGGTTTGTTTGGGGTTATCTTAGATGTAACTCTTGAGTTGACGGATAATGATGTATATATGTCTAAAACAGAATCGATTACCTACGAGGAATATCCAGCCTATATAAACAACCACATCAAAAATCAGGAGGACATCGGCCTGCACTTTGCTCGTCTCTCTGCGACTCCAGGAAGTCTATTTGAAGAAATGTACACAACGACTTTTTATAAAATAGATGAGGAGGATCCAGTCTATCCGCAAGGTGCTGACGCCGATGAATTATGGCCATTACTGGAGGAGAAGAATATCAAACGTGATCAATTTTTCTTAGATCTTGCCCGATCATATGACTGGGGTAAAAATGCTGTTTGGTATTTACAGCAAAAATTATATTCAAATACAGACGAGGTGCAGATCATCACACGAAATAATGCCATGCGTCCACCTGTGAAGTTTTTGGACTATGAATCTACTAAGGATACAGATATCTTACAGGAGTACTTTATACCGGTTAATGAGTTTCCCACCTTTGTTGAGAAGTTAAATGATATTGTTGAAGATGAAGAGTTAAATCTATTAAACGCAACAGTACGATTTACACCGGAGCAGCATGAAGCTTATTTGAACTATGCCCGAGAAGACACGCTAGCCATTGTTCTCCTATTTAATCATCCCCTTTCGGATGAGGGAAAGGCTCATATGGAGCAGGCGACAATTCAAATGGTTGAGGCTGCGATTGAAGTAGACGGTACATATTATTTAACCTATCAAACGTTTCCTGAAAAGGGACAATTAGAGCAAGCCTACCCAACGATCAACACCTTCTTTGAGAGAAAAAGAGAGTTTGATCCAGAGGAACGGTTTATGAATTACTTTTACGAGACCTATCATTCAGGTAACTGATATTGGTTTAACCAACTAACACATGACAAAATTATCTATTATTTTCCGTCCCTTTACCTTATGATAGAATAGAAATTTATTTTAAGGGAATTGCAGGAGGAAAAAGAGTTGAACCAACAGAATATCGCTTCATCAAGAGAAACTATTTATTTTGTATTAGCCATTATTTTTAGTGTACTGGTGTATGTTATTGCGGCAATATCAAT
The DNA here is from genome assembly GCF_023703085.1 of Alkalicoccobacillus plakortidis. Lineage (NCBI taxonomy): Bacteria > Bacillati > Bacillota > Bacilli > Caryophanales > Bacillaceae > Shouchella > Shouchella oshimensis. The sequence continues at coordinate 2,324,477 of NZ_JAMQJY010000001.1, read as the reverse complement.
CATAGGTATTGGAATTGCCTTATTTATCTTCGCTTTTATGTTTTTTGTAAATATGACGATGCTAGGATCCATTCGAGGAAACGGAGTTCGCATTAGTGAGAATCAGTTTCCGGATGTGTATGAACGAGTAAAGGTCATGTCAGAGCAAATGGGACTACAAAAAGTACCCGATGTCTTTGTTATCCAATCAGAAGGTATCCTAAATGCTTTTGCAACAAGGTTCTGGGGGCGTAATATGGTTGTATTATACTCAGAAATTTTTGATTTAGGACGCGAACAAGGCAAAGATGAGCTTGATTTTATTATTGCTCATGAGCTGTCACACGTGAAACGTCGCCATGTGTGGAAAAATATCTTAATCGCACCAAGCTCAGTTTATCCCCTTTCTAGCACAAGCCTACAGCCGTTCATGTGAATATACATGTGATCGGGAAGCGGCATATATTATAAACAACGCACCTGCAGCCAAACGAGCACTCACGATTTTAAGTGTCGGAAAACAAGTATATCGAGAAGTAAATGAGGATGCATTTGTTGAACAAATTTCAGCTGAATCGCACGGAGTGGTATGGGTAAGTGAAATTCTATCGTCTCACCCAAATCTACCAAAACGAATTCAATCAGTCAGTGTATTTATGGGGGAAACATCAAGACCTATATATACAGAAAATGCTGGAAAAGTAGTTGTTGGAGTGCTCATTCTTGGTGCAGCAACAATTGGTGCTTACTTTGCTATTATTGGAAGTGTGGCAGGTGGTACTGTGTTATATGGGAGTATAATAACTGAGCTTGAAGAAGAGATAGGATTTGGTGAATATGATGATACTTTTTATGAGTATGAAACAACCGAATTAATGGATGCTGTTAATGCGGAGGATCTAGACGAGGTCAATCGTTTAATTGAATCGGGAGTAAATCTTAACGATCAAGATGGATATGGTGAAACAGCTTTACACTATGCTGTTTTTTATGGGAATACAGAAATCGTTGGAATTTTGCTAGAAGCAGGTGCAGATCCTAATCATGAGAACGAACGTGAAACCACACCATTAATTGCAGCTGTTTATTACGATTATTTAGATGGAGCGTTACTTCTATTAGATTATGGGGCAAATCCAGAACTAGAAGATTTAGATGGAGATAGTGCTATGAATTTATTAAACGTTGAAACCGAAGAAGAACTCCGAGAAGCATTAACTGAATAAATACAAGGCAGCGGGCATACTAGCTCGCTGCTTTTTTTTACCTAAAAGCCCTCACACGTAAAGGCTGATAACGGTGAGAGTCTAACGCCTGGATAGCCGTACCAAGCTGTAAAAAACTGTTCACGGACAACTCGACAGGCTCGTAACTCATAATCAGAAAGATAGTCCACATTTTGATCATGCTCGACCAATACATCAACCTCAAGAGTAGCTGCTACTTCACCAAAGTCATTTTTCCAATGTTTATAATCATAGATTTTTTTGACCGATATCAACTTGGATTGTTTTCGAAGCTGTTTAAATAAAGCTTTTGTTGATTCGAGTGTGGGGGTGCCTTCTCCATATTTAATAAAAACGGTCGTGCGGCACCTGACCTTACAGGCAAACATCGAATGGATCCTCCTTGCATTTGTTGAGTAGAAGCTGACGTGTGCACAAAAATAGAATGTGGGTTTTCAAGAATGAAAACTTCATGCTCAAAAATAGAATTCTGCCGGGAATTTGCTCCCTCAGTCATTTAATTGTTAGGTGTAATGATAGCATTTATTAAATGGTGAAGGAAACTCAAGGTTAATTACGAAAGCTTGTGTGTTGCAAAAGTAAAATAGTTTGAATACAAATTTTTAGGTTAAAAATTACTTTGACAGATAGAATAATCCGTTCTATGATTACTCTATCAGATATAGTTCTATCAGACAGAGTAATTTGAAAGAAGGTGTCGAATTATCCGTAGTGACATATTAAGAGGGCATGTTGACTCGATTATTCTTCGTTTGGTTTATGAAAAGGATCGATATGGCTATGAGATCTCCAAGGAAATTAGCCTACGAACTGAGGGGAAATTTGAAATAAAAGAAGCAACACTTTACGCCGTATTTCAGAGATTAGAGAAGAAAGAGCTCATTACATCGTATTTTGGAGAGCAATCGCAAGGAGGAAAGCGAAAGTACTATTCCATCACTACTTTAGGCAAAGCCTATTTAAAAGAAACAATGAATGAGTGGCACGAGATGAAGAACATTATGAACTTATTTATGGAGGGGCTTGATTCATGAAGAAGATACGAAACCATGTAGAGCGTTTGTTTCACGATCTGCCTGAGACAGAAGAAGTCATTCAAGTGAAAGAAGAAATTGTTCTGAACTTGCAGGAGAAAGCACAAGATCTGATGGTCCAAGGGAAAACAGAAGAAGATGCCATAAATAAAACAATTGTTGATTTTGGTGATATTGATGAGATTAAAGCCGAGTTACAGCAGCCATCAGAACAAATGAGTCCTGTGAAAAAGAAACATACGCGCTTAAACCTGTGGTTTTCTGTGTGGGGCAGTGTACTGTTTATTTCCCTGATGTGGTTTATGAATGTGGAGTATTCCCCTAATACGATTTGGTTTGTGTATCCAACATTTGCGATCCTTTGGTGGCCATTGTCGATGTATTACTACTGGCGTAGGCAAGGAGGAGGGAAATAATGCAGAGGGGGTATGTACCTTTTTCCATTATTGCTTCTCTTTTCACCATCCTATTCCTTTTTGTAGTGAATTGGCTTACTACACCTTCTGAGATTTGGGCGATCTACCCGGCCTTATTTTTGCTTTTTTGGCCACTCAATGCATTGTTCAAGTTTCAGGATGGACATAAGTGGTACTCATTGATTGCGTCAATCCTGCTTATTCTTGTTTTGTTAACGATTAATCTTATACAGACGCCTGACTATTTGTGGATTCTGTATGCGTGGCTTCCGCTTTTATATTGGCCGCTTATCATGTTTGCAGGCAAACGTGCTGCTTCACCAAACTTTGCTGTAATCGCAAGCATTGTATTTGTCGTTTATTATGTTGGGCTTAATCTTTATTTTGAACCAGGATTCCCATGGTTGATCTTCCCGGCCTTTGTCATTTTATGGTGGCCGTTATCTGTGACATTTGCAAAACGTCCTATGCTTTTTTCCATGTTTGGTACGTTGTTAGTAGCAATTTTCTTTTGGAATGTTAATACATTAACCACTCCAGACGTCATTTGGGCTGTCTATCCAATCTTCGCCGTATTATGGTGGCCGTTGTCCATTTATTTCTTTGTTTATAAACGAACAGCTTAATCAACGTTCTGTCATGGTAAATCGTGACAGGACTTTCTGTTTGTTCTTATGTTAAGCGCTTGCGGTTGTTCCTAATGATCTGCTAAGGTCAATTAGTAGAGTAGTATAAGAAAGAGGGGCAAAAGCATGGCAGACGTTCAAATAGTTGTAACGGAAACAGGAGTAGGAATCATCACGCTTACTAGAGAAAAGGCACTACACTCTCTTTCGTCTGGTATGGTTCAGGTAATATATGAAACCCTACAACAATGGAAGAATGACCGCTCTGTGCGTGTCATTATAATAGAAGGTTCAGGAGAGAAGGCCTTTTGTGCTGGCGGAGATATTAAGGAAATTTATCATAATGGCTCATCAAATGAAGGAATGGCAAAGTCTAAAGCATTCCTAAACACTGAGTATGATATGGATCGCCTCATTTCTGAGTATTCTAAACCAATCATTGCTTTAATGGATGGAATTGTTATGGGAGGAGGAGTGGGACTCTCCTATGGTGCCACATATCGAGTTGTAACTGAGGCAACTAAGTGGGCCATGCCAGAGACGGCGATTAGTTTTTTCCCGGATATTGGAGCGGGTTATTTTCTAAATCAGTCGCCAGGGCATATAGGTATGTATCTTGGACTAACTGGAAAAGTAATTAAAGCTGAAGATGCTATTTATATTGGAGCAGCTGACTTTTACGTACCAAGTTCATCTGTAAAAAGACTACGAGATGACGTGCTGAAAAGGGATTGGTCCAAAGAAAATAACGTCGAACAACAAGTGCTTGCATCTCTTGCTTTATATAGTGAGGCTCCTGCTCGAAGTGAGCTAGCTGAATCCTCGTTCTTTATAGAGAAACATTTTTCACATCAATCGTTAACGGAGATTCTAAAATCATTAAGAGGGGATCGATTCCAGCAGGCACAAGATCTCTACCAAACTCTGAGTGAGAGGTCACCTGTTTCATTGCTTGTAACCTTTGCGCATTTATTGCACAGTGAGACCTTTACATCATTTTCGGAAGCACTTGAATTTGATAAACAGGTTGCGGCACGATTTATGGAGTGTCCGGATTTTTATGAAGGAGTACGCTGTTTGTTAATTGATAAAGGTGCACATCCAACATTTGAGTTCCAAGATGTAGATGAAGTACCTACTGAATACGTCAGGTCATTTATCGAAAATTAGTTATAAAAGAGGGATCAGCGGTGTATGTGGACATTTTTAGTTGAGATTATCTTTCAGGTCATGCTGCCTATCTTTGTGTTATTGGTAGCGGGTGCATTGCTACATCGAAAATTCTCATTTCATTTATCATCCTTTTCAAAACTATTAACCTATTTTTTTCTTCCAGTTGTTGTGTTTGTTAATATTTCAAATAGTAACTTGGATGCGTCATTGTTGGTTGAAATCGGTGGCTTTTTAATGATTCAATTTGTGATCTTAGCCAGTTTGAGCTTGGGGCATGGTTAAGCTATTTAAGGTGGACCCGAAGCTTGCCCCAACCTTTCAAAATAGTATTGTCTTAATGAATTCTGGTAACTTTGGATTGCCTGTTAGTCAGCTTGTGTTTGCTGGCAATCCACTCGGTATTTCGGTTCAAGTGATTGTATTAATGTTTCAAAATTTAATAACGTATACATACGGTGTGATCATTTCCGCTTCAACGAGATCTACAGGATTTTGGCGTAATCTCTCTGAGCTTTTTAAAACACCAATTATTTATGCGCTTGTGCTAGGACTCCTTTTTTATCAAATGCCGTGGGAGCTGCCAACATTTATTCAAACACCGATGCAGCAGGTTTCTAATGGCTTTATTGCTTTAGCTCTTGTCGTGTTAGGGGCACAAATCGCGTATCCTACGTTAAAACAGTTTTCCTTTTTATTTTTTGTCTCGATTTTTGCACGCTTGATCGCAGCACCCTTGATTGGTTTGGGTATCATATGGGTGATGGGACTAGATGGTACCGTTGCCCAAGGACTTCTAATCGCAAGTTCATTTCCAATGTCGAGAAATAGCGCGTTGTTTGCTTTAGAGTATGACAACTATCCTGACTATGCCGCCCAAGCAGTGTTGGTCTCTACAATTGCCAGCTGCTTCACAGTGACATTTTTTATCTATCTTAGTCAAATGCTGTTCTAGGTACCTAACAAAAATGTAAGGTTCGTGTAATAGAATTGAATAGGACCTATTCCTTTTTACTAGTAGAATTCTAGGTAGAGGTGAGGTGCGAAATGATGAAAAAAGTAGGAATCACAGTCATTTGTTTAATCGTAGCAGCCGTAGCTGGTTATATGATATTTAATAGCCTTCAAGAAGATGACTACTACGTGAAAATTGTAGATGAAGGAGTTGCTATTGAGGAGGGGCCAGAACAGGCTAATCACCGTAACTATGAAACACTTGGCATTACAGAGAATGGGGAAAGTGGAACGATTGAATTTATGGGCATGAAAAAACTCCGTATCGGTGCTTATCTAAAGGTGAAAATGAGAGATGATCATGCAGTAACCTACGAAGAAGTGAGTGAGTCAGATGTTCCAGCTGATATAAAAACGGAATTAGATAATCAATGATAACGTGCGTGATGATAAAGCAGTGAGCCTGAAAGGGTTCATTGCTTTTTTTGATAGTACGGTGAGGAGGGAGTGGAGGGGTTGCAGGAGAAATGGAGCGATATAATCACTTGTCCATTCAGTAACTCTTTAATTTTACTGATAAATGGGACTGTCTCTTACATTATGGTTTCGCGCAATTCATTCTTGCTAAACCTCAAAATCAACAATGTATAGAGTCAAGACAGCCCCACTCATTCACTTTTATCCAAATAAAATCGTGATCAAATTTAAGCCAAATAGTTGATCAATAAACACAATACAAATGGCAATCGGAGCAACGTATTTTACTAATGAATACCACAGGGCAAACAGTCGTTTTCCTGTATTGGAACCTGAAGAAAATTCATTCCATAACGTTTCTTTGCTTATCTTTCTTGGTATAAAAAGACAGATTAATAAAGCGCCAAGCGGCATTAAGATATTACTTGTTAAATAATCAATCGTGTCAAAAAACGATCTTCCGCCAAACTCTAAGTCAGCTAATAAACCGTAGGAAAGAGTAGACGGAACGCCAACAATAAAAATAAGAAGAGCGAAGAACCAACTTGCGCGTTTTCGTTTATCTTGATCTCCACGGACAAAAGCAGCCACGATAATTTCTAGTAAAGAGAACGCAGTACTTAGTGCAGCAAACATAAATAAGACGAAAAAAGCAATAAGCAACAACTGTCCAAAGGCCATCTGTTCAAAGATAGCTGGCAAAACAGCAAAAATTAATTCAGGACCTTCATCTGGTTGGAACCCAAATGTAAAGACTCCTGGGAAGATAACCAGACCAGCAAGTAGAGCTACAAAGATATTCATTAAGGCTAAGGTCATAGCCGATGCAGGCAGGTTTTGTTGTTTTGAGGCATAGGAACTGAAGGTAACCATAACGGAGACACCAACAGATAATGCAAAAAAAGCTTGCCCTAACGCAAATAGAATCGTTTCGCCATCTACTGCTGAGAAATTTGGGGCAAGTAGATATTGAATACCTTGAGCCGCTCCATCAAGGGTAAGTGAATAGATGGCAAGAATGAGCAATAACACAAGCAAAGCAGGAATCATCCATTTGCTCACTCGTTCTATTCCTTTTTGCACACCTTTTGCGACAACTAACGCGGTTAGCATAAGAAACAAAAGCTGTGCCCCAAGCGAAAGCGCAGGACTTGCAATAAGATTACCAAAATAATTCTGGGATTCCCCTAGTGATAACTCTGAAAGCTGTCCAGAAAGGGCTGAGCCCAAATACAAGAGGGACCAACCACCTATTACACTATAAAAGGAGAGAATGAGAAAACAGCAGATCACCCCTAGCCAACCTGTCATTTGAAAGGCGGAACGGGGAGCTAATGTTTTGTAAGTAAGGATGGCATCTTTACCAGTGTGCCGTCCTAGAATATATTCACCAATAAGAAGTGGGACGCCTAAGAAAAGCGTTAATAATAGAAAAACAATAAAAAATGCACCGCCTCCGCTTTGACCAACGATGTACGGAAATTTCCAAATTGCACCGAGTCCAATTGCACTACCCGCGGTTGCATAGATAAATCCAAGCTTTGATGACCATTGTTCAGTTGCATTTGACATGATGTATACGTCCTCTTTTCCTCTTCAAAACATTATTCCATGGTAGCAGAGGAAATCATGATAAACAAGTTAATACTTGGATATCGAAGAGGTGTATCAGTGGTATGTCAGTAAAGAGCTTTCAATAGGTTAGTTAACTGTTCAACTGATGATAACTCGTTAACTGCTTTTTTAATGTTTTCAAACTGAGTTTCATCACATGAGTCTCTCAGTTTTTGTTCAAGCTGACTGAGCTTAAGTGGTTTTTGTGGAGATCCAGTTGGTGCGTCAACTCTAGCCTCGAGAACTTCACCATCTTCCTGAAAGAGACGGACAATCGTGAATCTTCCTTTTGGAGCAGATCGACGGGAAGCAGTAATATCTGGATCGTGCCTTCGATTTATTTTATCCATTAACGCACGTATGTCTGCCCCAATTGTTCCTTGATTAAAATCATCTAATGATACTGATTTTTTAATTAGGATAAGAGCTACGACATACTCCACACTAAAACGTCCTTCATCAGTGTTTTTTGGACACTTATTTACCAAAGCGGCATCACCACCTGGAGGGAAAATGACTTCAATTCGCTGAATGTTTTCTACTTGAACATTAGATTGTGTAAGTAATTCAAATGTTGCATCGGCAGCATGGAAAGCAGCTGAGCAGAATGGGTAGACTTTAAACCAAAGTCCAGGAGAGGTGATCCTCCAGCTATGACCCCAGTCTGAGGTTAATAAATCTGCCTGATGCTCATCAGCTCCATATAAATTAAGAAACCCGTTTTCCCCATCTAGCGACTCCCTTGAACTAGATAAGCCAAATTCAATGAAACGAACCGATGAGTAGGCTTGCTCGGCTGCTAATCCTGCGTGTAGAGGTTTTGTCTCTGTTCCAAACTGATTGCGCATGCCCGAGGCCTGTGTTGCAGCGAGCCCAATAACTCGCTCCGTTTGTTTTACAGTGAATTCTTTTAAATACGCACAGGCACATGCAGCAGCAATTCCGCCTAGTGTAGCAGTATTGTGCCAAGCCTTTTGTATAATGTTCATTCCCGATAGCGAGCCCCATTCGCGCCATAACTTCTACACCGATTGTATAAGCCTCTAAAAATCGTTTGCCTGAAAATTCACCAGAAGCGCCGGCTGAAAGTAGCGCTTGGATGATGACTGTACTAGGATGACCACGAACCTCTGTATGCACATCATCAAGATCTAGTGCATGACCAAGATATCCGTTAAATAATGCTGCCTGCTTTGCCGAAGCTGAAGTGTGCTGGCCAATTAATGGAACTTGCTTATGGCCACCTTCTTCTTTAAACCATTCTTTGAGATGTTTTCCTGTGCCTGAATCTTTAGCTGTTAAACTAGAGGCGAAATAATCAATTAATCCTTTTTGAGCAGACTTAAGTGCTTCACTATCTGGTTTTGAATGAACAACTAACTCAGCTAGAGTAGAAGTTATATTTGTCATCACCATTCACTCCTATAAAGAAAAAGACCGGTATTGCTTCTACCGGTCTCTTACAAAAATTAAATCGTTACGGGTTCATCTGATTGGTTAATTTGTTTAATAAAACGTTTTGTTCGTTCATGCTTAGGGTGGTCAAATAAATCACGTGCACGGCCTTGCTCAATAATATGTCCGTCTGCCATAAAAATAACACGGTCGGCAACTTCGCGGGCGAAGGCTAGTTCATGTGTAACAATCATCATTGTTGTGTCTTTTTTTGCAATCGACCTGATAACCTGAAGAACCTCTGAAACAAGCTCTGGATCGAGTGCTGAGGTTGGCTCATCAAGCAGCAAGGCTGTAGGATTCACGGCTAATGCTCTGGCAATGCCTACACGTTGTTGCTGTCCACCAGAAAGTGTAACTGGATAAGCGGAAGCTTTTTCAGTTAAACCAACTTGTTCAAGTAGACCAAACGCGATTTGATGCGCCTCAGTTTTGCTCATTTTCTTAGTAATTCGTAAGGAGGCAGCAATGTTCTCTAAAACGGTTTTATTCTTAAATAAGTTATAGTTTTGAAAAACCATTGCTGATTGTTTACGTAATTCATATGTTTCTTTTTTTGTATAGCTTGTGGCATTAATTTTTATATCACCGACTTGTATCATACCTTCTTCGGGTTCTTCGAGAAGGTTTAGACAACGAAGTAGTGTAGACTTCCCAGATCCAGAAGGACCAATAACAGCCACAACCTCACCATTGCCAACGGTTAAGTCAATTCCATCTAGTACAATTTGATCACCAAATCGCTTTTTTAAGTTCTTAATGTCAATCAATGAGTTCCCTCCTAACGCACATATGGTTTGTTGATAATGCGTTCAAACCAACTCTGAACAGCACTGTATCCAATTACCAGAACCCAGTAAATAAGAGCAACCGCCATATAGGCTTCAAAGAAACGTAATGTTGAAGCGGCAGCCATTTTTCCTGAAGCAAGCATTTCCGTAACACCAATGGTGAATGCAAGAGCTGTTTCTTTAAGCAGACCAATAAATGTGTTCCCGGTAGCAGGAATAGCATTTCTAATCGCTTGTGGAATAATAATGTGGATATAGGCTTGGGTTTTTGTCATACCGACAGTCATACAAGCTTCTATCTGGCCTTCATCTACTGAGTAAAGAGCAGCACGGAAAATTTCAGCAAGATACGATGAGTTCTTCAAACTGAGTCCAATAATGGCAGCGGATAGTGCGTCTAACGAACTAAACACCGGAAATAGCTGTGGTAGTCCAAAATAGATTAAAAACAATTGGACAATGGTAGGCACTGCTCTAAAAAATGAGATGTAAATGGAAGCCAGCTGATAAAGTACTGGAATCTTCCCTTTTGTTATAAGGGCGAGAACGCCACCCATAATGACCGCAAGAATCATTGAAACCACAGCCATAAGTAGGGTGAGCGGAAGAGCCTTTAATAGAACAGGGAAGACACTAATCATATAATCAAAATCAAAATTCATAACACTCACCCCAAATTACTCTTGTTCTTCATTAATTGGAACTGATACATCATCTTTAAAATATTTCTCTGATAGCTCAGTAAGTGTTCCGTCTTCGCGTAGTTCATCTAACGCTTGGTTTACTTCTTCTCTAAGCTCTGTGTCATCTTTGGAGAATGGGAAACCAACCTCTTCATACACAATAGGATCACCTACAAGCTTAAGTGGAAGGTCATTTAATTCCAATTGTGCAAGTAGTACACTGCGTCCATTTACGTACGCATCAACACGGCCTAAGGCAACGTCATTTAATGTACCTTCTTGGGTTTCATATGTGCGAATATTAATCTCGCCATCTGGATCTTTACTTTCTAGATTTTTGGCATGGTTTGAACCAAGAACAGCAGCGACTTCTTTACCCGCCAGATCATCTAGACCTTTTATTTCGTTGTTATCTTCTGCAACAACAATTTGAGTCCAAGCATAGGAATATGTGTCTGAGAAGTCATAGAGTTCTTTTCTTTCTTCAGTAACGGCAACTTGGTTGGCCACTGTATCAAGTTTTCCTGCTTGTAGTTGCCCCATAACTCCACTAAATTCCATAAGTGTCCAATCGACATCATAGCCGATCTTATCGGCAACATGCTCAATGACCTCTACATCAAATCCTTGTAACGTATCTCCCTCTTTATAAGCAAATGGATAGCTTTGTCCTGTTGCCCCAACCTTCAAAACCTTATCTTCTGATCCACCTTCAGTAGATGAATCTCCATTTCCGCAAGCTGATAAAGCGATTATAGCTGTCAGACCAAGTGCAAGTGTAATTGAATGTGTACGTTTCATTGTTCTCCTCCTGTGTTCTCTTAGGTGTTTGATTTGTTTATAAGATGAGGCAATATTGTTTTTTTAAGATAAATGGTAAGGTGCCCCTTGCCAAGATCAGCGCTCCCAGAACGTACATATCCACGCCGTTCATACATCTCAATAAGCCATGGATGATTGTCGGCGGTCCCGAGAGAAAGGTATGGAGTCTTTAACTGATCCTTTACTACTGCTGTCTCAAGCCAATGTAAGAAGGCACTTCCATCCCCTTTTTGAGAAGTTGCTGGGTCAGTTGCAAACCACCAAAGATGTGGCACACCAAATGGTCCAGGTTGTTGACCCCATGGCATACGCAGACTTGCCGTTGCGATGATGACATCATCACGTAGCATGACGTAGCATGCGTTATTTAGAACATTTTTCTTCACAAGGTCGAGGTCTGCTGTTGCAGCGGCAAAATGAATGCCTAACTCTCGAATAGGTGCATAAGCACGCAATGTTAGTTCAAGTAGCGCCTCAGCATCTTCTAACATAGCTAGTCTAAAGGAGATTCGATTATTCATTTTCAGGTCCCGTTGCATAGCGATTCACTGGTTCATGTAGACCAAGATGTCCACGTAAAGTCGATGTTGTATATTCACTTCGATAGAGTCCGCGCTCTTGTAAAATCGGAACGACCTGATCTACAAATAGTTCCAGTCCCTCAGGTAACAATGGAGGCATGATATTAAATCCATCACACGCATCACGTGTAAACCATTCTTCTAATTTGTCAGCTAGTTGCACTGGAGTACCTACAAAGATGTGATGTCCACGCGACCCAAGCGACATATTGATATAGCTGTCGAATGCTTAACTGATCACGTTTCGCTAAATCAATGACAAGCTGTGCGCGACTTTTGACAGCATTAGATTGCTCTACATCAATGTCGGGAAGTGGTCCATCTAGTGGGTAACCTGTAAGGTCAAAGCCTCCAAGTGCGGTTGAAAGAATGCTCAAACCTACTTCTGGCTGAATGAGATCCTGAAGTTCCTTATATTTAGTTTCTGCTTCTTCTTCGGTTAAACCAATGACCGGGAAAATTCCTGGTAGAACATGAACTTGATCAGCATCACGCCCGTTTAATTCAACCTGTTTTTTAATATCTGTATAGAATGCTTGAGCAGCGTCTACATTATTTTGTGCAGTGAAGATCACCTCAGCATATTTAGAGGCAAGCGCCATTCCATCCTTTGATGATCCAGCTTGAACGATGACTGGTTGGCCTTGTGGTGTTCGTTCCACATTAAGTGGGCCTTTCACTTTGAAGTAGTCACCCGTATGATGCAGTTCATGGTATTTGGTAGAGTCAAAAAATACCCCTGCTTCTTGATTGCGGATGAACGAATCTTCTTCCCATGAATCCCACAAACCTTGAACAACCCCTACAAATTCATCAGCTCGCTTATATCTGAGATGATGTTCTAAATGGTCAGTGCCACTGAAATTCTTTGCTGTGTCTGCAATGGAAGAAGTTACGACATTCCAACCTGCTCTGCCATCAGAAAGATGATCTAATGAAGCAAATTGACGGGCAATATGAAATGGCTCGCTATAAGTAGTTGAAGCTGTAGCAACCAAACCGATCTTTTCAGTTGCCTGAGCCAAAGCGCCGAGTATCGTAAAAGGTTCAAAACGTGTCATAACATTTGGATGTGATTTAGGATTAATAGACAAGCTGTCTGCTAAAAACAGAAGATCAAATTTACCGCGTTCTGCTGTTTTAGCTAGCTCTTGAAAATAGTTTAGATTCATCGAACCGTTTTTTATAGCACGAGGGTGTCTCCATGAAGCAACATGATGGCCTGTTCCTGCTAGAAATACGCCTAATTTCATCTGTTTTTTCTTGTTGTTATACATGATGATTTACCTCATTTCAGAAAAAGATCTATCATTAAACTGATTATGTTTAGTAGTTTTATCGGAATAATGAAATCATAAGCCTCAGGTTCTATTCTGTCAAATAGATTGGACAACCAAAAAAAACCATTAGAAATCGAGTCTTACATTGAAAGCGAAAGAAAGAGAACAATTTTCACTTTAAAAGCAAGCGTGATAACGATATACTAGAATTAGTTGGAAAAGTGGAAATTTGAATGAATTTTGCATCATTAGAAAGGGTGGCATGAGAATGAGAGATCTTGCAGTAGTGAAGGAACAGCGTAATGAGTTACGTGGTGAACTTGTAAATTGTATTAAGAAGGTTAAAGAAATGCAGGTTGACGAGAAAACATTTAGAGAGCTATCTCAATATGATCAACAAGTATACATTTATCTTGATCGTACAGTTCAACGTCTTCGTACACAAATTAACGCACTTGAATTTGTATTAAATGAGGACACTGAGATTGCAGATGCATTTGCTGATCGTGCAGCTGAGAAACATAAGATTAATAAAGAAACGCTTTTTAATGCACCTGAAAAAGAAAGTAATGATGAGAACGGCTACAAACTAGACTTAAGTAGCATGAATTAAAGAGGTGGAGCCCTATGCACTATAGGGTTCCTTTTTAAATTTGGAGGGAAACAAATGAGGTTAAAAACCAAAATAGCCATTGTGACAGGAGCAAGTCAAGGTATTGGCGAGGGCATTACGCGAACCTTTGCTAGAGAAGGCGCGAGTGTAGTTGTTGCGGATGTGAATACAGAACTGGGAACCAATCTAGTGAACGAACTAAAAGAAAATGGTGTAGCTGCATACTTTGTTGAGGCAGATGTTAGTAAGGAAGATCAAGTTAAACAGTTAATAAATAAAACAGTTGATGTATTTGGTGGGGTGGATATCCTCATTAATAATGCAGCCATGACGGTACGTAAATCAGTTGAAGATACCACGTTTGAAGAGTGGCAGCAGATTTTAGGTGTGAATCTAACCGGAGCTTTTTTATGTTCGAAATATGCAATTGCTGAGATGAAAAAGCGTGGGGGAGGTGCGATTGTTAACATTGCGTCTTGGCATGCGGAAAAAACAATCACACGTCTTGCAGCATACGCTGCATCGAAGGGTGGTTTAACTGCACTGACAAGACAGATGTCGCTTGACTTAGGGCCACATAATATTCGTGTAAATGCGGTATGTCCAAGTACAGTAGATACGCCGTTATTAGAGAAAACCTTCGCAAGTCTTGATGATCCAGAAGAAGCTTTTAATCAAACCCTTAAATTCCAGCCGTTTGGCCGAATTGGTACGGTTGATGACATTGCGAATGCATGCTTGTTTATGGTTTCTGATGAAGCAACATACGTCAGTGGCCAAACGTTGATGGTAGACGGGGCCGCGATTAATAAAATTGCTCGTCCTTTGATGTTTGATTAAAAAAAGCTGTCCTTCTCCACGAAATGTGAGAGAGGACAGCTTTTTTATATGAATTAGAATGAAGCAGCAGCTTTTGTTACTTCAACTAATCCGTCAGCAATAATTTCCTGAGAACGCTCAGGGTATTGATTGTGACCTTCAATAATTAGTTCAGTTGGCTCAAGAATACCCCAAAGAGCAAGGTTTCTGTTTACAAAACGTACAGCCATTTCACCGTCTACCATGAAATCAAGAGCGTAGTCAGAACCACGTGCAGCAAGTACGGCTACTTTTTTATCACCAGCAAGTCCAACTGGACCTTCTGCTGTATATTTAAATGTACGTCCAGCTTGTGCAAGGTACGAAATGTACGTTACAAGTGGTGCTGGAACCGTTCCATTCCATAAAGGTGTAGCGAAAACAATTTTATCAGCGTCGAAGAACTGACCAAGGTATTGCTCAGTAAGATCAATGTACGTTTGATCCTCTGAAGTTAATTCCATTCCTTGGCTCTTTTTGTAGTTAGCAGTGATCGCTTCGTTACCATAGTAAGGAAGGTCCGCTTTGAAAAGATCCAATTCTGTAACAGTGTCGCTAGGATTAGCTTCTTTATAAGATGCAAGGAATGCATCATACATCATAACGCTTACTGCTTGATCAGCAGGGCGGTCATTTGCTTTGATAAATAAAACTTTAGACATTAGTCATTTCCTCCAAAAGTTAATATTGATATACAGATTACTCAGTATTTCGTTAGTATACATTAGTGATATGTATGATAGTAGTACGCACTTTAAAGTAATATAGTTTCCTAAAGGATACTAATGAATGGTAAGCCACTTTCTGAATGTATAGATTGTGCTAAATAGCAAAAACTATCCTTAATACATTAGGAAAAGAGGGCTATTGATGTCAAAAAAAGATCATAAACCAGATAACCAATTTAAAGAAAATACAAACCATGGTGAACACCGTAATGGCAGACTCAGCCAAATAAAGAATCATAATTCAACCAAACACGAAGAGCCAAACGAGTTTAGAAATGATAAGTCATAATACTACTTTTCCTCAGGAGAAAGTAGTATTATTTCGTGTATAGAAATAAATAACGAATGTGAAAAGGGGATAGGAAGATGGATTTTCATAACAAAGTTGTACTCATTACTGGTGCTGCTGGGGAATTGGAATTGCCGCAGCAAAGAAATTTGCCCTAGAAGGAGCAAAGCTTGCATTGGTGGATTTAAAATTAGATGTCTTGAAAAAAGCGGCTGAAGGTATTGACGCAACTGATCTTCTTTTACTTGATGGAAATGTAGGAAAAGAAGAGGATGTTGAAGCGTTTGTTTCTAAAACAAAAGAAAAATACGGTCGAATTGATGTATTTGTTAACAATGCTGGTATCAACGGTGAGTTTAAAAATCTTGTAGATCAAACAACTGAGAATTTTGAAATGGTTATGAACGTTAACCTAAAAGGTGTATTTTATGGTTTGAAACACGTTATGCGTGTAATGAATGAACAAAAGAGCGGTGCAATTGTGAATACAGCTTCTAATGGTGGACTATTAGGTGCTCCAGGTATGGGACTATACGTAGCTTCAAAACATGGTGTGATAGGTTTAACAAAAACAGCAGCACTTGAAGGAGCACCAAACAATATAAGAGTAAATGCAGTTGCTCCATCAGGTGTGGACACACAAATGATGAGATCAATTGAATCAAACGCAGAATCAACTGGTGCAAAAGATCCAAGAAAGCAATTTGAAGCTAGTGTTCCGTTAAATCGATATGCGACCTCAGAAGAAATCGCAAATCTTATGGCATTCCTAGCCTCAGATGATGCTGCCTTTATTTCCGGAACGTACTACCGAATTGATGGTGGACAAGGAGCTACTTCCGTTTAATTTAAAAGCTTAAAAAAGAGTTACGCATCCAGGGTTCAAAACAGGTGCGTAACTCTTTTTATCGTGTGTTAAAAAAGAATCAAGAAAAACTTCTCAAAAAATTGTGTATCGTTTCGCCATCCTGATATAATAATGAGGCATCACCTTTTTAATCGTGGTCAGGAGGTTGTTTATTGTTTAATCAAGTTTTAGTCAAACGAATTTTGACTTTGATTGCTATTCTTGCAATCACTGTTTTTGTATATTTTAACTTTTCGCTGTTTTCACCGATTTTGTTCGCCTTACTGACTGCTATGATTTTTGAGCCTTTTGTGAAAATGCTCAAGAAACATCTTAAAACAGAGAAGAGAATTCTTCCTGTAACCATTGTGTTTTTGCTTTTTGTTACAGTTGGTGGTTATCTACTATACTTAACCTTTACTAGGGTCATTCGAGTTATCTATGATTTGTCACTGCAGCTGCCACAATATGCTCGAGAAGTTCAAATCTTTATTGATAACTTTATTGTTAGCTTTAACCAGACCATTGCTGAAATTCCACAGGGAAATCAAATCGTGCGTGAAATAGAAAGACAATCAGAGGGTTTATTTGATCGGGCTGTAGGCATTACTTCCGATATTCTCTCAGGTATAACTTCTATTTTAACGGCTATTCCTAATATGCTATTTGTATTACTTGTGTATTTGATTACATTGTTCTTATTCAGTTTGGATCTTCCAAGGCTGCTTAACCTGTTTTTTAATTTATTTAAAATGGAAACAGCCAGCAAGCTTAGATTTGTGTTTCAACGTATGAGCAAGGTGTTTCTAGGATATTGGAAAGCTCAATTCATTTTGAGCGTAGGGGTTTTTATTGTTACTTATATCAGTTTGTTATTTGTCTCGCCAAAGTATGCATTGATTATGTCTGTCCTAATTTGGCTTGTGGACATTATTCCACTGTATGTAGGACCAAGCCTTAATTCTTGTACCTTGGGGAATCCTAGCTATGGTGTTGGGCGGTACAAATACAGGACTTCAATTAATGATTTTGGCAGCTGTTTTACTTATTGTTAGACGAATTATTGAACCTAAAGTACTCGGAGACTCCATTGGCCTAGCTGCATTGCCAACTGTTTTATCGATGTATTTTGGTTATGTGTTCTTTGGTGTTATGGGATTAATCCTTGGGCCATTTGTATATATTGCTATTCGATCTGCAAAGGAAGCAGGATTATTTGAATTAAATATGACTGGCGATTTATCGAACCAACCTTTAAAGAAATAATACAAAAAACCCTCCATGATGAAATGGAGGGTTTTTTGGTTAACTCTTATAAAAGGAGTGGAGCCACGTAGAGGCCATGAGGATATCTCCTTTAGAATTCATATGAACTCCATCAGTTGTTAATGGAACCTTTGAACCTGCTTCAAGGTAGTTTTGAAAAGCCTGATGGGTAGGAACGAGTATGGCCTGATACTTTGAAGCAAGTTTATTTGTTGCTTCAATATAAGGCTTCAACGTCAGGTTCTCTTTAGAATCTGTCTGTTCCTGAATAATCGTTGGTTCCATTAGAATGATTCCGGCATCAGTCCGGTCAACCACCTGTTTAAGAAGACGGTCGTAGACTTCTTCGAAAAGCTCGGGGTGCACCTGTTCCATTTCTGGTTGGTCGAATTGTCTCCAAACATCATTAATACCAATCGAAATTGAGACCCAATCTGGTTCAAGTTCAATGACATCCTGCTGCCATCTTGCTTCAAGATCGGTCACTCGATTACCACCAATGCCTTTATTTAAGACAGTAAGGTTTAACTCAGGATGTTTAACGGTGAGAAAATCATGAATGATGGCTGCGTAGCCAATCCCGATTTCTTGTGGGTCCTCAAATCGACCATTTTCAGTAATGCTATCTCCTATTAGAATGAGTGTATCGTTTTTATTTAACATGTATATTCCTCCAATTAATGACTAGTAATTTGATATTTTTGTCCAAGCTGTAGTTGGAAAGGACAGAATACTTTCTTTTGAGTTAAAAGTCGTTTCCACTTGTTCTCCTTCTGAATGTACGAGCACTTGATGTGTAGAGAATAATTTTATGGGCTGACCTTTTTCAGATAATATGGAAGCATGAACTAACTTTTCTTCGACCCATTCTATATCAATAATAAATCCGCCGCGAGCTCTAACCCCTTTTAGTCTTCCTTTATTCCATTGTTTTGGCAGAGTAGGTAAAAATTCAAGATAATCGTTATGAGACTGGACTAACATCTCAACAACTCCGGCAGTGTAGCCGAAATTACCATCAATCTGAAAGGGAGGATGGGCATCAAATAAATTGTTGTACACGCCACCTTTTTGTGCAAATCCAGATTGATCCTCAGCTAGCTCGAGTAAGTTTTCAATTAGTTGATGAGCTTGTTCTCCATCTCCAAATCGAGCCCATAAACAGATTTTCCATGCTAAACTCCAGCCAGTGCCCTCGTTACTTCGTATAATAAGTGCTTTTTTGGCTGCATCTAAGAATGGTTCAGCACTTTTTTGAGTAAGATGACTGCCAGGATAGACACCATATAGATGTGAAACGTGCCTGTGCTTTTCTTCATGATCCAGAAAATCCTCTGACCACTCTTGTAGTCGATTACGCTCACCGATTTGATAGGGGATCAGCTTCTCTAATGCCTTCTCTAGATTTAAACTGAAAGCTTGGTCCGTATCTAAAATGGTTGCTGCCTCTAACACATTTACAAACAACTCCCTTATTAACGCCATATCCATCGTTGAGGCTTCACTTACACCACATGGTTTACCGTTTATCATAAAGCAGTGCTCAGGAGAAGTAGATGGCGATGTAATGAGATAGCCATCTTGATTTAGGATAAGCCAATCAAGGCAAAATTCAGCAGCTCCTTTCATGATAGGATAGGCGAATTCACTTAGATATTGTTCATCTAAGTGGAACAGGTAATGCTCCCAAACATGTTGAGACAGCCAAGCGCTAGCCATTGGCCATATGGTCCATATTGTTTCACCATGATTTTTGTTTCCTGCTTGGAAGAGAGTGTCTCCAAATGTCAGAATTATGATGAGCCGTCCAACCATCACATCCATAATGAATGGAAGCAGTTTGTTTGCCAGTCTCGCTCAGTTCTTGAATGAAGCCTAAAAAAGGTGTATGGCATTCTGAAAGCTTGGCAAACTTCAACCGGCCAGTAGTTCATTTGTGCATTAATATTTAATGTATAATTACTGCTCCACGGTGGGCGAAGCTCATCATTCCATATCCCTTGTAGATTAGCGGGTTGTGAACCAGGCCTTGAACTCGCAATCATCAAGTAGCGTCCATAGTGAAATAATAGCTCAACTAACCCTTGATCCCGTGCACCATATTTACTAATTCTTTGATCTGTAGGTAGGTTGTTTTTTGATGCGCTTGAATCCAGCTCAAAGTCTACTCTTTGAAAAAGTGGTTGGTAATCTTCCAGGTGAGAACGAAGAAGATCATGATACGGTTTGGCGACAGCTTGTTGAAGAATAGTCGATACCTCAGCCCGATAATCCTTACCCTCTGTTTTTGGCAAGCGATCATAGCCATTAAAGCTTGTAGCAGCTGCAAAACGAATGATAACTTCTGTTGCATCTGTAATGATCAAAGAATCCTTGGAAACGTTGATCTCGCCATCAATATGTTGAAGATCTAATATAGCTTCAAAACGAATGGCCTCCGATTCAAGATCGTTTTTATATATAATTGGATCTGGTGTGTTGTAATAAGAAGGATCTACGTGATCTGGACAACGTCCTATTAAATGAATTTGCTGACCACTCGCTTGACTAATGGTTTGTAATTGGCTTGATATACGAACAGAAAATGATAAGGCTTGAGGCTGATTAGAAGATAGTTTCAGCACAATCGCACGATCTGGAAAGGAGGAAAATAGTTCTCTCTTATATGTAACACCTCGAGATTCATAGCTTGTATTCAAAACGGCTCTTGTTAAATCGAGATTTCTTTGATAGTTGGAATAAGAGTCCTCATGATCAAATGCAAGATGGATGTCACAGAAAGGCAGATACGATTGAGTATACGCCCCCATTAATTTCTTGGCAGCTTCATCAGCCTCGATGTACTTTTTTTCTTTTAACAGCTTACGAACATGTGGAAGGTGTTCGTAAGCTTCGGGGTTAGACTGATCCCGAGGTGAACCGGACCAAAGTGTATCCTGATTGCATTGAAGTCGTTCATTGTGAACACCTCCAAATACCATGGCTCCAAGACTTCCATTTCCGATGGGTAGTGCGTCTGTCCAAAGTTCAGCAGGTTTTTCGTATTGAAGCTTCACTGATACACATCCTTCATAATTTTAATTGTAAGCGTATACATAAATTAATTAATAAGATCATATCACAACTCTGCATAAGTGTATGACTCTTTGAAATAAAAAATGGCGATATTTATGTGATAAAGTTAAAATGCGTGAAGACTTTTGTAAGTGTGTTGGTTTTTGATAGATATTTAACATTTATTATATATATCTACATAATGTAAGCGCTTATAATTAGAATATGAAAGCACTTACAAATTGAGCGGGGGTTGGTTACTTTTGAATAGAAAATGGGGAATGATCACAGGTGTAACCGTATTAAGTTTAGTTGTTGCTGGCTGTACTCCTGGTGGACCAACTGGGGGAAATCAAGACTCAGGAGATGGACAGACTGTCATACGTGTGTCTTGGTGGGGATCAGATGAGCGTCATAATATGACGACAGAGGCCATCGCATTATTTGAAGAGAAAAATCCTGATATTCGTGTTGAACCTGAGTACACTGGGTTTGATAGTTACTGGGAGAGGTTAACAACACAAGCTGCTGGTAGCAATCTACCAGACGTTATTCAAATGGATACATCTAAGCTTGAACAGTATATTTCAAGTGAACTAGTGCTAGATCTAAATGAACTAATTGAGAACGGTACGATTAATATGGATGATGTAGAAGATGTGTATCAGGAAATGAACATTAAGGATGGTAGTACGTACGCGATAGCTTCGGGAGCGAATGCCTTTTCTACACTATATAATGAAGCATTATTTGAGAAATATGATATAAATCTAGAGCCTGGATATACCTATGACGACCTTTATGAGGCGATGGATACAGTATCCAAGGGTGAAGGAGATGGGGCATGGGGCTTTGACTTTGTAAAAGCTGAGTATGAAGCATTCACCCATTATGCACGCCAGTTTGAACAACATCTCTATGGAGAAGATGGGCAACTAGGTTTTGAGGATCAGACGCTCGTAGACTTCTTAACGTTAGAGAAAAACATGATTGATAATGGAGTTTCCACTCCACACGATGTAACAGTGGAGATCAACGACAGCGGTGAGTCGATGATTGCAAACAGAGAAGCAGCAATGGCGGTTGGTGCGAGTAACGGTGTAATTGGAATTCAGCCAATGTCTGAGGACCCAATTGGTGTGAATGTACTTCCTGTAGCTGAAGGAGCTACAGCTCCAGGAGATTGGATCCGTCCAAGTATGTCATTTAGCATCTCAGCTGCAACAGACAAACAAGAAGCAGCAGGTAAATTTATTGATTTTATGACCAATGATATTGAAGGTAATGAGATCTTAATGGCAGAACGTGGTGTTCCGATTTCATCAGAGGTTCGTAATCATTTATTAGATCAGGTTGATGAAAGTGTAGCCAAAACATTTGAGTTCTTAGAGATTGTAGGAGAACGCGCGGGTGAATCAGAACCTTTACCACCACCAGGAGAGGCTGAAGTGAGAGCTTCATTTAATCGTATGTTAGAAGCAGTTAAGTACGGAGATATGACTCCTGAAGAAGGTGCGGAGACTTTCCGCTCTGAAGCTGAGCAAATTCTCGACTAACATTGGCTTCACATACACGAGTATGGGTAGAGGTCAGGCCAATTTTGGACTGACCTTTTCTCTTTTCTTTTTACCTGTCTAAAAATGTCTAATAAATAGAGGTGGGAAATGGAGACAGTCAAATCAACAGCTCAAAAGCTTACGCTTGATGAAAAGAAAAGAATTAGAAAGAAAAGCTGGAAAGAAAGTTTAACTGCTTATCTTGTGATATCTCCTTGGCTAATTGGTTTCTTTGGCTTAGTTATAGGACCCATGATCTATTCATTTTATTTATCCTTCACAAATTACAATATGCTAACAGCGCCTGTTTGGACTGGTATTAGTAACTATGTAAAGCTGTTTACAAATGATCCGAGGTTTATTCAATCCCTGAAGGCAACCTTTACATTTGTCATTATCGCCGTACCTTTAAAGCTTGCCTTTTCCTTATTTCTTGCGATGATTTTTAATGCTGGTAAAAAGGGCTCTGGACTCTTTACAACCATTTATTATGTTCCATCTATAATCGGAGGAAGTGTTGCGATTGCGGTGGTATGGAGACAGTTATTTGGTCGGAACGGGGCAGTTAATTCGATGCTAGACTCCTTAGGGTTAAGTACGATCAGTTTTTTTGGAGACCCCAATGCATCGATGTCTATTCTAGTTTTACTTGTTGTTTGGCAATTTGGAGCGCCGATGATTATCTTTTTAGCTGGCTTAAGACAGATCCCAAAAGACTTGTATGAAGCGGCTAGTGTTGATGGTGCAAATCGAGTCAGACAATTTTTCAAAATAACCTTACCGATGCTTACACCGATCATCTTTTTTAACCTTATCATGGAAATGATAGGAGGATTCATGACATTTACACAGGCTTTCCTAGTCACTGGAGGAGGCCCAAGAGACGCAACATTGTTTTATGCTGTGTATTTGTACGAAGTTGCTTTTGAGTTCTTAAATATGGGTTACGCATCAGCAATGGCTTGGGTGCTTCTTGTCATAATCGGAGTGTTCACACTGATTATCTTCAAAACATCTAGTCTATGGGTACACTATGATTCGGATGGAGGGAACTAATGATGAACAAACCAACCAAATTATCTAACTCTATCTATTATATATTTGTCATCGGTTTTAGTTTTCTTATGTTGTACCCAATTCTGTGGATGTTTGGAAGCTCGCTTAAACCAGAGACGGAGATTTTTGCAAACGCAATCTCTTTAATTCCAATAGAGGTGGATTGGCTTAATTATCCTGAGGGATGGGCAGGATTTGGAGGAATAGGTTTTGATGTTTATTTTAGAAACTCATTATTTGTAACGGGTAGTGTTGTTGTAGGAGCCATACTATCATCTAGTATTGTAGCGTATGGATTTGCGAGATTACGCTTTAGATTCAAAAAAATACTATTTGCCTGCCTAATCTCAACAGTGATGTTACCAATGCAGATCACCCTCATTCCGCAATACATCTTGTTCCAGCAGTTTAATTGGGTAAATACATTTTATCCTCTAATTGTGCCTGCTTTTCTTGGTGGAACACCGTTTTTTATCTTTCTGTTGATCCAGTTTATTAGAGGTATTCCTAAAGAATTAGATGAGGCAGCGATTATTGATGGTTGCTCAACTTTCGGCGTGTTTTGGCGTATCATTCTACCGTTGCTTAAGCCAGCGCTTGTAACAGTTGCGATCTTTGCTTTTATGTGGTCATGGGATGATTTTCTTTCTCCTCTTATCTATTTGAATAGCTCTGAAATTCATACGATTTCATTAGGGTTAAGAAACTTTATGGATGCAGAAGCTGGTACGTCATGGGGACCATTGCTTGCTATGTCGTCATTGTCCTTATTACCACAGCTGATTCTATTCATGTTTTTCCAACGATATTTAGTAGAAGGTATTGCAACAACTGGTCTTAAATAATAAGCCGCAGAAGAAAAAGGAGGGCCTAATGAATATTCAGAAACTTGGAGAAGGCGTCATGTACTATTGTGAAATTCTAATGAGACTCGCTGTGATTAATCTGATGTGGATCGGGTTTACGGTTGCTTGGACTAGGACTATTTGGTTGGGCTCCAGCTTCAGCTGCTGCTTATTCTGTCATGAAAAAGTCCTTTTTAGGGGCAGGACTGACTGGGACCCGTACAGCTTCTCTATTTAAGGAGTTTAAAGCTAGTTATAAAAAAGAGTTTGTACATGCTAATCTCTTTGGTTGGACCATCGCATTGGGTTTACTTTCACTAGTCATTAGTGGTCGTGCAATGATATTAATGGAGGCCGGTATACTGCCACGAATGCTTCTGTTAACGATTGTCTTTCTATTTGTATCTATTTCACTATTAGCATTTCCATTAAAAGCTTATATGGATCTGCCTTCTCTTCAAGCAGTTAGATATGCACTTCTTCTTGGTGTAGCCAATTTGCATTATGTTTTACTGTTATGCATCTTGCTAAGCTTGATTACGTATCTATACTTTTTATTCCCTGGTTTACTACTCTTTTATGGGGTCAGTTTACCTGCTGCGCTTATCATGCAGTTTGCTTTACGTATTTTCACAAAGGCGGGTCTTGCCGCTAGTTATCAAACAGTATAAATAATGTACCTATAGGGAAGGCTCATGCCTTCCCTTATTTCCAATATGAGAGTAATTTGATAAGATATAGTTGAAAGCGGTAACATGACGAGATAGTTTGGAGAAGAGACTATGGACGTGTTTAAAAAATATAAAATTAGACAGATCTTTTTTAGTAGTTTTTTTACATTTGTCTTGTTGCTACTTTTAACGATTATTGTTGTGACCTATCAACTAACAACAAGGGAAAATACTCAAACAATTATTAAGCATCAAGAAGAGAAGTTAAATATATTAAGCAGTGAATTAAGTAGTGAGTTAGGTAGCTTTCAAGAAACTTCAATCGGTATGTCGAGACAGAAGGCTTTTCAAGACCTTATTACTCAGGCAAAGGAAGCAGAAATGAATGAGTTACCTGCGTCCTCTCGTCAACGAACATTAGTGGATCTGGATTTTTCAAATATTGTTTATAGTGTTCCAGGGTTGCAATCTGTATCTGTATACATGGACAATCCCCCTGTTAATTCGCAGCATCCTGTTCAATATCATGAAATAGAAGAGTTTCGTTCTTCAAATTGGGCTATGAAGCTTGCTGATGTAACTGGAGGCTGGTTAGGAGAGAGGGAAGTAAGCTTATTGTTTAACACGGACGAGGTCATTAGTTATGGGAGAAATGTGTATTCAACAAGGGGAGACCTTGAAGCTGTATTAATTCTAAATATACACACCCAATTCATTCGAGACTGGCTTCATCAAAAAGGAGAAGGATCTAGCTTATTCATTTTAGATGGCGATGCCTCTTTTCTCTCAAACCACAATGTAGATGACGTCTCAACTGAATTAAGCTCTTTTTTGCAGCAATCGGCACAGAGATTACAGGAACAAAGAGGTGTATCGGAACAGGCAACGATTACCAATGGGGATCTAGTTGTCTCTAGTGCTGTGCCATCCTCTGATTGGACAATTATAGAAGTAACGCCAAAGGAAGTAATAACAGCAGGAAGTAAGTCAATTTCAATCTGGCTTTCATGTATAGGGATCCTGTCAATTTTACTATTAACAGCTGTGACATTATTCTTAACAAAAAAATTCACTGAACCTATTATTCAATTAAAAAATGTCATGCAGAAGTATCCGCACACTAGAGTAACTGAAGAATTACCAACGGACTATCAGAACGAGATTGGTCTTCTATATAATGGATATAGAGAGCTTGTAAAAAGGAGCGATTCATTACATGCCTCTGTTATTGAACAAACAAAAAGACAGAGGATTGCTGAGATCAAAGCACTACAAGCGAATATTAACCCACACTTTCTCTACAACACACTTGATCAATTAAACTGGAGAGCAATAGAACGTGGCGATGATGATATGAGCAAAATGCTCGAGCTGTTAGGCAATATGCTTCGAATTGGATTATCAAAAGGAGATAATATCATTTCTGTATCGCGCGAGTTAGAATACTTAGTTAACTATGTAGAGCTTCAAAAGATTAACAGTGACAATCGGTTAACCTATGAAATAACGAGTGAAGGAGATATGAATAACTATTTTATCCCGAAGTTGACACTTCAGCCATTTGTTGAAAATGCAGTCATCCATGGTTTTTCGGGAATGAATACTTGCTCCATTCACATCATCATTACTGAACAAGATCAAACTCTTACGATTGAAATTATTGATAACGGCAGCGGGTTTCCTGAGCAAGACCTAGAACACCCTAAATTTGAGACAGGTGGTTATGGTATTAAAAATGTTAGAGAGCGACTTGATGTCTATTTTGGAACGGAAGCAAGTGTCCAACTAACTGAGAACCAATTTGGTGGTGTGACCGTTCAATTAGTAATTCCAAAAGTGAATGCCGAATACTTTCATTTGCAAGACCAGGATGAGTAAAGGAGGCGGTTGGATGTGGAAGGTCGTTATTATTGATGACGATGAACGAGTGCTAAGAGGATTAAAGATGATTATCCCTTGGGACCGTTTAGAGTGCAAATGGGTAGGACAGGCAAACAATGGACAAGAGGGATTACAGCTTATCTATGATACAAGTCCGGACTTGGTGATCACAGACATCTACATGCCTATTAAAAACGGTTTGGATATGGTTGAAGAACTTCGAGATTCGGGATTTAATGGACACGTCATTATTCTAAGTGGTTATAGTGATTTTGAATACGCTAGAAAAGCAATGCGTCTTAAGATAAACGACTACCTTTCAAAACCAGCTTCAAGAGCCACAATAGAAGAAGTATTAATGAGGACAATTTCGCAACTAGAAGAAAAATATATAGAAGAGATGAAGCTCTCTGAACTAAGAAATAAGGTTATGCTTTATGAACCACTTATAGAGAAGGAATGGATCAAATCTGTCATCACTGACTCAACAGTTACAAAAAGCACTCCTGAGGTTGCCAAAAAACTGACTGAGCAATGGGAACAATTAGATCATGCAAGTGTATTAATTACCTACGTTGAACAAAAGGATCGCTCACAGCTTTTGAATAGAGATTGGTATCTTTTTCGATTTGTATTAGGTAATGTCATAAAAGAAACGGCATCAACGATCTTTAAACATTTCCACTATACGGAGTTTCATTCCAATCAGGCTGCATTACTCATTCATCTTGATCGAGAGAATCATAGTGATCAATTATCCAAGTTGCAGAAGCTAAAAGAAGTGCTAGATGAAAGGTTAAATACGCATCTAGGAATTAAACCTCTAATTACGGTAGGTACGATTGTGAGTAATTGGACACAGATTCACTTATCGACTAATGATGCGCTTAAACTAGTACCTATTCAGCAAGGGAAAGTTTCCATCACTGAGTCAAGTAAAACAGCACTATCTGAAGATCTAATTACAAGTAATAAGAAATTATCTGAAGCGATTCGATATGCAGACGAAGACAGTGCATGTGCTGTTATTAATTCCATATACGAGACGTTAAAAGAGGATCCTTTTCACAAAGAAACAGCGATTCGCTTAGGAATTGAATTGTGGACATTAAAAACGCATTCTCTTTATGACATAGGCATTCGAATAGAAGATCTGTTCCCAAGTGGGTATGATATTTACAAGGAATTATCTGATCAACATTCATGGGAAGAGTTTGCAGAGCTTTTTAAGAATAATGTAATTAATATCTGTCATAGTCAAAAATGGGATGAAAACCTCAAGCATCGTCAGCTTGTTGAACAAATTATAGATTTTGTACAGGAACAAATGGATCAAAATATTACGCTGCAGGATTTGGCAGAGCAACTATATATCTCAAGAAACTATTTAGGAAGAATCTTCAAGAAAGTTGTTGGAGAATCGTTTAAAGATTATCTACTGCGTGTTCGTATGGAAAAGGCAAAATCGATGATACAGGAAGGAACGTATCTCGTTTATGAGATATCAGAGAATGTAGGATATGGAAACCCAGCATATTTTTCAAGCGCATTTAAAAAATATACTGGATATACCCCTACAGACTTGATCCAAAAAAAATCAAAAGCACAGTGAGAAAAAGACCGCAACATCTAGCTGCGGTCTTAACTATGCTTATTGAATGGTCACATCATGTAAGACCAAAACTCCTGTTGGGCTTTGCCAGAATCCATTCACGTTACTTCTTAGTCCAACTAAAAATTCTTCATGAATTAATGGTTGAATAATACTGTCTTCAGCTACGATGGTTTGCACTTCGTTATACAATGCAAGACGCTCGTCTTCATCTTCGCTCACTCTTGCTTGCTCAAGGAGCTCATCCAGATCTTCTTCAGATGTAAAGGTCCTGTTCCCTTGTGACCCTTGGTTATCTGAGTGGAAAAGTGGATATAAGCCCATATCGGCATCTCCATTAACCGTAGACCAGCTTAAAATAAATAATTCTTGTTCTCCTTGTGAGGTCAGATCAAGAAAAGAACCCCATTCATTTGTTTCAATGGAAACATCTACACCAATTTCTCCAAGTGCAGATTGAATGTATTCCGCAATATCCTGACGTTCACGCTGATCACTTGTATTTAATGTGATTTCAAGTCCATCTTCATAACCTGCTTCAGCCAGCAGTTCTTTTGCCTGCTCTACATCGTATTCATTGCTTACAATGGAATCGTCATGTCCAAATACCTTTGGTGCAAGTGGAGAGGTAGCTTCAATACCTACACCATTAAAGATCCCTTCAACAATGTCCGTACGATTTATCGCTAATGATAAAGCTTTGCGTACAAGTGGGTCATTCAAAATCTCATTCTGTTTATTAAAT
Organism: Alkalicoccobacillus plakortidis; assembly: GCF_023703085.1. Classification (NCBI taxonomy): domain Bacteria; kingdom Bacillati; phylum Bacillota; class Bacilli; order Caryophanales; family Bacillaceae; genus Shouchella; species Shouchella oshimensis. Next base: position 2,295,327 of record NZ_JAMQJY010000001.1, on the reverse strand, counting down.
CCGAGATAAAGCATGCCTACACTTTCGGTTTGATTTACTTCTAGTCCATCTGTGCTCTCAAATCTGTTCAAGTCACTTGAGCTCATATTATTAGCGATATGACTAGCTTCTGTTTCAAGATTCGCGATACGTGTATTACCCTCAGGAATGACTTGGAATGTAACAGAGTCAACTTGAGCAGGTTCGCCCCAATAGTCTTCATTTTTAAGCAGCTTAATGGACTGACCCGTATTCCATGAATAAAATGTAAAATAACTAGTACCAACAGGATGTTCATTTAGATAGCTGCCTGCTTGGGCACCGTCTTCCATTGCTTGATAGTCCTCTTCAATCGCTGCAGGGCTCATCATAGCCGCGCCGTAGTGAGCTAGATTCGCAGCAAGTGGTGCGAAAGGATAATCTGTATGTAGGCGAATGGTATATGGATCAACCACTTCTACTTCGTTAATCATTTCAAATAAGAATGCTCTTGGTGAGCTAACCTCTGGATCAAGCACACGATCTAGATTAGCTTTTACAGCTTCTCCATCAAACTCGGTTCCATCGTGGAAAGTGACACCTTCTCGTAAATTAAATTCCCACTCCGTATCACTAATTTGTTTCCAATCTTCAGCCAATCCTGGTTCCAACTCCAAGTCTTCGTTCTGTGTGACTAGTGTTTCGAAAATGTTCGAGGTGACATTACTTGATGCCGTGTCGTTTGAACCATGTACATCCAATGAAACCACGTCTGACTGCATATCTACAACAAGGTCTCCACCGGCAGTGCCTTCTGATTCTGTCTCATCCGAACCGATATCATCGCTTGCGCAGCCTACCATTAACGCAGCACTGATCGAGACGACTAAGACACCTAATCCAAATTTCTTTCTCTGTTTCATGTCTCTTCACTCCTCTTTCTCTCTATAAGATAAATCCCATCTACTATACATTGAAATAGTATGTAAAACAATAAAAACCCCTACTAAAGTGCTCGGCTTTAGTAGGGGAATGGCTTACGCTTGGTTTTTCCAATCTGAAACATCTTCTTCAAGAGGTATATTCTGCCCTCTTGCTTTTACAGCTGCCTTAAAGAACAAGGCAGTAATGAGAAGTGTAACAACGGCTCCAATTAAATACGATGTACTCATGGACAGTCCTAAACCAATCGGTGCATTTAGTATATAGGTTGCACACGCCATCGTCATAAAGATACCAGGAATAACCGCAATCCAATAATTTCGTTTAGCAATAAACAAATACATACTACCGACCCATAAGGCAATGACGGCAGTTGACTGATTCGCCCAAGAGAAGTATCTCCATAATAGAGTGAAGTCAACAGTTGTCAAAAATACTGATACAACAAACAAAGGAACACCTAAAATAGCTAATGTACCAAATACGGAACCAAGCAGAAGCGTCGTTTGGAACGAATATTTTTTCTACTACTTTACCGTAAGTGAAATACCCTACTAATAGCAGAACAATACCGCCTAAAAAAAGCAGATCGCGATAATCTGCTGCCGTGTGCTTGATTGATTTGATGTAATAAGGTGACGAAAGAATCCAAAGCGAGTCAGGATAAATGCAATCATGACAATGATGCCCAGACGTTCTAACATCGTAATTAACAATTCAAACATATCGTGTGCCTCGCTTTTTCTAAACAGTTTAAAAAGCCTAGAACGAAGTATATCATAATTAAAAAGATGAACACGTTTTCGTTATAAAAAGGGTAGTTCCGTGTGCTATAGTTTGAGGAAGTAGAGGTGATCATGATGAAGGAAAAAATCCTTGAACAACTAACCCCTTTAACCGATGAGGAGAGAGATATTCTCTCTGACAATAAAGTCTCACAGAATCGATATACATCACAATCTCAATTTACCACTGTAGAGAGCAAAAAATTCCTAACAAATAATGAGACGATTATGGTACGTAAACATACGCGGTTTGTTCATTTCCCCAAGCATAAGCATGATTACATTGAGATGAGTTATGTGCTCCAGGGTTCATTCACTCAAACAATCGCAGGGAAGAAGCTTGAACTAAAAGAAGGAGAGCTGATGTTCCTTAATCAGCATATTGAACACGAGATTAATCCTTGTAATAAGGAAGATATTATTATCAACTTCATTATTCAGCCTAGCTTTTTTGAGTACATTTTTTCATTTTTAAATATTCGCGGGCCGATCTATCGATTTCTAATGGACAGCCTCTATACCTATTCCTATCAAGGACAGTATCTTACCTTTAAAACAGCGGATAACCATACGTTACAAAATCTCATTCTGACAATAATACATGAGATCCTTAATCCAGTTGATGTTTCAGAAGCTCGGGTAAAGCTCCAGGTTGGACTGTTACTTGTTGAATTATCGCAGAACGAGCATCAGATTGAGGGGGCAGAGACATTAACGTTACATAGTAGCTGGATACAAGAAACATTAGCCTACATTAATCAATCATATAGTACGGCAACCCTAGTAGAAATTGCAGATAAGTTAAACCAGCATGATTATGTTCTAAGCCGTGCAATTAAGCAGATGACAAATCAAACTTTTAAAGAGCTTCTCCAGGAAAAACGGTTATCTATAGCTTGTGAGTTAATGGCAAAAACAGACCTACCTATTGTCATGATTGTAAATCAAGTCGGCTATGATAATGTGAGCTATTTCTACCGTATTTTTCAGAAGAGATATGGGATGACCCCCAAAATATATCGTGAATCACTTTAAGACCTCTGATGAATGGAGGTCTTTTTTATATGCAAATAAGGACATATGATTTGATGAATACGGACCTAGTGATGTCTGAAGTCATTTTATATACTGAACAAAAGAAAGCGATTTCAAAAAGAGAGGTGAGATAGTGACATCTAATCATATTGCAGTAGATATTGGAGCCTCAGGTGGACGGGTTCTCGTCGGCAGTCTTCAGGATCAGAAGCTCGATCTGCAGGAGATTCATCGGTTTTCGAATGCGATGATAAACAAATCTGGACAGTTATGCTGGATATTGATTACTTATTTGATGAGATCAAAAAAGGGATTCATACATGCCGAGACAGAGGAATCGTGCCCTCTACGATTGGAATAGATACGTGGGCGGTAGATTTTGTTTTGTTAGATGAGCAAGATCAGTTGTTAACACCAGCTGTTGCCTACCGAGATACGCGAACAGACGGCGTGATGGATGAAGTGACCCAGAAGATTATTAAGGAGAAGATTTACTCCTATACTGGAATTCAATTTCAACCATTTAATACGATCTACCAGCTTGCAGCTCTAAAAAAATCGCAGCCGGACGTACTTGAGAAGGCACAATCCTTTTTAATGATTCCAGACTACTTTCATTACCTTCTTACAGGGAAAAAGGTTAATGAATATACGAATGCAACATCCACACAGTTAATGAATGCATTCACAAAAGAGTGGGACCCAGTGCTGCTTGAGGGTATTGGTGTCCGTGCAGATCTATTTGAAGAGATTGTTTCCCCAGGGACGCGCATAGGTGGCCTCAGGCAGGAGCTTGTCAATGAATTCGGATTTGATATCGACGTTGTAGTACCAAGCCACACATGATACAGCCTCTGCAGTGGCTGCAGTACCTGCATCTAAAGAAACCATTTATCTAAGCTCTGGAACGTGGTCGTTGCTTGGCGTGGAGAACAAAGAGCCTATTTGTGGTGAAAAAGCGTTGGCTTACAACTTCACAAACGAGGGTGGTGTCGACTATAGATTCCGTTTCTTGAAAAATATCATGGGCTTTTGGATGATCCAAGAAGTGAAGCGACTATATGGGGATATCTACTCCTTTGATGACCTTGTACAAGCAAGTAAAAAGGTAGAGAATCCAGCCATAATTGATGTCGATCAACACCGGTTTTTGAACCCCGTTAACATGATTGAAGAAATTCAAGCTGCATGCATTGAAACCAATCAGCCCGTACCAGCTAAATCAGGTGAGGTGGCGGCATGTGTGTTTCACAGCTTAACACGAAGCTATCAAACGGCAATTGATCAGATAGAAGAGATTGTAGGGCAGCCATTTGATCAGGTTAATATCATTGGCGGTGGTGCGCAAAATGAGTATGTGAATCAACTATTAGCTAATCAAACTAGAAAACAGGTTGTGGCAGGTCCAATAGAAGCCACAGCTATCGGTAATATCATTGTCCAAATGATTGCGAGCAAAGAGATACATGATTTAGCAGAAGCACGAGAGCTTGTTGCAGTATCATTTTCGTTAAACCAATATACCCCACAAAAAGGAGAGATCCATTATGGCTAACACGACATTTACAGACGCAAAAACCCATTATGAACGCTTTGGTGTTGATGTAGAAGAAGCGTTTAAGAAGTTAGCGAGTGTACCGATTTCTGTTCACTGCTGGCAGGGTGATGATATCTCAGGATTTGAAGTCGCCAAGCGTGAGCTGTCAGGAGGCATAGATGTAACCGGAAATTACTTAGGAAAAGCACGAAATGGAGATGAGCTCCGTGCAGATTTGGATCAAGCACTATCTCTTATTCCTGGAAAACATCGAGTGAATTTGCACGCCATCTACGCGGAAACGGATGGAGAGGATGTAGACCGTGATGCCATTGAACCTAAGCATTTTGAAAAGTGGGTAGCTTGGGCAAAAGAACGAGGAATTGGACTTGATTTTAATCCGACTGTCTTTGCTCATCCGTTGGCAGAGGACGGCTTAACGCTTAGTCACCCGGATCCAGAGATTCGAGAGTTCTGGATTAATCATTGTAAGGCAAGCCGGAAAATAGCTGCTTATTTTGGTGAGCAACTGGGTACACCAACTCTTGTGAATATCTGGGTGCCGGATGGCTACAAGGACACACCTAGTGATCGATTAACACCACGGAAAAGATTAAAAGATTCATTGGATGAGATTTTCTCTGAAACCTATGACGAAAGCTTAGTTCTAGATGCGGTAGAAAGTAAATTGTTCGGGATTGGTTCAGAGGCGTATGTCGTTGGATCTCATGAGTTCTATCTGAGCTATGCGCAACAGAATCAGAAGCTCTGTTTGCTTGACTCAGGGCATTTTCATCCAACAGAAATGATTTCTAACAAACTATCATCCCTGCTCTTATTTAATGAACGTGTTGCACTGCATGTATCGCGTCCTGTGAGATGGGATAGTGATCACGTTGTTACATTTGATGATGAGTTGAAGGAGATTGCGCACGAAATCGTTCGCTCAGACGCGCTTGAACGAGTAAACATTGGACTCGATTTCTTTGATGCAAGCATAAACCGTGTCGCTGCCTGGACAATCGGGACACGTAATACAGTAAAAGCCTTGCTATATGCATTGCTTGAGCCAAGTGAGCATTTAAAAACGCTTCAAGAGCAAGGTAATTTTACAGAGAGATTGGCATTGCTAGAGGAATTCAAAACGTATCCATTTGGAGCGATTTGGGATGAATACTGCCAAAGACAACAGGTGCCGGTTAAGGAAAGCTTGTTAAAAAATATCCAGCAGTATGAAGAAACGGTTCAATCTAAGCGAGTGTAGTGCAAAACGAAGAGAAAAGGATGAGATCAAATGGTGAAAAACCTTTGGAATAATCAAGAAGCGCAGTCTTTGAATCAAGGATTAGATGAACTGGTATACCGATCGAATTTAATCGGATCTGACCGTGCCGTGTGTAACTGGGGTGGCGGAAATACATCGATGAAAACAACAGAAATAGATTTTCGTGGTCGTGAAGTAGAAGTGATGTGGGTAAAAGGAAGTGGATCGGACCTTGCTACAATGGGAGCAAAGAATTTTACTGGTCTTCGCCTTGAGGATGTTCGTCCCTTAATTGAAAAAGTCGAGATGCCAGATGCAGAGATGGTTGCCTATCTTGAAAACTGCATGCTGAGCCAAAAGCATCCACGTGCGTCCATTGAAACTCTACTACATGCCTTCCTGCCATTTAAGCATGTGGACCATACACATCCAGATGCAATTATCAGCCTATGCTGCGCAGATAACGGGCAAGAGCTAGCAAAAGAAATTTTCGGAGACCGTTTTGTCTGGGTTCCATATATTCGTCCTGGCTTCACCTTATCTAAGATGATTGCAGAAGGAGTTCAGAATAACCCGAAAGCAGAGCTTGTCTTAATGGAGAAGCATGGTCTAGTTGTATGGGGAGAGACAGCAAAAGAGAGCTATGATCGCACAATCTCCGTGATCAATGAAGCCGAATCTTTTATTCAATCAAAGCAGGCTGAAATATTTGGCGGTGCAAAGTATACGTCATTAGCTGAAGATGAGCGAAAAGCTGTGTTGGCTAGTGTGATGCCAGTGATCCGTGGACAAGTGAGTCAACAAGAGAAAGCGATTCTTTCTTACGATGATGGGGAGAGCATTCTTGAGTTTGTTAACAGTCAGGATGCAGAGGTGCTATCTCAGGTAGGAGCAGCGTGTCCAGATCATTTAGTTCATACCAAACGTGTACCACTTTATATTAGCTGGAGCCAGATACTGAAGGAGCAGAGATATTAGCGGAGAAGCTTATTGAAGGGATTAAAACGTATAAAGAAGAATATGAGGCTTATTTCCAAGCGCACCAATCAGAAGGAGATAAGATGTTTGACCCTTCGCCAAGAGTCATTCTAATTCCGGGACTTGGAATGGTGAACACAGGTAAAAGCCTTGCGAATTCAAAGGTTAGTGGTGCACTGTACACAAGAGCGATCTCTGTTATGAAAGGAACCACAGCTCTAGGTCAGTTTGTCTCCCTAAATGCGGAAGAATCCTTCCACATTGAATACTGGCCACTTGAGCTTTACAAACTATCTTTAGCACCAAGCTGAAGCTGAGTTCTCTCGTAAGATCGCGTTTGTCACTGGAGGAGCTGGAGGCATTGGTAGTGAAACATGCCGTCAATACGTAAGCCAAGGAGCCCATGTGGTACTTGCTGATCTAAATCTTGAAGGAGCTGAAACAATAGCTGCTGAGATTAACGCAGAGTACGGCGAAGGACGTGCACTAGCGATTAAGATGGATGTAACGAGTGAAGAAGCAATTGTTGAGGCATTTGCTGAAGTAGCTCGCACCTATGGTGGAATGGATATGCTTGTAAACAATGCCTGGACTTGCTACTTCAAGTCCATTTGATGAAACAAGCCTAAAAGAGTGGAACCTAAATATGAACGTGCTCGGTACAGGGTATTTCCTTGTATCTCGCGAAGCTTTTAAACTTCTGAAAAAACAAGAAATTGGTGGAAGTATGGTCTTTATCGGATCAAAAAACTCCATCTATGCAGGCAAAAACGTGTCTGCTTACAGCTCAGTGAAAGCACTTGAAGCTCATTTAGCTCGCACGATTGCAGCTGAAGGCGGCGACTTCGGTATCCGAGTTAACACGGTCCTACCTGATGCAGTCTTGCAGGGATCAGCCATCTGGGGCTCTGCATGGCGCGAAGAACGTGCCGCGGCATACGGCATCGAACCAGACGAGCTAGAAAATCACTACAAAAAACGCACCACTCTAGGTGTAATGATTCTGCCGAAAGATATTGCCGATGCAGTTCTGTACCTATCTTCATCAAAATCTGAGAAAACAACAGGCTGCATGATTACCGTTGATGGCGGAGTGCCAGCTGCATTTACGAGATAAAGGCAAGCAAAATAGGCACGAACCTAAAGACTTTTGAGCTTGTCGATAACCATCGGCAAGCTTGTTTGTATGTGAAGAAGGGTAAAAACAACGGAAGAAGATTGAATACATCGGAAAGAGAGAAAATACATCAGGAGGAAGCGTGATACATCGGAAGAAGACCGAATACAACGGAAAGAGCAGGAAATACATCCGAAGAAGATCGAATACAACGGAAAGAGCAGGAAATACATCCGAAGAAGATCGAATACAACGGAAAGAGCAGGAAATACATCCGAGAAAGCTCGAATACATCGGAATAAGACCGAACATATTTCCTGTTCATTGCAGCTAGACGGTGTGGAGACCATTGATTCTGAACAAGCAAAGTACGCAGGATCTTGTCGTTTCATCTACCCTAATGTATCATTAAGGTCTTAAGGTCAGATCATTGGAGTGAGTAGATGCTAGAGGGTCAGATTAACCAAGTAAAAAAGACAACGATGTCTCAAAATATTGTACAGCAGTTAATGGAATTGATTATAAATGGTACGATCCCGCTTGGTGGCAAGTTGCCAAGTGAGAAGCAGCTAATGGAAATGTTTGGTGTTGGAAGAAGTACACTCAGAGAAGCGATTCGAGCGTTAGTTGCGTTAGGTCTCGTTGAAGTCCGAGTACCTGAGGGGACATTCGTCGCACAAAGCTTCGGTGATTTCTTCACTAAACACCTCGAGTTGATGTCCAAAATCAGCTATGATAATATTCTTGAACTGGTTGAGGCGAGAGTGAAAATGGAAGCTGTTTTGGCCGAAATGGCAGCGGCAAAGTCCACAGAAGAAGATCATTTAAAATTAGATGAAGTGATTGGGAAAATGAAGGATTCCGCTAATCATGATCGCTTTTTAGAGCTTGATCTTGAGTTTCATCGTTTGGTTGCAGATATGGCGAGAAATTCCTTTCTCTCAGAAGTGCTACAAATTTCGAGTGTTGTAACCAAGGTCTGGATGGTAAAGGTTATAGAAGGGTACTCAATTAGACAGAAGCTTGTTGATCAGCACATCGCCGTAGCAGAGGCGATAAAGGCAAAAAAGCCAACTGAAGCAAAAGAAGCAATGGCTATTCATTTAGATACCATTAATGACTTATTAGTCGAATACAAACAAAAAAATGGAGAGATCTCAGCTGAGTAGCTGATGTCTCTCCATTTTATTTACTTGTCATCCACAAGGATATAACAGGCACGTACGGGTCCGTGAACACCTACAACGAGATTCATTTCAATATCCGCGCTGTTACTTGGGCCAGAAACAAAATTTACACAGGAAGGGAATGGTTGATCCTCTTCCACTAGTTGATGAAGCATCCTAGTAGCTTGGCTGATTCGCGGCACTAGTGTGCTTTTAGGAATAATTGCGATGTACGATTTAGGCAAAAAGCTTACGGATCGCCCTTTTCCCGCTGTATTAAGCAGTGTCACTGTTCCTGATTCAGCAAGGGTCATATCAGAAAATGTGATACCGACGTCTGCTTTTTCGGCAAAAGCGATGTTTTCCTTTTCTCGTTCTGGATCCCAATAGTGAACGGGATGTCCATTTTCACTATGTTTTTCAAAAAATGATTGGAGGCCAAATTCTTCAAATCGTGGATCGCTCCAATTAATGATAGAGGAGGCTTCGTACTCTTGCAGTACCTTATTTAATGTAGCCGGAAGGGTCTCAAGCGTTGCCTCTTCTACTTGTGTATGAATGGCTAGGCAACGGTCCTTCAGCTGTTCAACCAGCTGATCGGGGGAGGCATCTGCAAGGACATCCCATTGAGGACGTTTTTTCCATATTGGTCGAGTGACTTCTTTTTTTCTAGGGCGTCCAAGGTTTTTCGCAATTTCATTTAAAAACGTTTCTTGATTATTTTCTTTTGTTGTTGTCATGATCTGCTCCCCCTTTTTCTGTCTTATACCATTTTCTAAAGGACTGATTGGCAGGTGTCGGGAAGTCACGAATGTCCGTCCATGGTTTCATTGGTCCTGGACCACGAACAATTTTTCCATCCTTCACAAGAGGTTTCATCAGTCTTGGAGCAAGCTTTGCGCCGGTGCTCATGACTTTTGATGAGCTCATAGCTAAGCCAAAACCTCTCATGGCGAGCTTTTCACCCAAGCCATTCATCTTCTCATCCTCAACAATTTTGCGGCGATGTTCAATTAATAGATTATGAAGCGGAATTTTTACAGGGCAAGCATCCGTACAGGCTGCACAAAGGCTTGAAGCAAAAGGCAGCTCTTTATTATCGTCATAACCACCAAGTAATGGAGAAAGCACGGCACCAATGGGGCCGGGATAAATGGAACCGTAAGAGTGTCCGCCGATATGTCTGTAGATGGGACAAACGTTTATACAGGCTGCACACCGAATGCATTGTAGAACCGATTGAAATTCTGTTCCAAGAATAGAAGAACGACCATTGTCGACTACAACTAAATGGAATTCCTCGGGACCATCTGTTTCACCCTCACGTCGTGGACCGGTTAAACCCGTTACATAACTTGTGAGATTTTGACCAACGGCGCTACGACAAAGCATTGTCACCATGACATCAAGCTCTTCCCACGTAGGCACAATCCGTTCCATTCCCATCACTGAGATCTGAGTTTTTGGTAAATCGGCTGTTAGATGCGCATTGCCTTCATTGGTCACAAGCGCAACGGATCCAGATTCTGCAACCGCAAAATTACAGCCTGTTATGCCGAGATCAGCTGTTAGGAACTCCTCTCTCAGCTGTTGGCGTGCAAATAATGCGAGTTCCTCGGGTGTGGAGCTACCCTTATATTGGCGTTTAGATTCAAATGTATCACGAATCTGATCACGGTTTTTATGAAGTGCGGGAGCAACAATATGAGAGGGCGGGTCATGGTCATCTAGCTGCAAAATATATTCGCCAAGGTCGGACTCAATTACCTCGCATCCTATTGACTCTAACGCATCATTCATGCCAATTTCCTCTGTTACCATTGATTTCGATTTAATGATTTTCTTTGCGTTATTTTTCTCCGCAACACTTTTAATATAGTCATTTGCTTCTTGTGCAGTTTGTGCAAAATAGATGTGTCCGCCATGTTTCGTTACATTTGTTGCGAGTTGTTCTAGGTAAAAATCAAGATTCTCAAGTGTGTGTTGTCTAATTTCTTCCGATTGTTCACGCCAATCCTCCCAGTTACCTAGTTGATCAGATGAACGTGTTTTAGCATTTTTTAAGCGTTCTTGTGCGGAGACAACGGAGCCTCTCATAAACGAGTCGCCTAAGCCTTTATTCACACGATCAAAAAACGGTTTGTCTCCAATTTTCATTGGCATGATTGGTTCCTCCTTTACACTTTCTGTTGATTTAAAATTTCAGCAATATGCTTTACTTGAACAGGTTTACCTAGACGTTCTAGGCGTCCGCCAATATTCATTAAACAGCCACAGTCCGCACCAATTAGCACCTCAGAATTCGTTTCTTCAATATGAGCGATTTTTTCGTCGACCATCTGTTCAGAAATCGGTTTCATTTTGACAGAAAAGGTTCCTCCAAACCCACAACAGGTTTCTTTACCAGGAAGCTCCGTATAATTTAATCCGCTTACATTTTTTAAAAGCTTCATAGGTGCTTCCTTTACACCAAGTAGTCGCGTCATATGACAAGACGTATGATACGTGGCTGATGCAGGACACGTTGCGCCGACATCTTCAACACCTAGTACATCAACAAGAAATTGAGTAAACTCATAGGTTTTTGCTGCAAGCTCTTCCGCTCGTTTTAACCAGATGGCTGTATCATCCTTAAACAGATGAGGGTACTCATGTAACATCGCTGCACAAGAACCTGAAGGAGCGACAACATATTGTGAATGCTCAAACGATCGAATCATACTTTTGGCAACTTCTTTGGTTTCCTTATGATAACCACTGTTATAAGCCGGCTGTCCACAACAGGTCTGGCTAGCAGGGAAATCAACCTCACAGCCTTGGCGTTCAAGGACTTCAACAACATCTTTCCCGACATTCGGGTAAAACACATCCGCCAAACAGGTAATAAATAAGGACACTTTCATATCAATCACTCCAATCAGTCATATGGTCAGACCATTAAATATTGTCTTTATTATAAACCTGTGAAGATGGGAGTTCAATAGAAAACTAGTGGAGGAAGTGGAACGATAGAAAGCCGAATTGGAGCAATGGAAGGGAAAGTGGAGCTATAGAAAGCCGAATTGGAGCAATGGAAGGGAAAGTGGAACGATAGAAGGCCAGATTGGAGCAATGGAAGGGAAAGTGGAGCTATAGAAAGCCGAATTGGAGCGATGGAGGAGGAAGTGGAACGATAGAAAGCCGAATTGGAGCAATGGAGGAGGAAGTTGAGCGATAGAAGACCAGATTGGAGCGATGGGAGGAAAAGGAACGGAGACGCCATCAAACTCTCCGCTCTATCTAAACAGATAACCAGCAAACAAACGTCTGCTGGTCTACTTACCTTTTAATAATGAGTTCCAATCTCCCTATCTCCTAAATCTTGAATGGGACGATGATTGTCTGGATAGATCTGTTGAAATGTTTGTAGTTGTTCAGCTGACATGCTGATAGAGGTGTCACTGACACTCCATTTAACATGGTCTGAGCAAGGTGGCGTAGTTAGAGAACCGTGATATTGGAAGGTTGATAGATCTTTAGGTACTAGTTCTGAGGGATTAAGAGAAATGGTTTCATCGGCTTCTCCTTCAGTTTCGGGTATCACATCCCACATGTTTGCTAGAGTCTCGTTCTTTTCTCCTTCCTCAATTAGAACTCCTAAGACGGCCAAGTTATCTTCCTCATCCTGATGAACTAAATGAAGTTCCATCTCGTAATAATCATCGTCTAAGGTATGCTCACTTTGAGAATGGAAATGGAACTGCGCCAACTTGTAATCGGTTCCATTTACAATCAATTTATTTGATGAATGATCACCTACATTTGCTTGAATGGTATGACCGTTATTCTCAATGGAGAAATCTGTTTCGTTATAGTCAAGATCTAATGACCATTTTCCTTCATCTGATGCGTCTTCATTATGTAAGGCTACAGGCGATTGTTCTTTTCCTTGTGAGCATGCTATGTATTCATCATGTAGGTCTGCCCAGAACTGCGGGCCAGTTGAGCCAGAATAAGACCAACCCTTCTTTCTCATTAGAATGTAGCAAGAGGTGGAGTGAGTGATACGGGATAAGTGGTTGATGTGTATCTGTCTGTGCAAAGAGAGGAGCGGTGACCATCGAGCTGCTTGAAAGTGTAAATGCAGCATACAATGACAATTTTCTAAGTGTCTTCATTTTTGACAATATTAATCCCTCCAATAAGTAGTATACCTCCAATTATAAAGATCATTGTTTATAAGAATAGGGGGTATATGGGTTTCCCAACCACATGAGTTTATTAGACATAAAAAAAGATGGACACCAATCAGGTGCCATCCTTTTTTTATGCGTGACTTGGTACTTTTCCGTGGAACGAAATCTCATAAAGTTCTTTCATTTGCTCAACAGAGGTTTCGCGTGGGTTTGTACCGGTACACGGATCTTCAACAGCATTTTTCGCCATAGTATCCACGTGTTTATGGAAGTCTTCATCCGAGACGCCATATTCTTTAAGCGTAGCTTGGATGCCTAGATCTTTATTGAGTTGATTGATATAAGCAATTAACTCGTCAACTAGCTTCTCATCGCTAGATGCTTCAAGTCCAATTTTTCTTGCAAATGTTGCATAGCGATCTGTCACAACTGTGCGGTTAAACTCGATCACGTATGGTAAATAAATCGCATTTGCTAAGCCGTGTGGAATACCAAAGGTTGGGCCACTTTTGTGAGCCAAGCTGTGCACGTTACCGAGAACGGCGTTAGCAAAGGACATGCCGGCCATGGCTTGCGCGTTATGCACCTGCTTGCGAGACTCTTTATTGCCTTTGTAGGAAGACAGTAGATGCTCTTTCAAAATCTCGCCGCCACCTACAGCTAAAGCATCTGTGAATACTGTTCGTGGTTTGGCTACATACGCTTCAATAGTATGAGTGAATGCGTCCATACCTGTGTTGGCAATCAAGTGCTGAGGTAGGCTATCTACTAGGCTTGGATCAATGATTGCCACATCTGGTGTTAGCTCAAAGTCAGCCAGTGGGTATTTTACATTGGTTTCATCATCTGTCACTACAGAGAGATTTGATACCTCTGCACCACTTCCGCTTGTGGTTGGGATACCGGCGAACTTCGCTTTTGTCCGAAGTTTCGGTAGGGTAAATGGTTTGGCTGCATCTTCAAATGAAAGATCAGGATGCTCGTGGAACAACCAAACAGCTTTAGCTGAATCGATCACGGATCCACCGCCAATCCCAATAATCCAATCAGGATCAAAACTCTCAACGGCTTTGGCACCATCTTTTACAATCTTTACAGTGGGTTCTTGGTTAAATCCATCAAATACTTTAGTTTCTATATCAGCCTCAGATAAAAGCTTTTCGATTCGATCTAAGTTTCCATTCTTTTTAAGTGAACTGCCCCCAATGATAAGGGCTGCTTTTTTACCTTCAAATGATTTTAAGGTATCGAGTGCATCTTCCTCAAAATAGATATTTCTAGGAATTGTAAAGCGACTCATGAAAAACATGTCTCCTTTTTAATGGGTTGTTTTAAGATCAACGATCTCTACTTATATGCGTTCCCACACAAAACAAATTAAAACATGGAATTTTAAATCATGAACGATCTTTACAAACTCAACGGTTCCCCTAAGCTCTTAAAAAACACTTTATCTTCCATTCACAGATGCTTAATGAAAGGGGCGTAGCATGAAGGCAAGATAGAAAATCACTAAGGAGGCAAAAGCATGAAGACATATTGGACACTTGGAAGCGCGATGGCGGCAATGTTGGTAATCGCAGGATGTGGTTCGTCGGGATCAACAGAATCAGTTAGTGGGGCACAGCCTGATGAACCTATAGAGCTTACATATTGGTATGCCTGGGGAGATAAGATTGGAGAAAATAACGAAAACCTTGTTCAACAGTTTAACGAGGCACACCCAAACATCCAGGTAACTGCAGAATTCCAAGGAACCTATGATGAATTGCATGCCAAAACTCAAGCAGCGTTTGCAGCTAAAGATGCGCCGGAAGTAACTCAAAATGAAATTGCTTCTGTAGAGACCTTTGCGAAAAATGGAATGACAGAGAGCTTGCAGCCTTTTATTGATCAAGATGAGTTAGATATTGAGGACTTTAATGAAGGGTTAATGGGGAATTCCTACGTAGATGAGGAAATTTATGCACTACCGTATCTTCGTAGCACACCAATTTTGTACTTAAATACAACGCTTCTAGAAGAAAAAGGACTAGACCCAGCTTGTCCAAAAACATGGGATGAATTTAAGGAGTATGCTGCAGTTTTATCAGAGGATGGAGAAATGAAAGGGGCAACGATGCCTATTGATATCTGGTTTTATGAAGCCTTCGTTACTCAAGCTGGTGGTGAAATGATTGATGATGCTGGTAAGCCTGCTTTTAATAGTGAAGCAGGGGCAGAAGCCATTGATTTTATTAAAGAGATGTATGAAGCAGGTTCAATCAAAGTTCCAACAGGCGATGTAGCCGGAGATACAGCGAAGCAAGATTTTGTGAATGGAAAGTCAGGAATGATGCTCAGCTCAACAGCAGATCTAACGTATTTAATGACGAACGCAAATGATCAAGGCTATGAGGTGGATACAGCATTTATGCCAGAGAATAAGCAATTTGGTGTTCCGACAGGTGGAGCAAATTTAGTGATGACAGCAGGTCTTGATGACGCAAAACAAGAAGCTGCCTGGACATTTATAAAATGGATGACAGATACAGAGCAAACAGCTTATTCAAGTGAATTTACTGGTTATCTGCCAAGTAGACATTCTGCTTCTGAAACGGAGAAAATGCAAAAGGTTTATGAAGAGGTTCCACAATACAAAACAGCCGTAGATCAGCTTGAATATGCACATGAACGACCAATGGTAGAGGGCTATCCTGAGGTAGTGAATGCATTAGTCGAAGAGATCACAAGAGCCGTTTTACAGGATGGTTCAAGTCAAGATGCTTTAGACAATGCGACCGAACGTGCAGAAGCCGTTTTGAAATAATTCCAGGAGGTGCGTCGATAATGGCCAGTATTACTCTTAAAAACATTAGTAAGCAATTTGGAGACGATCTGGTTATTGATGATCTGAATCTCCATATCAAAGATGGTTCCTTTACAGTGTTTGTTGGTCCTTCTGGATGTGGGAAATCTACAACTTTACGTATGATTGCAGGCCTTGAAGAACAAACAAATGGAGAGATCTGGATTGATGACAAACGTGTCGATCAATTACCTCCAGGAAAACGTGATATTGCCATGGTTTTTCAAAACTATGCTCTCTATCCAACGATGACGGTAAAAGGGAATATCGAATTTGGTCTAAAAAATAAAAAAGTGCCCAAAGCAGAGAGGGAGGCGTTGATTCATGATATCGCCGGAATTGTTGGGCTGACTCCGTACCTATCCAAAAAACCTCAAGTCCTCTCTGGGGGACAGCGTCAGCGAGTAGCCTTAGCAAGGGCTATGGTAAAAAAACCAAAGGTCTTTGTGTTTGATGAACCTCTCTCAAATTTGGATGCCAAACTAAGAGGTCAGATGCGTACAGAGCTAATCCAACTCCATAAGCGACTTGGTACAACTTTTGTGTACGTTACCCATGATCAAACAGAGGCGATGTCCATGGGTGATGAGATTGTCATTCTGAACAAAGGTCTTATTCAGCAAATGGATGCACCGATGAATATCTATCAGAAGCCGGCGAATGTATTTTCAGCACAATTTATTGGAACTCCAGCCATGAATGTGTTTACAGTCGATGAATTGCCTGACTCGTTTCAAAATGTTAGTGGGGGCATTACGAGAATTGGCTTCAGGCCTGAGCATGTCTCAATGTCATCCACACTCGCTATTTCAGGTGAAAAAGCGATCGTTAAAGCAGAGATCAAAACGGTTGAAACACTAGGATCAGAAACGTTATATCAACTGGAAACTTCATTTGGCGGTATGGTCGCAAAAAGTGTTGAGCCACCTTTAAAAATGGGTGATCAGGTTTACATTAGTATTGCTAAAGGGCATCTCCATTACTTTGACCGAAGTGGTGTTGCTGTACCTAATGTTAGTATTGTTCATAAAGAGGTGGGCATTGAAGCATGATGCAAAAAGCTCAGCCTTATCTAATGATTTTGCCATCACTAGTCGTATTTGCTTTGTTTTTTCTCTATCCAATTGGCTATTTGATTCAGTTGAGTCTGCATGATTGGAACTTTATCAGCCCTGAGATGAATTTTATTGGACTGCAAAATTTTCAGCAGTTGTTTGCGGATAATGAATTTAAAGAAGTGCTTCTAAATACAACCATCTACACCGTATCAAGTGTAAGTGTAACAACAGCTCTCTCGATCCTATTAGCTCTTTGGTTAAATAAAAAAGGCTTGCTCTATACGTTTTTACAGGGTGCAATTTTTAGTCCACATGTGATCTCGCTTGTTTCGATTGCGCTTTTGTGGATGTGGATGATGGAACCTGATTACGGTTTATTAAACTGGGCACTTAATCTGGTTGGAATCAATGGTATTCAGTGGTTAAATGCACCCGAGACCTCGCTATTTTCATTAATTGTTGTAGCGGTATGGAAAGGCCTTGGTTTTAACACACTTATTTTCATTGCTGGTTTGCAGAGCATTCCCAAGACTGTATACGAAGCGGCAGACCTTGACGATGCTTCAAGGTTTAGTACCTTTCGTGAGATTACATTACCCATGTTGTCACCTACTATCTTTTTTCTAGTTATTATTAATCTTATTGGTTCCTTTCAGGTCTTTGAAACCATTTCGATTATGACGCAGGGTGGACCGATAAATTCAACAAATATGCTGGTTTATTACATCTATGAGTATGGGTTTCAATTCTTTAAAATCGGTTATGCCTCTGCAGCTGGTGTCCTGCTGCTTGGTATTATTAGCATCTTCACAGCAGTTTACTTCTGGCTCTTATCACGTCGGGTTCACTACCAATAAAAAAGGAGCTTCCACCTGATGATTTTGTTAAAACGCTCGTTTAACATAGTGGGATTGCTCCTACTAGCACTCTTGTTTATCTTTCCATTTGTTTGGATGGTTTCCACCTCTTTAAAGACTCTAGGAGAGGCGATGACATTTCCGCCTAAATGGCTACCAGAGGTACTGCAGTGGCAGAATTTTGCGGCTGCATGGAATTCAGGTCCGTTTCTTCAGTATCTAACAAATAGTTTACTAGTTACAGGTGGCATTCTTATATTGCAGTTTGTCACAGTAGTTCCGGCTGCGTATGCATTCGCTCGTTATCAATTCCGTGGACAGAAGGTTTTGTTTGCACTCATTATGGTCACATTAATGATTCCAGCACAGCTTATCTTTCTTCCTGTATACATTCAGATGAGTAACTGGGGATTGCTCAACCAAGCGTGGGCACTTATTTTACCTTTTGCTTCTAGTGCTTTTGGGATCTTTTTGCTAAGACAGTCATTTAAACAAGTCCCTCATGAACTGATTGAAGCAGCAAGACTAGATGATGCAAGTGAGTGGAAAATCATGTGGAGAGTCATGGTTCCACTAGCAAAACCAACGTTAATCACATTTGCTTTATTTAGCTTCATCACACATTGGAACGATTATTTTTGGCCACTTGTGATGACCACAAATAATGATGCTCGTACCCTTCCAGTTGGTATTGCTCAGCTTCGTAATACAGAAGGAGGGGTCTCCTGGAACACGTTAATGGCGGGAAATATGTTGCTTGTCATTCCTGTACTGTTTGTGTTTTTACTTGCTCAAAGGCAGATCATTCGAGCATTTACCTATACGGGAGTCAAATAAGAAAGGGTGATTGTTAATGAAATGTATCGCACACAGAGGTTGGTCGAGTTTTGCTCCTGAAAATACGATGGCGGCTTTTTATAAAGCACTAGATCATGATTGGATCTACGGAATTGAGTTAGATGTTCATTTAAGTAAGGATGGAATTCCTGTTGTTATCCATGATCATACGCTTTGTCGAACAACAAATGGAACAGGTGAAGTACGAGAGTACACGTACGCCGAGCTTTTGCAGCTTGACGCAGGAAGTTGGTATCGTGAAAGCTTTTCTGATGAACGAATCCCAAGCCTAGAGCAGGCACTTCAAGCCATGAAAGATTCAGGGAAAAAGGTGACAATTGAGCTTAAGCAGGTGGGGTCTCGTTATCCTGGCTTGGAGGAAAAAGTAGTTGAAGTAGTAGAACGCTTAAAGATGGTGGAGCAAGTGATCTTTGCCTCTTTTGATCATGTATCTGTGGAGCGAATCTTTAAGCTAGCCCCACAAGCCAATCGAGGTCTAATCATTGGTCAGCTACCTAATTTGATTCTTGAGCAATTGGATTATGTAAAGGCACGCTATCTGATGCTTGAGCACCATTTTGCGGAGCCTAATTTGCTAGAAGAGCTTAAGAGGCATGGCATTCATGTGGGAGTTTGGACGATCGATGATGAACTCATGATAAACCGCAAACGAACCTCTTTTGAAGACGTCTATATCACGACAAATAATCCTCGTATTTTGAAAGACCATATCTTAAAAACATCAACCGTTTAAATAGGTGTACCGCTTTCACTTCCTGACCTGTTCATATATGATTAAAGAAGAGAACGGGTTAGAGGAGTGAACCGAACGTGTCAGAACATCAAGATGTCATCTTATATGAAAGTAAGCATCAAGAAAAGGATTTTGTCCAACCACATTCCCATGCCACGCATCAAATTCTATATGTTCTTGATGGCCAAGGTCGTTGTAAGTTAAACGATCGTGACTTTCCACTCAAACCAGACAGTATGATTGTTATTCCTCCTTCTACAGAGCATTCTATTTTAGCAGCGTCGAAAATGACGGTGCTTATTTTGGAGTTTTCTCGAGTGCATGTAGATTCTGAAAGCAGAGAGTTGCTTATATCTCCGGTGTTTGCAGAGTCAAAGGTGTGGAGCCTAAATCTTTTTAGTAGCAGTGAAGTCCGCAAGCTTTTGAGGAAAATGCTATACGAACAATCCCAAAAAAACATTGATTATAAACTAGGTATCAAACTTTTGCTTAGTCAGCTTTTATTTATCTTAATGCGTGCTAATCAATCAATGGCGCAGCAAGACTCAAACACACTGAGATCAAGCTGGTTAAAGGAATATATTGATTCTAATTTCTATCAAATTACAAGTATTGAAGAAATGGCAGGCAAGATGGGTATTAGTTCACGATACATGAACCAAATGTTTAGTGAAGTGTATGAGCAAACCCCGATGCGTTATCTAACGGAAGTTCGATTAACCAGAGTAAAAAAAATGCTGACGGAGACAGATCTTGATATTGTCACGATATGTTTTGAAGTAGGTTTCGAATCTCTATCAACCTTCTACCGGGTTTTTAAAAAGCAAGTTGGTGTCCCGCCCCATCGTTATCGAACGACGTATGCTGGCAGGGAGTAAGATTGCTGTGTGACCGGAGCGTTCATGAGCGGAAAGGGGCAGCTTAAGCGCGGAAAGAGAATCCACCAAAAGCAAAAAACCACCTTCCACAACGGAAGGTGGTTTCATTCTATTCATATAAACTCTTATCCTCAACTTTATGCGTGATAAAAGTAAGCACAAGTCCGAGTGTAATCAAGCCTGCAGCCACAAATGTCACAATGACGTAGCTGGCACTGATATCTAAGATCATTGTTCCAAGGAAAGCGCCGATCGCGTTTGCCAGATTAAAAACTGAGGCTGCGACTGTTCCTGATAAGGAAGGCGCTTCTCTTGCGGCAATAATAATTTTGGAATTTAACAGTGGTGTCGTACCGAATGTTCCAACTCCAAATAGGAAACAAGCGACAAAGGCTGTGATTGGAAACTGTAACAGGTATGTGAACGATACCAAGATCACAGCGAGCACCACAAGTGCCCCCATTAGACGTTCTGTCAGTAGTTTAGGAATCACACGTCCAGATGCAAAGTTTCCTATAACCGCTCCAAGTCCAAAACAAAAGAGAGCTGTGGTAATGCCAGTCACTTCAAAGCCCGCGAAAGCGCGTAGCATTGGTTCTTTGAAGGTATAAGCTGTAAAGACTCCGGAGAATCCAAACACAATAATCGCAATGACAAGAAGTACATTTTTATTTTTGAACATACCTAATTCTTTTTTGAGATTAGGCGTGTCGATTGGTTTGTGATTTGGTGTGGTTAAGATAATGCCTATAAAAGCAATTGCTCCAATTAAAGCGATAAACCAGAAGACATATCTCCAATCAAACATTCCACCAAGGTACGAGCCAAAAGGAACCCCAAGCATGATGGCTATGGTTAGACCACCCTGCACAGCGGCAATGGCTGCTGTTCGTTTCTCAGGGGTGGAAATGTTAACCGCTACAGCCATACTCAATCCGAAAAATGGAGCGTGCATAGTGGCAGACAATAACCTTGATACTAACAGCATTTCAAAATTTGGTGCGGTTGCCGCTATGATATTACTGGCTACGAATATGCCCATAAATATGATTAACAGTGTTTTGGTTGGAAATTTAATTGTAATCATCCTTAGGATCGGTCCAAACACTGCAACACCGAGTGCATATACACTGAGCAACAACCCTGTGGTTGAAATTGGTACATCTAGATCCATTGAGAATTGAGTTAGCAACCCTGTCACAACATATTCAGTCATTCCAATGGCAAAGGTGGAAAGCATAAAAACGATTAAAACTGTTGATCTTGAAGCCTGTAAACGATTCATTTCATCACCCCTCACAATACGCTTTTTATTAGCACAAGCGGTTATAATAAAACATTATGGGGGTGATGTCTAGGCATTTTACTTAAAAACTATAAATTACTAAAATGACTGCGCTTACGTGGATTTTGGCCGCTAATACTACAACAAAAAATCAGAGAGAATGACACTCTCTGACTTAGTTGATTAAAGATTCTCTTTCAATCTTTTTTGAATCATCGCATATTGTTCTGGATCAATTCCTGGAGCAAATAGCTGCGGCTTCTCTTCTAGATCGGGAATAGGAGCGCCTTCTGGTACCCCATCAATCACTCGCAGAGGTTCGTTTGTTTCTGGGTTTTCACCTTTCCAAATCTGCCGAATATCTCGATATTCCGGTTCGCCCCATGTATAAAGCACATTGTAAAGACCTTGATCAATAAATTTATTTGTTTCGGCAAATTTGGTATTGTCGGGATACGGGACAGGAAGCATTTTTCCAATATCAACGCCAGTAGCTACTTGAATCGCCTTGGCATAAGCGATAATATGTGTGCCTCCTCGAACTAGTAAGTATCCACAAAGCTCTCGAACTGTTGGGTTAGTAGACATTTCATAGACTCGCATTTTATGATTACGTGCACCAATTTCTAATGTGTAATTGTGTAGTAAGTCCTCTACAAGAGCGCCACTGTTGTTTACGAATGTACCATTCCAGGGTCTGCCCATGCTGTCGCCTGGAAATGCTGTTTGTGCAGTTGTTGTATAATGAGTCGAGTATCGATCATCTTTTCCGTTTTGAAGTGGGGCGGTATCGGGGTCTCCGGGAAACGTTGTTCCATAGGAGACGAGATTAATCGCGTTTGCCACTAATTCAACGTGACCAAACTCCTCAGCTGTAATACTGGCTATGAGATCATAAAAGGGTTTGTATTTTGATTTTCCTCGAAAGTTAAAAGATTGGAACATGTAATTATTTAATGTAGACATCTCACCAAATTTTCCACCTAATAATTCTTGAACAGCTGCTGCGGCATTGGCATCACCGTGTTCAGGTCTAGGAAGTTCAATTTGTAATTTATTTATCCGTTTAATCATATAACAGTTCCTCCATTCCTTATTAAGTAAGTTAGGTTATATGCGTAGGGAGGATTGTGTTATTTTGCTGGAAAAACCAAATAATTTGTTGGGTTCGAATGTAAAATGGAGTGCCACCCATTTCAATAACTAGATGATCGGGTTGTACGTCAAGCAGCTTTCCTCTTACCGCTCCACGGGTTGTCTGTGCCTCAACCATCTGATTTAAATACTCTGAAGCTGCACTATACAAATAAGGATCATTAAGCGTCCAGTCAAGCTGATCATTCACATTCATCATCCTTTCTCCATTTTTAAATCTTAGGCAGTATATGCTATGCATTTGAAAAATACCCCTAAATGAATCTATTTCCGAAAATGAGAATTTCCTGCCTGATCTAATAAGATTTATGTATGCGCTTTAATTATGATAGAGATAGATTAAAAGTAGAGAGGGGAAAGCAAATATGGCAACGCATAAAATTGGTATTATCATGAATGGTGTAACAGGAAGAATGGGGACAAATCAACACTTAATTCGTTCGATTGTGGCTATTCGTTCAGAGGGAGGCGTTAAATTAGCTAATGGAGATGTACTTTATCCAGATCCAATTCTAGTGGGTCGGAATGAAGCGAAACTTCAGGCGCTTGCTGATACTCATGGAATTGAGCGTATTGGAACGGATCTTGAAGCAGCACTTGCTGATGACCATAATGTGATCTATTTTGATTCCCAAACAACAGTACGCCGTGCTGAAGGGATTAAACAAGCGATTGCAGCAGGAAAACATATCTATTGCGAAAAACCAACTGCAACTAGCGTCGAAGGATCACTTGAACTAGCAAGGTTAGCTCAAGAAGCAGGCGTTAAAAACGGGGTTGTTCAAGATAAATTATTTCTTCCAGGTTTATTAAAGCTGAAGCGTTTAGTAGATAGCGGCTACTTTGGTGAGATTCTTTCTGTCAAACTTGATTTTGGATACTGGGTATTTGAAGGAGATTGGCAGGAAGGTCAACGTCCAAGCTGAATTATAGAGAAGAAGACGGTGGCGGGATCATCGTTGATATGTTCGCTCACTGGAGATATGTTATTGATAATTTGTTTGGAGAGATTAAATCTCTTACATGCCTAGGAGCTACACATATACCAAGCCGTGTTGATGAAAATGGAGAAACGTACAAAGCAACTGCGGATGATGCGGCTTATGCTATTTTTGAAATGAAGAGTGGAGCTGTTATTCAAGCTAATTCTTCATGGACAACTCGTGTAGATCGTGATGACCTTCTAACGATTCAAGTGGATGGAAAACTAGGCAGTGCAGTGGCAGGACTGCGCGACTGCAAGACGCAGCATCGTGTGCAGACTCCACGTCCAACTTGGAACCCAGATATTCCAAACCCGTTTGCATTCCAAGAACAGTGGGAGCAAGTGCCGGAAAATGAAACGTACGATAATGGCTTCAAAATTCAATGGGAGCTATTCCTTAAGCATATTCATCAAGACGATGCATTCCCGTGGGATCTGCTTGAAGGGGCTAAAGGAACTCAACTTTCAGACCTTGGACTTGAAGCGTGGCATGGTCGTAAGTGGGTAGATGTACCGGAATTGAATTTATAGGAGGCATATGATGGCATACTCTATTAAACTTCCAACAGAAGATCGTACAGTCGAGACGTATGAGTTAAAAGGGTCACCATCTGCGTTTAGTGGTGCGGGGGGATTCTCCTCTCGTACGGCTTATTCTGCAGCACATGTTGTGGCTGATCCCCTTTCATCTAGTCACCCCGTTCTTGGAGGAGACATTGACTGGGAAAGAACCTTACATTACCGTAGACACCTTTGGTCGCTTGGCTTTGGTGTGGCTGAAGCGATGGATACTGCGCAGCGCGGAATGGGCCTATCGTGGGAAAGTGCACAAGAGCTAATTAAACAGTCGTCGCTTGAAGCGAAACGTGCAGGTGGGCTGATTGCTTCTGGTGCGGGCACAGATCATTTAGATTTAAGTGTAGAGCATTCATTGGATGATATTATTCGAGCTTATACGGAACAATGCGAGTTCGTTGAGAGCCAAGATAGTGGCATTATTTTAATGGCGAGTCGTGCCTTGGCCAAAACAGCAAAAAAACCAGAAGACTACGGTTATGTATATGGACAAATCTTAGGGCAAACAGCCAAACCTGTGATTCTGCACTGGCTTGGCCCTATGTTTGATCCTGCTCTGCAAGGATATTGGGGAGAAGAAGACTATGACCGAGCAATGGATGTCTGCTTGGAAATGATTCACCAAAATGAAGCTAAGATCGATGGGATCAAAATTTCTCTTCTTGATAAAGACAAAGAAATCAAAATGCGTCGTTTACTTCCAGAGTCAGTACGGATGTATACGGGGGACGATTTTAACTATCCAGAGTTAATTGCAGGAGATGAACAAGGATACAGTCATGCCCTACTTGGCATTTTTGATGCAATTGCCCCAGCAGCATCGCATGCATTACGTGCTCTTGATCACAATGATCTTGAGACATACAAACGCGTTCTTGAACCTACAGTAGCATTAAGTCGTCATATTTTTGAAACACCAACCTACGCCTATAAAACAGGTATTGTGTTTATGGCATACCTAAATGGTCATCAATCACATTTTAAAATGATTGGTGGTGCAGAGGGTACGCGTTCTATCCAACATCTTACAAAGCTATTTAAGTTAATGGATGAAGCAAACCTCATTGAAGATCCTGAGTTAGCTGTAACACGTATGAACCGAGTTCTACAGCTTGCGGGTATTGAACAGGAGGTGCTCACATGAGCGGCAAAGCAGAACTAAGTAGACTAAGTCTGAACCAAATAACAACTGAAAACTGGTCGTTATCTGAGGCGATTGATGGTTGTGAACGAAATGAAGTGCCTTGGATCTCGATCTGGCGCCATAAGCTTGCTGAGTATGGAGTGAAGGAAACGGCCGCCCATTTGAAGCAGAGTGGCATCAAGGTTTCCAAGCCTATGTCGTGGAGGTATGTTTCCAGCTGCTACTCAAGAAGAACGTAATAAACGAATAGAAGATAATAAGCGAGCGATTGAAGAGGCTGCTGAGATAGGCACAGATACATTAGTGCTTGTATGTGGTCCTGCACCTGATAAAAACTTAGAGCAAGCACGTATTTGGGTGCAAGAAGGAATTGAGTCCATCATTCCACACGCTGAACAGCATGGTGTGAAACTTGGAATTGAACCACTTCATCCAATGTATGCGGCAGATCGCTCTGTGATTAACACATTAGGTCAAGCCAATTCATTAGTTCAGTATTATAACTCTAAACAAGTTGGAGTAGTGGTTGATGTATTCCACGTGTGGTGGGACCCAGAACTCGCACAAGAGATAGAAGCGGCTAAAGGTAGTATTCTTGGCTTCCACGTATCCGATTGGAAGGTACCAATGCTTGATATGTTTAAGGGCCGTGCCATGATGGGTGATGGTGTCATTGATCTGAATGGCATGCGGAATCAAGTAGAAGCAGCCGGGTATCACGGACCGATTGAAGTGGAAATCATTAATCAAGAAATCTGGGACCGTCCAGGTGACGAAGTGCTTAAACAAATGAAGGAACGTTATACGGAACATGTATAAAACGGTTTAAAAGGAGAGGTTGTTAGATGGCATTACAAGAAACAATTGATGATATTATCCAATCGATTGAATTGAATCGTCAAATCGAAGAGCCTTTTTCTTTTTCTGTCATTGGAATGGATCATGGACATATTTTTGGAATGGTAGAAGGGTTATGCCAAGCTTGGCGCAACCCTTCATCATGTCTATGACCGCGATAAAGAGAAGCAACAAAAACTGCTGGATGCTTATCCCTCGGCTGTTGCTGCACAATCAATCGAGCAGGTGCTAGAGGATTCATCAGACATGATTGCGACTAGTATTATCCCTTCTGAAAGAGCAGTGCTTGGTCTGCAGGTACTTGCTCATGATAAGCATTTTTTCTCGGCAAAAGCAGGTTTTACTACACTTGATCAAGTAAAGCAGGCTCGGGAAGCCATGAAATCATCAAATAAAAAATGGTCTATCTTTTTTGGGGAGCGTTTAGGTGTTGAGTCGGCAATGCTTGCTCAATACATCGTTGAAAAAGGACTAATTGGACGTGTATTCCAAGTGACCGGCTCAGGGCCACACCGCTTAAATAAAGAATCTAGAGAAGATTGGTTTTTTGATCCAAAGCAAAACGGCGGGATTTTAACCGATATTGGCAGCCATCAATTTGATCAGTTTCTAATTTACACAGGAGCAACGGATGCAAAGGTTCTTCATAGTAAAACAGCTAACTATCAACACCATGAATATGGTGATTGGGAAGATTTTGGTGATGCAACATTACTCGCGAATAATGGTGCTACTCAATATGTGAGAGTTGATTGGTTCACTCCAGACGGATTACCTACTTGGGGAGACGGTCGGACTGTTATCTTTGGCACGGATGGATATATTGAATTGCGCAAATATCTTGATGTGGGTCGCACGACAGAACGAAATCACTTGTACATTGTCACACAATCTGAGGAACTGTATGTACCGGTCAGTGGACGTGTAGGCAAACCGTATTTTTATGATCTGATCAAAGATTGCCAGAATGGTACAGAGTATGCGATGACTCAAGAGCATGTGTTTCGAGTGTCAGAATTGGCAGTTGAGGCACAGGAGAAGGCATTGCGTTTGAACGGCTTGGAGGAAGACAAATGAAAAGTGATAAACAGGCTGAGGTTGTATTAATAGGTATCAATGGCTACGGGGAAAGTTATTTACGTTTATTACTTGAACGAACGGATGCAAGCCTTATAGGTGTAGTTGAAATTGCTGCCGAAAAGAGCAGTTTCTTTGGCGTTTTACAAGAAAGATCGATTCCAATTTATAAATCAATTGAAGCTTTTTATGAGAATCATTCTGCGGATCTTGCAATCATTTCTACCCCAATCCATTTGCATACAAAACAAGCTATTTATGCTATGGAGCAGGGAAGTCATGTATTATGTGAAAAGCCCCTTACTGGAGATCCATCAGACCTTCCGCTTTGGAAAAAAGCATCAGAAAAAAACGGGAAGTGGGCTGCGGTTGGTTTTAACTGGTCATTTACAGAGTCAATCCAATCTTTAAAAAAGGATATCATCGCAGGAGTATTTGGCAAAGCAATTCAATTAAAAACACTTGTGCTTTGGCCACGAACAGAAGACTATTTTAATCGGTCTACCTGGGCAGGAAAAAAATATAGTCCTGATGGTACATTGATCATGGACAGCATTGCCAATAATGCGACTGCTCACTTTCTACACAACATGTTTTACATGCTAGGTGATCGAATGGAGACAAGTGCTCCAGTAAAAGATGTGGAGGCACAATTGTATCGTGTCAATGAAATTGAAACATTTGATACATGTGTAGTGAACATGCAGACTGAAAAAGGGACGGAATTGTTATTTTTAGCTTCCCATGCTGTTGAAAAATCAGAAGGCCCTATTTTCCACTATGAATTTGAAAAAGGTGTCATCACGTTTAACTCAGAGGATGAGCAGCCCTCCATGCGTGCTGAGTTTCATGATGGAACCAAAAAGGACTATGGAAATCCACATGTGCCTCATGTAGATAAGCTGAATTGGTGCTTGAGGGCTATACATGATTCAGAGGCGACACCGCCATGTGATTATTCTACAGCAGCTGTACATGTTCAAGTGCTTGGAGAACTGAATGCTCAACTTGATTTAGTCAAGGAGTTTCCAGAAGAGCTGAAACGATTTGATTCGGCTACAAAGCTTCATTATGTAGAAAATGTACGAGAGGTATTAACTGATTCCTATCAAAAGGGGACGGTTCCAAGTCAGCCGTTTTGAGCAAAGAATCTACTTCTGATATTGAGAAGGATTTCTTTATTCAATAAGACGAAAGCGTTTACTGTTAATATAATGGGATTTGTATCATTATATTAACAGTTTTTTTGTGCGCATTTTTTCGGAAGGAAGTGTGAAAACATGAAAGGTTCAAAGACTGTTGTAATCGGATTAACTGCAGTATTAATTGGAAGCGCTTCAATTATGATCCCCAAACTCATTGAAGCAAGTAGCGAAAAGAAAACACTTACCATAGCCCACATTCATAATGACTCTGCCCCTGTTTACCAGAGTCTCGAGGACTTTGCTACTGGTGTAAACGAACAAACGGGTGACCATTTAAATGTAGAGATTTACCCTAATGGTGCCCTTGGTGATGAACGTGTCATGTTAGAGCTTGGTGCAAACTGGTGTTATTGACATGGTAAAGGTAAATGCAGGCGCATTGGAGAGCTTTGACCCATCTTTTTCAGTATTTAGTTTGCCTTATGTGTTTAGTGATGAAGAACATTTTGAACGTGTCATGGACTCGGAAACTGTGCAATCTATGTATGGGAATCTTTCCGATATAGGCTTGAGAGGTATTACGTACTTTGATGCAGGTGCTAGAAGTTTTTACACATCTAATCATGCAATCGAGAAACCAGAGGATTTGGCTGGCTTAAAGATTAGGGTTATGACTAATAAAACATCGATTGATACGATGAAACTATTAGGTGCAGCTCCAACTCCACTACCTGCCTCAGAGGTATATACAGGACTTCAACAGGGAGTTATCGACGGTGCGGAAAGTAGCTCAATTGCTCTTGTAGACGCTAATCACGGAGAAGTAGCTAAATATTTTTCTTATGACGAACATACACGAATTCCAGACTTTTTAATTATGAGTGATCAAACGTGGAATAACTTAAGTGAAGAGGAACAAGCAATCATTACCGAAGAAGCACAAGATTCTACTCATGAACACAATGAACGCTGGAAAGACATGATTGCTGATGGAGTAGTTAAAGCAGAGGAAGAGATGGGCGTTACTTTTAATGAAGTGGACCAAGAGCCATTTCGCGAGTTAGTAGAGCCATTATTAGAAGAGAGTAGAGAAAATCCACAAGTAAAAGAAATTTTGGATGCGTTTTCAATTTTGGAGTGAAAGGTGGATCAGTCGTGGAGAGAATAAAAAATTGGATTGATCGAATAATTATTGGATGTTCAAGTGTGTTAGTAGTGTTTCTTGTTGCGGGAGCCATTTGGCAAGTATTTACTAGGTTTGTTTTGCAGAATCCGAGTGTGTTTACGGAAGAGGTTCTACGGTTTTCATTGATATGGATTGGCTTTTTAGGGGCAAGTTATGCATTTGGACATAGAGAGCATTTAGCCCTTACGTTTCTAACGTCTAAACTTGCAGGACAAAAAAAGAGTCTCTAATCTAGTCATTGATAGTAGCATTATTGTGTTTGCAGTTGTTGTCTTTGTAATAGGTGGAACGCGGCTTGTTATTGCGACGATTAATCAAGTATCTCCTGTGCTCGGATTACCGATGGGAGTTGTATATGGCGTCTTGCCTATTGCAGGTGTGCTAATCATATTCTACCAGCTTCTCAATATAAAAATAGATGCTGCCCAACTAGATAGGGAAAAGAGGGAAGCTGCATGAGTGATATTGTTTTAACTGGGATCGTTCTCTTTGCTGTGTTTTTTCTGTTAATTGTGATTGGGGTGCCAATTAGCATTAGTATTGGTATCGCTTCATTTGCTGCTGCATTGGTTATCATGCCATTTTGGGATGCTTTAATGGTCCTTTCCCAGCAATTTATTACGGGAATTGATAGCTTTGTATTGCTTGCACTTGTGTTTTTTACGTTAGCAGGCAGTATTATGAATACAGGAGGCATTGCTTTACGGCTAATAAATTTGGCCAAACTCTTAGGAGGAAGAATGTCTGGATTGTTGGCGCACACAAATGTAATCGGTAACACATTATTTGGTTCAATATCTGGATCGACGATTGCTTCGGCCGCTACGATGGGACGTATTATGGGGCCAATGCAGAAAAAGGAAGGGTATGATCCATCTTATTCTGCAGCGGTTAACATTGCGTCTGCACCTACAGGCTTAGTTATTCCCCCAAGTGGAACACCTATCTTGTACTCTCTACTAACAGGAGGTACATCTATTGGAGCTTTATTTATAGCCGGTTATTTGCCTGGATTCCTCATGGCATTTTTAGTGATGGTCATGGCATACATTATAGCCAAACGTAAAAAATATACGGTAGAAACACCTGTGCCATTTTCAGAAGGACTAAAAGTAGTATTGCAAGCAATTCCGGCTCTGTTTTTAATCGTGATTGTCATTGGCGGAATTGCTGCGGGTATCTTCACAGCAACAGAAGGAGCGGCGGTTGCCGTGCTCTATTCCATTTTATTAAGTCTTTGCTATCGAAGCTTAAAATTAAAAGATATTCCGATCATTTTAAAAGATACGGTTATCTTTAGTGGAATTATCCTTTTACTCATTGGGGCTTCTAGCGCAATGTCATGGGTCTTGTCATACTCAAATATTCCACAGGCCATCTCAAGTGGTTTGCTTGGAGTGACAGAGAACGGAATTTTGTTAGTTTTAATTATGGTTCTATTGTTATTAGTGTTAGGAACATTCATGGATATTGCTCCAGGACTGCTGATTTTCACTCCAATCCTTTTCCCAGTCGCCACATCTTTAGGCATTCACCCGGTACATTTTGGTATAATTATGTCATTAGGTTTAGCGATTGGTACAACCACACCTCCAGTAGGGACCGTCCTATTTATTGGTAGCAAGGTTGGAGGAGTTAGTGTTGAACAAGTCATAAAACCATTATTGATTTTCTACATTCCAATGGTTATGGCTCTACTTGCGGTAGCTTTTATACCGGAAATTAGTCTTTGGCTCCCTCGTTTATTTGGGTTAATTGATTAATGAAATGATATTCATATTAAAAATTGATTATCGAAAGTACACAAAAACCACCCAAAATCACTGTTGGTTATGGGTGGTTTTTTCTGGTGAAGATCATTAAAAATAAATGATTAAGAGATTTTCTAAACGTTATGAGTTTTGTTTCATTTTTTTTAGCATGTCAGCAGCGTTAGATACGTTTAAGGCATCCTGTTTCATCTCTTCAATTTTGATGAGTAGCTCTTTAATTCTTGCAGTAATCGTGTCATTTTGCTGTTTACTTAGATTTGTTGAATCCTGAATTTGTGTAAAGGATGAGGCAGCTTTTTCAGTCAATGCTCGTGTTTTTTTCATTGACGTATCAATTGTTGTGATTGAAGAAAGGACTTGATTCGTTTGTTTGGCTGTACCTGCAATAAGTGCCTCAATATTCGCAGTAGCTGCTCTCGTTTGTTCCGCTAACTTTCTTACTTCCTGGGCTACAACTGCAAAGCCCTTTCCGGTTTCTCCTGCTCTTGCAGCTTCAATGGATGCGTTTAAGGCGAGTAGATTTGTTTGTTCCGCAATTCCACTAACTATATCAATAATATCTGTAATTTCTTCTGTACTAGAGTGAAGCTGTTCTGTTTGCCCCACTTTGCATAAAGATGTTGCTTCTTTTGCAAGGGTAACACCTTCACTAGCTATTTCACTGATTAAGTTGGCGTGTGACTCAGTTGATTCGATCGACGTATTCGTCTCAATTGAAATGGAAGCAAGGTCCTCAGCAGATTGATCCATTCTATTTAATAGATTTGCTCGATTAGAAAGTTCTTGTTTGTTTTGTAGTTGATTTTGAGCTTCATATGAATCCATGACAAGCTGCTGTTCAAAGCTAAGAAATATTGCCACAGCTTGAATGGCTTTGTGTTTCTGATTAAGCTGAAGTGTGTGGGCGTTTTGGATTACTTTAAAAAGTGCTGATTGTAAGTTGCAAAAAGCCGCTAGGTACCATTTAGATTGTAAACCAATGCGAACGTGTGCAGAGGCAATTCGTTTACGCTTTTCTACGGATTCTTCATTCAGGACACCTGAAAACATATCGAGTATATGCGTTTTTAATGTTTTTTTAAGCTTCTCAACTGATGAATGAGCTTCTATAATTGCTAACAAGTTGGGTTGTTGAATAATTGAGTCATAGAAAGCATCTGTAATAACGTTTATCGAATTACAAACCAAGTCTTTAACACTTACGAGACTCTCAATCTCTTCTTCTGATAGGTTAATCATTTTTATTTGTATAAGAATATCTTCAGGTGGACTAAAGTCAATAAGTTGATTGGGCTTCGTAATAGTAGTAAGTGGTTTTGTTTTCTTAAATGTAAGTTTCATAAATTCTTCCCCTTTTTAAAACCTTTACTATTTATATCGGCGTAATCTTGAAATCTTTGGAATTAATCTTCTTTTTATTCGTGCTAAATGTGGAGAAATATAGAGAAAAAGCAGGGAATTACGCTCACTGTAAAGAAATCTGTTAGTAGGTTTTTAGGAAGTGATTCCGCAGTTTTTACTACAGGAGGAAACAAACATGGATAAGCTAACGATTGGTATCATTGGAGCGGGACGTATTGGACAGTTGCATGCAAAAAATCTAGTAGGAAACCATCGCGTAAAATTGAAAGCGGTATCAGATGTAAGGGGAGAAGAGCTTCGATCTTGGGCAGATGAACATAAAGTAGAGATATTAACCACAGAGTATCAGGACATTATTCAAGACCCTGATATTGATGCAATCCTCATTTGTTCACCCACAGATACACATCTATCAATAATAAAAGAAGCGGCGAAAGCGAAAAAGCATATCTTTTGTGAGAAGCCGGTTAGTTTTTCTAAAGAACAAACAGAAGAGGCACTTGAAGCAGTCAATCAACATGGCGTAAAGCTCCAGGTTGGTTTTAATCGAAGGTTTGATGCAAACTTTATGAGAGTGAGAGAGTTGGTCCATAATGGTCATCTTGGAGACATTCATCTCTTAAAAATTACATCGCGCGATCCAAGCGCCACCACCAGAATCCTACATTCGCACGTCAGGTGGGATGTTTATGGATATGACTATTCATGACTTTGATATGGCAAGATATTTATTAGATAGTGAGGTAGAGAAGGTATATGCTACTGGTGCAAATCTAGTTGATCCAACGTTTGGTCGGTGTGAAGACATTGATACCGCGGTTGTCACCTTAACATTTAAAAACGGAACCATTGCAGTAATTGATAATAGCAGACAAGCGGTTTACGGTTATGATCAGCGAGTGGAGGCATTTGGTTCAAAGGGCTCAGCTGAAACGACGAATGTTCATCCTAATACGGTTCAGGTTTCATCGGCTGAGATGGTGTATCGTGATAAGCCGCTGAACTTTTTCTTAGAACGTTATCAACAGGCCTACGTTACGGAATTAGAAGCATTTGTTGACTCGGTTTTATCAAATAGTGAGATAACATGTAGTGGTTTTGATGGACTACAAGCTGAGCGGATTGCGAGTGCAGCGCAACAATCGCTTACGAGTGGGCAACCAGTAGAAATATAATAAGAAGTGATCAAAAACGTTGTACAGATCCTAAGACTGTACAACGTTTTTGTGAGTTGCTATAAACTGCTTATTGACGGGGACGAGTGATCTTGCTATTCTCAATTGAGAATGATTTTTATTATTGTTTAAAGAGAATACATATAATGGGGGAAAATGAAGATGGTATGGTCAAAAGGGAAATGGGTTGCAGGCGCTATTGGTACATCGTTAGTATTATTGGCTGGTTGTGGGAGTGGTGAAACAGAAAATGAAACAGCTGATCCACAAGGTGAAGAGGTCTCAGGTGAAGTTCGCTCTTTTGAACATACTAGAGGAACGGCAAAAATCGAAGGCGTTCCAGAAAAAGTCGTTGTGCTTGAATGGGGTTATGTAGAAGACTTTTTAGCACTTGGAATTAATCCAGTTGGAGTCGCAGATATAGAAGGAATGAATCAATGGGTTGACATCGGAATGGAGATGCCTGATGGAATTGAAGACATCGGTATGCGTAATACTCCTAACCTTGAAATGATTGCAGCTCTTGAGCCAGATCTAATTGTAGGATTGGAATCGAATGTAGAGACAAGCTACGATGAGTTAAATGAAATTGCTCCTACACTTGTATATAACCCTTATCCTGCTGAAGGAGAAGGTACTCAGTACGATCGAATGATTGAAACGTTTAATGAAATTGCAACCATTATGGACAAGGAAGAAGAAGCAAAAGAAGTATTAGATGGAATTGATACAATGTTTGAAGAATCTAAACAAAAAATAGAGGACGCTGGTAAGGGCGGAGAAGAATTCGTCGTTGCCATGGCATATAGTGATCAAAATGCAGTAACCTTCAGATTGCATGATGATACATCCATGGCAGCTCCAATGGTTGAAAAAATGGGCCTTGTAAATGGTTTCCATTCCAACCAATTCGAACAATACGGTTTTACTTCGGCTGATGTTGAAGCTCTTCCTGCGATAGAAGATGTTAATTTCTTTACGATTATTCAAGATAGTGACGATGTCATTGAGAATCAATTAAAAGATAATCCCATTTGGAATGGATTAAACTTTGTACAAGAAGATCGTATCTATCCATTAGGTGGCGATGCGTGGCCATATGGAGGACCTCTTTCTGCACAGGTATATGCTGAAAAGGTCGTAAACGCCATTACGAATGAGTAATAAAAGGAGAGGTGATGGAGCGATGGTTGCAAATAATGGATTAGCTCCAGACATCTCAGTCAAAAGAAGCTTAAGACCACTAATGATGCTAATTGGTGGTTTTATTGCTTTAGTTCTTACCTTGTTTATTAGTTTGACTCAAGGTAGAGCAGATGTGTCAGTAAATGATGTCATTCAAGCTTTGTTTAATCGTCAGGATCTCGCTGAACATCATTTGATATGGGCTAACCGATTTCCACGCGCCGTAATAGGTGTCATATCAGGATGTGCACTTGCGGTTGCTGGTGCTCTTATGCAGACAGTTACTCGTAACCCACTCGCTTCAGAGACAACATTAGGTGTAAATGCTGGGGCATACTTGGCTGTGATCACAGGGATGATCTTTTTTCCGACACTTCAGTCTCAGTTTGCATTTCCGATCGCTGTTCTTGGTGGAGCTGGAGCAGCCATGGCAGTATTTGCATTAGGTGGTGGACGACGAAGCACACCGATTCGCGTGGCTCTCTCTGGGATGATTGTCACACTAGTTCTTTCATCTGTGACTAGCGCATTAATTATGCTCAACCAGCAAACGGTGCAAGGTGTCTTCCTGTGGGGATCTGGTTCTCTTGTTCAGAATGACTGGAGTGGTGTCAGCTTTTCTTGGCCTTGGGTCGCAGGAGGAATTTTGCTTGTTTGTTTAACGTCACGTCAGTTGGATGTTTTAACATTAAATGAAGAAACCTCAAAATCTTTAGGGCAAAGAGTACGACAAACTAGATTTCTTGCCATGGCCATTGCTGTTGTGATCGCCTGTGTAAGTGTGAGTGTGGTTGGTCCTATAGGCTTTATTGGATTAGTAGCACCTCACCTTGTTCGTATGATGGGCGTAAGAAAACATGTGTGGTTACTGCCGATAAGTGCTCTCTGGGGAGCTGTTGTTTTACTTCTAGCAGATACAATCGCCAGAAGTTTTATTGATGCCTATGGAGAATTGCCAGCTGGAGCCATTACTGCAGCGATTGGAGCTCCTTGGTTGATTTGGCTTGCACTCAGAATGTCTAAACATACAAATGGAAGCACAGGGTTCAGTTCCAACATGTCAATGAATGTCGGAGGAGCTAGACGGATTGGTTCGTTTAAAGTATGGGTTAGTATCTTTTCAATTCTAATGCTCTCGGTTTGGATAGTGAGCCTAACAAGCGGAAGTCTTTATATTCCTCTAACGGATGTGTGGGCTGCTCTAATCGGACAGGGACAAGCACTACATGAGAAGATTTTATTTGATTTCCGTTTGCCACGCTTACTTATTGCCGGAATCTCAGGTATGGCGATTGCAGTTAGCGGAAGTCTCATTCAAAATACAATTCGAAATCCACTTGGTGACCCGCAAGTTATCGGAATTACAAGTGGGGCAGGAGTCGGAGCCTTATTAGTGATTGTTGTGTTTCCACAGCTCTCAGGAGTATGGCTTCCAATTGGAGCAGTACTCGGTGGTATCGCCGCAGCTAGTATTGTTTATTCTGTCTCTTGGCGCCGAGGACTTGATCCAATGATCCTTACTTTAGTTGGAATAGCAGTAGCGGCAGCAGGAGCAGCCTTTATTAATATATTAATCGTATATGCAAAAGTCTCTGTTGCCCCAGCCTTAACATGGATGGCGGGCAGTGCTTATGGACGTGGCTGGAGTGAACTACGTGTACTTCTTCCATCTGTGGTCATTCTATTGCTGCTTGCCTGGTGGCAGGGAAGAAAAGTAGATCTGCTTTCCTTTAGCGAAGAGAGCTCAACTGGGCTCGGACTCAAAGTAAAGCAGACACGATTATCTGTAGCAATAATCGCTGTTTTGCTCGCATCTATTGCAGCAGCAAATGTTGGAGCAGTAGGTTTTATAGGGTTACTCGCGCCACATGCCGCAAGAATGCTTGTGGGACCGCATCATCGCCATGCGGTAGTACTATCAGCATTAATAGGCGGATTATTACTTGCAGCAGCGGATTGGATTGGCGTCGTACTTCTTGCGCCAAAAGAATTACCTGCAGGAGTTGTGACCGCATTAATAGGTGCGCCATACCTCTTATATCTCATGTATCGATCAGCAAGACCAAAGCTACTAAAAAGATAGCAGGATGCAGGATGAAATGAGATGATTTCATCCTGCTTTTTTTGTGTTGAGTTTTGTGGCTTGCGACCGCTCAAATATCAAACACCACCCAAGGTCAAGCCAATACAAACCACCAATAGCTATCCTTTTTTACCATCTATAGTCCATTATTTTCAATTTGTTAGGATGTTAAATAGTCAGAATAAACAAAAGACACAAAACCTTCACATTATAATCCATTTTCTTTCCGCGAAGTATAGTAGGTTAAAAGAGTCTACTGTGTAGATACGTTTTTATTCATTTGTCCTCTCCCCTAAGAGAGTCTTTTTACATCACTAATTTAAGTTTGTGCTATGGAGAGAAGACAAATGAATGAAGCTACAATTACTTTAGAGGAGGAACGATATGCGAAAGAAGGCAAGGATTGGAGTGGGCTCGATTGGATTGGCGGCTGTAATGGTATTGGGTGCATGCGGCAGTGATGCAAATGTTGAAAGTGGTTCAGAGATTGAGGGTGCGGAGGTTGAATCTGGTGGGGATCTTATTTTAGGTGTCTTATCCGATGCTAATACGCTTGATCCACATACGGCCAATGATGTTCCGTCTGGTAACATTCAGGTGAACATGTATGAAACGTTGGTTAAGTACAATGAAGAGATGGAGCTTGAACCTTTGTTGGCCGAGTCGTGGGAGGCCATTGAGGATAATGTATGGGAATTTAAATTGAGTGAAGGGGTCACATTTCACGATGATTCAGCGTTTAATGCCGAGGTAGTAAAAGCAAATATTGAACGTATTCTTGATGAAGAGGTGGCGTCACCTAGAAAAATCCTTTTTGAAATTATAGAAGATATTCAAGTCATAGATGATTATACGATTCATTTACAAACGGAGGTACCGTTTGCTCCTTTACCGGCTCACTTTGCACACTATGCTTCTAGTATCGTAAGTCATGAGGCGATCAAAGAGGATTACGCTAATGTTGAAACTGGAGGACAACCAGGCGACTACATAAATGAAAATCCAATAGGAACAGGGTATTTCACATTTAACAACTGGGCTCCAGGAGATCAAATTGTCTTAGACAGAAACCCTGATTATTGGAGAGAGCCTGCAAAAGTTGATACTGTAACATTTCGTGTCATACCTGAAGATCAGACCAGAATAGCTGATTTACAAACTGGAGCAGCACATATTATTTCTCCGGTAACAGCTAGTGATCTGAACCGACTAAACAC
Source organism: Alkalicoccobacillus plakortidis (assembly GCF_023703085.1). Lineage (NCBI taxonomy): Bacteria > Bacillati > Bacillota > Bacilli > Caryophanales > Bacillaceae > Shouchella > Shouchella oshimensis. The sequence continues at coordinate 2,256,933 of NZ_JAMQJY010000001.1, read as the reverse complement.
ATCTGATGGGATTAATGCGTATGAACGAAATGCAGCAAGTATCACGTATTTAGGATTCAATATGCAGAAAGAACCGTTTGATGATAATAACGTTCGTAAAGCAATTGCAATGACTATAAACAAAGAAGATATGATGAATGGCATATTAGATGGGACAGGAGAAGTGGCACTAGGTCCTGTGAATGATACAAACTTTGGTTTTAGTGAGAATGTAAATGTTGTTGAAAGAGATGTAGAAGAGGCGAAAAGACTTCTTGCTGAGGCAGGACATGAAGATGGCTTTGAGACAACGATTTGGACAAATGATAGTCGTGAAAGAATGGATATCGCAGAGATGGTCCAGCAAAATTTGAAAGAAATTAATATTGATGCGCAGATTAACGTTGTCGAGTGGGGCGCATATCTTGATGCGACAGGATCTGGAGAACACGATATGTTTATTTTAGGCTTGTCACTAGGAACGGGAGATGCCGATTACCCAATGCATATGCTGTTCCACTCTGATAATGCTGGTCCTCCAGGAAACCGAGTGTTTATGGAAGATGATACATTTGATGAGATGCTTTACAATGCTCGGATAGAGCAAGACGAAGATACTCGCTTAGGACTTTATGAAGAAGCGACAAATTATTTAAATGAAGAAGCACCAATGACCTTCCTCTATCATCCATCTCATATTATGGGTTATGCAGATGGAGTGGAAGGATTCTGGGCAGATGCTTCAGGGTTCTATCAGCTAAGAGAGGTCACGATTCCGTAACATACTAAAGAGAGCATCTTACTCAAATGACGAGTAGATGCTCTCTTTTTCAATAAAAAAAGGTACACTGTGATGAGGAGGTTTTTATCATGTTAACTCAGTATCATTTACTTGCTATTATCCTTACACTCAGTTTATTTGGATTGGTATTAAGCCTTTATCGAAAAGGACAGAAAAAACCGGCTGTTCTCCTACATCAGCTTATGAGGGTCTCTTTTTTATTTGTGCTTGCAACAGGCATTCTGCTTGTACCAATGATGCCTTTTTCATTAATGCGCGGCGCTAAGCTACTACTTGGGATCATTAGTATGGGGATGATGGAAATTTTTCTCATGCACCTTAACAAAGGAGATTTGACGAAATTCACCACAGTCTCATTAATTGTTGTGATCTCATTAACGATACTCATTGGCTTATTCCTACCTCTTGGAATCTATCTGCGGTTTTGGTGAATGAGTCAAATTTTGTTTATTTAAGTTAGAATGACGTATGTGCACGATGTGAACATTTGTTATATAATAAAAATAATTAAATATAATATGATTCTACGAAAGGAAGTGTTATAAAAATGAGTAATTGGGAAGATAGAAGACTGCTCGTTAAGGCCGCAAACCTTTATTATTTTGATGGCTTGGACTCAAGCACAAATCGCTAAAAAAATGTCTGTATCAAGACCGGTAATTTCTAAGATGTTAAACCGGGCGAGAGAATTGGGCATTGTAGAAATTTATATTAAGGATGAGAATGCTCATACTGCTGCACTTGAGCACAAGTTAGAGAAAATGTATAACCTCAAAGAGGCAGTTGTTGTTCCAACCGCAGGGTTAACACCAGAAATGATCAAGCGCTCAGTAGGAAAAGCGGCGGCCTATTATGTAAGTAAAAATCTCGATGGAATTAATAGTCTAGGTATCTCCTGGGGAACGGCTTTGTATAACATGGTGAATGAGTATCCTTATGAGAACCGGCCGGAGCTGAATATCGTACCACTTGTAGGAGGTATGGGTAGGAAACTAGTTGATATTCATTCAAATCTACTGGCCTATCAGCTGGCACAAAAGGTGAACGGGACCTGTTCTTATTTATATGCACCAACTATGGTTGAGAGTGAGGACTTGAAGCAGCGTTTAATTGAGAGTGAGGATATTGCGAAGGTGTTAGAAGAAGGCAGACAAGTTGATATGGCACTTGTTGGGATCGGAAATCCACTGTTAAATTCTACTATGAGTACAATGGAGTATTTAAAAGAAGAGGATCTTGTTTCACTTCGCAAATCTGGTGTTGTTGGAGATATTGGTTCTAGATTTTATGATGTGGTAGGTGAGCAGATTAAGCACCCTTTAAATGACAGAGTTATTGGCTTGAATTTAAAAGAATTACAAGGAATTCCTGAGGTAGTAGGAGTAGCAGAAGGCGCACACAAAGTGGAGAGTTTACTAATTGCTTTAAAAACCGGCTATCTGAATGTACTTATTCTTGATGATTCTACAGCTCAATCCTTATTAAATGAACATGTTTAAAAAAAAATACTAATAAAAGCGCTTTCTTACTATGCGAGTAGTTTTCGACATATTTTTCAGAAAACTACTTGACAGAATTATGAAAGCGCTTTTATAATACAAACATAAGTAACGGCAAAGAACAAATGTAAAGAAGGGGTGAAATGGTATGTGGGGTTGGCTCATCGGATTGTTTGCTGCAACTTGGGTTTTACAGCTTTTACTGACACGGATTCAAATGAAAAACTATCAGAAGACTCTTAAGGAAATGAGTAATCGTTCTTCAGGATATCTAGGCGTAGGCATTCATAAACAGAGAATAGGGATAGGCAGTATTGTCATTCTTGTTACAAATCAAGATGGAGAAGTTGTAGACGGCAGAAAAATGGCGGGTGTAACGGTTTTCTCTCGATTTGTTCCTTTTGACACATTTAATGGGCTACTTGTTCAGGAAATAAAGGAAATGATCCATGAACATCCGCTTCGCGTAGCCATTGAAACATCCTTAGAACAAATAAATAAACAACGAAAAAAATCGATAGCAGGATAGGGGGAAGGGCAGATGGATTTTTTAGTACAGCTTGCTGAAGGCTTTATCGGAATGTTTCAAGAAGGCGGCACGACCTTTATAGGGATGGTAACTGGGATTATACCAACCTTAATTTGTTTAATTACCGCTGTAAATGCTGTCATAAAAATGGTTGGAGAGGAACGGATTAACCGATTAGCACAAAAGAGTACAAAAAATATCATTTTACGTTACACGCTATTCCCCTTTCTTGCAGTATTTTTCTTGACGAACCCAATGGCTTATACGTTTGGGCGGTTTTTACCAGAGCATCAAAAGCCGGCCTTTTATGATTCCGCAGTATCGTTTGTTCATCCAATTACAGGGTTATTTCCGCATGGTAATCCAGCAGAGTTATTTGTCTACATGGGCATTGCCTCAGGTATCACAACACTAGGTCTTTCTCTTGGGCCATTAGCTATCCGTTTCTTTATTGTAGGTCTGATTGTCATTCTAATTCGAGGTATCGTAACAGAAATTATTACAGGTCGTCTTATTAAAAAGAGAGAGCAAGAGCTTGCCTCACAAACATAAGAGAACAATAGGGGGTAATGACCATGGCAGACTACAAACAAGTTAAAATCGAAAAAGGAAATGGCGGTTGGGGAGGACCACTTATTATACAGCCAACCGAGCAAAAGAAATATGTGGTATCTGTCACAGGTGGAGGAATTGATCCACTAGCTCAGCATATTGCGGATGTAACGGGTGCCGAAGCAGTTGATGGCTTTAAGTCATCTGTAAATAAAGAGGAAATGGCTTGTGTTGTCATTGATTGTGGAGGAACAGCACGTTGCGGTGTATACCCACAAATGGGTGTATTAACCATTAATTTAAATCCAACCTCTCCATCGGGACCATTAATGAAGTTTATTAATGATAAAAATTTTGTGTCTGGGGTCAAAGTTTCGAATGTAACTACAGAAGAAGGAACGAGTGTACAACCATCAACAGCCACAAGTGAAGAGACATCACGTCTTGATAAAGATGCTGCAAACAGAATCAAAGAAGAGGCAAAAGCAAAGGCTGCAAATCTTAGTCAGCCGAAGAAAAAAGCCAATATTATTGAAATTGTAGGTAGAGGCGCTGGTAAGGTTGTTGGTGTATTCTACCAGGCTGGCCGTGAAACGATTGATCAAGTCATTAAAAACATTCTTCCTTTTATGGCGTTTGTGAGCATGTTAATTGGGATTATCACGTTTACGGGTATCGGAGACTTTATCGCAAACTTTGTCTCACCGCTTGCTGGAAATTTTGTTGGACTTTTGATTTTATCTGTATTGTGCTCTATTCCTTTACTGTCACCGTTACTTGGGCCAGGAGCCGTAATCGCTCAAGTTGTTGGAGTGCTGATTGGAGTTGAAATTGGTCGAGGTAATATTCCTCCTCACCTTGCTTTGCCAGCATTATTTGCAATCAATCCTCAAGCAGGTGCTGATTTTGTTCCAGTGGGATTAACACTTGGAGAGGCTCAGCCTGAAACAATAGAAGTAGGTGTACCGGCAGTATTAATGTCTAGAATGATTACTGGTCCGTTAGCTGTAGTGATTGCTTATCTATTCAGCTTTGGATTGTATTCATAAAGAATAGATAAATAAAGGAGCGAGAGAAATGGAACAAACGAAGACAACTGTTTATCAATCTGAAATTATTGAACTAGGTTCACAGACTGGTATTTTTTTAGAAGAAAATATGTTGGTCATTTTTAATGAAACAGTCCCTGCTGATTTAAAGGATATCTCTGCGATTCATAAAAAAACAGAGCTTTTACACCACGTTGTAGTTGGTGATACGTTGCAAATACAGGACAACCATTACAAAATTTTGTTTGTAGGGGAAAAGGCTAACGAGACGTTAAGAGATCTTGGTCATTGCACGATTGAGTTCAGCGGCAAGTCATTCTCTGATTTGCCAGGAACCTTGTGTGTTGAGAAAAAAGTTGCTCCAAATCTAGAAATCGGTGGAAAGATTGCTATATATAGAGGCTAACTAATACGTATTATAGGAGTGGTTGTATGTTAGGCATTAATAGAAAACTAGCAGAACTAGAACAGCAAGGCAAAGTAATAAACGTAGGACTAGTAGGAGCAGGCCAAATGGGAAGAGGTATGGTCGCTCAAATTGAGGGTATGAAGGGAATGCGAGTAGTTATTACCGCTGATATTCAAGTTGAAAATGCTATCAACGCCTATAAAAAAGCAGGCGTTAACCCAGATCAGATCGTGCAGACAACAAATCTAGAGGATGCTGAGTCAGCTGTTCGTTTAGGAAAAGTAGTAAGCACATCTTCTTCTAAGCTAGTTACATCACTTCCATCTGTTGATGTAGTGGTAGATGCAACGGGTGTTCCAGATATTGGTGCTAGAATTGCTTGGGATACCATTATGAATAAGAAGCATATTGTCATGTTGAACGTAGAAGCAGATGTAACGGTTGGACCGTTATTAAAACAGTTAGCCGATTCAAGCGGGGTGGTATATACAGGATCAGCGGGCGATGAGCCAGGTGCAGTAATGGAGCTAAATGATTTGGCTGACGCTAGTGGATTTGAGGTTATTGCGCTAGGGAAAGGGAAAAACAATCCACTTAATCTAGAAGCAAACCCTGACTCGACTGCTCAGGTCGCAGCTGAAAAAGGAGCAAGTCCTAAAATGATTGCGTCCTTCCAAGATGGGTCAAAAACGATGGTTGAGATGACGGCTGTAGCGAATGCCACAGGATTTTTGCCAGACAAACCTGGTATGAACGGCTTAACGGGTGAGGTGAAAGATTTGCCAGCAATGTTCCGCTTCATTGCTGATGGGGGACAAGTTGAGAATAAACAAATTGTTGAATTTGTAAATGGTGTTGCGCCTGGAGTGTTCGCCATTATTGCATCGGATCAAGAAGAAGTAAATCATGAGATGAAATATTTAAGCATGGGGGACGGACCCTATTACGTATTATACCGTCCTTATCATCTAACAAGTCTGGAAACACCAATCTCTGTTGCGCGAGCCTATTTTTATCAGGAAGCAACCATCGCCCCTTGGAAAGGACTTGTTGCTGAAACGGTTACAGTTGCAAAAAGGGATTTAGAAGTTGGAGAACATTTAGACAGTATCGGTGGATTCACTGTTTATGGAAGTATTTTGAAAGCAGAAGAGGCTAGAGAACAAGATTTATTACCTCTTGGACTTGTTGATCGAAATGTGCGTGTCAATCGTTCTATTAAAAAGGGTGAATATATTTCGTAAGGATATTACTCAGACAAAAGAATCGTTTATCTGGCAGCTACGCAAGCTTCAGGATGATACTGTGAACTAAAAACACACAAAAAGAAGGTGGTGTGTGTATGAAAACAAGTCAGATGGAAGCCGATCTTTATTGCATTCATTGTAAAGAGGAAGTTCTTCATGAAATTACGTATGTAAATAATCAATTAAAAAGTATTGAGTGTTTAGAGTGTCGTCATGACCTTGAAATTGTCATGGATCTTAATAAAGAATTTTATGAAGAAACACAAAAACGTGTGGTAACCAAACCAAAACGAATGACGCAAGAATATCGTGAAGATCTTAGTCGGTTTTTATTCTCTCTGCCTGTAAGGGTTATTAGCAAGCCATACCGTTTGTTTAAAGATATGAAACAATCTCGTCATGTAATAAAAGAGTTTGATCAAGAAAAGGATGACCGCTGATCCTCTCTGTTGGTCCTATTCCCTGCTTGGGAATAGGAAACTTGAGAGGAATCGGATCTTTTTTTACTCAAATCATTACATTTGTTCGTGTTTAGAACAAATGATAAAACATAGGAGGTTACAAGTATGAATAAGGAGAAACAAGCCTTGATTGGTTCCAAGGAAAAGCTAATTCCACTCTATAAACAAATGTGGTTGATTCGGTTTTTTGAGGAGAAAGTAGATGAATTCTTTGCTAAAGGTATGATTCATGGTACGACCCACCTTGCTGTTGGGCAGGAGGCGTCGGCGGTGGGTTCCTGCGCTGCTTTAGCTGAAGATGACATGATTACTAGTACACACAGAGGACATGGTCATTGCATCGCTAAGGGAGCTGATGTTAATCGGATGATGGCTGAGCTGTTTGGTCGAACAACCGGCTATTGCAAAGGCAAAGGTGGATCGATGCACATTGCCGATGTGAGTAAAGGTAACCTCGGAGCAAATGGAATTGTAGGTGGGGGCTTTTCCATTGCAACAGGGGCAGCACTTACTTCCAAAATGAAGAATCAAGGCAAAGTAGTTCTCTGTTATTTTGGAGATGGAGCATCAAATGAAGGTAGTTTTCACGAGGCAGTGAATCTGGCTTCAATCTGGAAGCTACCAGTCATTTTCTTTTGCGAAAACAATCAATATGGGATGTCAGGTCCTGTTAAAGAAATGGTGAATATAGAGAACATTGCTGAAAGGGCTGCCGCATATGGGATTCCTGGTCATATCGTAGAAGGTAACGACCTGGTTGATGTGATGGCAGTGGTTCAAGGAGCAGTTGATTTTGCTCGTGGTGGCGGTGGTCCTTCTATTATTGAAGCTAAAACATATCGCTGGAAGGGGCATTCGAAAAGTGATGCGAAGAAGTATCGTACGCGTGAGGAAGAAAAAGAATGGAGAGATAAGGATCCGATCGCTAGATTTAAGGATCTTTTAATAGAGGAAGAATTGTTTACAGAAGAAGATGCACAACGAATTCGTGAGGAAGCAAAGCTAGAAGTAGAGGGATCGGTTGAATTTGCAAAAATAGCCCTGAGCCTGGGCTCGAGACATTAATGGAAAATATCTATGCCTAAGGGAGGGGAAATGGTGAGAGAGCTTACGTATTTAGAAGCGGTTAGGGAAGCAATGAGTCAGGAAATGCGAGCGAACGAAGATGTGTTTATTTTAGGTGAGGACATTGGTGTGTATGGTGGAGCGTTTGGCGTGACACGTGGCATGATTGAAGAATTTGGTCCAGAGAGAATTCGTAATACACCGATCTCAGAGGCGGCCATCTCTGGTACAGCAATCGGAGCAGCTTTAACAGGGATGCGTCCAATTTTGGAACTCCAATTCTCTGATTTTATTACGATTGCCATGGATAATATGGTAAATCAGGCAGCCAAGCTTCGCTATATGTATGGAGGAGAAGGTAAGGTCCCGATGGTTTTACGTACTCCTGCAGGCTCAGGAACGGGTGCGGCGGCACAACATTCACAAAGTCTTGAGGCGTGGATGACTCACGTACCTGGGTTAAAAGTAGTACAGCCGTCTACTGCCTATGATGCCAAAGGACTTTTGAAAGCTGCAATCGATGATGATAACCCGGTTGTCTTTTATGAACATAAGTTGTGTTACCGTACAAAAAGTGATGTTCCAGAAGAAGTGTACTCGATTCCGCTCGGCAAGGCAGATATAAAAAGGGAAGGAAGCGATCTTACTATTGTTGCAACAGCATTGATGGTGCATAAATCTCTTGAAGCTGCAGTTGAATTAGCAAAAGAGGGAATTAGTGTGGAAGTAGTTGACCCTCGTACCCTGGTTCCTTTGGATGAAGAAACCATTATTAAATCAGTTAAAAAGACAGGTAGACTTATTGTCGCTCATGAAGCGGTTAAGCGTGGGGGGTTTGGTGGAGAGATTGCTAGTATCATTGCTGAAAGTGAGGCATTTGATTATCTTGACGCACCTATCAAGAGATTAGGCGGTAAGGCTGTTCCGATCCCTTATAATCCAGAGCTTGAAAAAGCCGCAATTCCGCAAGTGAACGACATTATTGAGGCAGTTAAAGAAACGCTAAAAGGTGTGTAAGAAGGGGGGATAACGAATGCCTAAAGAGATTTTTATGCCAAAGCTGAGTAGTACCATGCAGGTAGGGACATTGCTTGAGTGGTTTAAAGAAGAAGGCGATTCTGTTGAGATTGGAGAGCCTTTATTTGAGATTATGACGGACAAAATTAATATCGAGGTTGAGGCATACGAAGAAGGAACACTGCTTAAGCGTTATGTAGGCGAAGACGACGAAGTACCTGTTAATTACGTCATAGGCTATATTGGTCGTTCTGATGAACCTGTTCCCGACACATCACCCGGTGTCTCAGACTCAGATTCACAAGCAGGGGCGGTTGCAAAAGAGCATCCAGCTCAAGTTGAAGCAAATGATAGAGACAGAAACCATGATGAAAAAGTAAGAGCTACTCCTGCAGCCAGAAGAGTCGCTAAACAAGAGAGTGTAACATTGAGTGAAGTAGATGGCAGTGGTCCAAGAGGACGAGTGCAGGAAGCAGATGTTTATGCACATCTTGAACAGCCTCAAATAAAAGCAACCCCGCTTGCTCGTAAGATCTCAGATGAAATAGGTATAGATCTAGGTGAGATTGAAGGTACAGGACCAAATGGCAAGGTATATAAATCAGATGTAGAAGCAAAGGCATCGACAAATGTAACGAAACCAATTACAGAAGCCAAACGAATGAAGCTTAGCGGGACGCGAAAAATGATAGCCAAACGAATGGTGGAGAGTGCATTTACAGCTCCTCACGTTACATTAACAAGTGAAGTGGATATGTCGGCAGCAATGGATCTCAGGCAGCAGCTACTTGCATCAATTGAACAGCAAACGGGCAAACGCCTATCTTATACAGAGATTATTGCAAAAGCAACGGCGAATACATTAACTCGTCACCCGGAAATGAATGTTTCTCTTGAGCGGGATGAAGTCGTATATCATAACGATGTTCACATTGGACTCGCTGTATCTATACCAGGTGGGCTCGTTGTTCCTGTTATTAAAAGCACCAATCAAAAGGGTCTCACGTCACTAACAGAAGAGGCTAAGCAATTAGCAACTGCGGCTAGGGATGGAAAGCTTAGTCCGGATTCAATGAAAGGTGGAACATTTACCATCAGTAATCTAGGGATGTATGCAGTGGACGCCTTTACACCAATTATTAACCAACCCGAATCAGCTATTCTTGGAGTAGGAAGAATACAAGAAAAGGCTGTTGGTGTAAATGGTCAAATCGAGCTTCGTCCAATGATGAGCATCAGTCTTTCCTTTGATCATCGTGTCATTGATGGGGCACCTGCTGCGGCATTTTTGACCGAGTTAAAACATGTTCTTGAGAATCCGTACCATTTGTTAACGTAGGGGAGTGATTAGGTGTCGACATATGAAATTGCGATAATAGGTGGAGGACCGGGTGGCTATGTGGCCGCTATCCGAGCAGCAAAGCTTGGAAAAAAGGTCGCAATCGTTGAAAGTAAACAGCTAGGTGGAACGTGTCTGAACCGAGGATGTATCCCATCCAAAACACTGCTTAGGCATGCTGAGATTATTGAACAAATTGAAAAAGCAAAGGACTGGGGAATAGAAACAGGTCCAATTACTCTGTCTTTGGACAAGATGCTTGCAAGGAAGGATCAAGTCATCGATAAACTCCGTTCTGGAATTGACTATTTAATGAATCAAGGAAATATAGATGTTTATTCAGGATTAGGTGAGGTTCAGGAAAATGGGCACATACAGATCCAATCAGGTGCAGATCAAACAACCATTTCTGCAAGCAAGATAATTGTGGCAACTGGATCAAGTCCAGTTCCACCTCCTATTCCCGGTATGGATTCAGCTCGTTATTTTACAAGCGATACTATATTTGACATAGCAAAAATACCTGAATCGATTGTCATCATAGGTGGAGGCATAATAGGTGTGGAATTTGCGTGTATCTTCGCAAGCCTTAAGGTCCAGGTAACCATTGTTGAGATGGGTGATCGAATCATTCCAAGTGAAGATGCCGAAGCATCTAAGCTTCTAGCGAAAACCTTAAAGAAAAAAGGAGTGCGCATCCTTAACAGTACAAAGGTTACCGAGCTGAAGCAACATGAGACAGGACAATATGTGCAGATTGAGTCTGCTAAAGGTAAAACCGAGACTCTCGATACAGAAGATATTTTGGTTTGTGTAGGTAGGAAACCAAACCTTCAAGCCATATCTCAGCTAAATTTAGCGATGAATGGGCCTTTTGTGAAAGTGGATGAGAGGATGCAAACAAGTCAAACGAATGTGTATGCTGTGGGCGATCTAATAGGAGGCTGGCAACTAGCTCATGCGGCGAGTGCAGAAGGTCTCGTTGCAGCATCTAATGCAGCCGGAGTACCCGAATCAATACAAGGGAAAATTATTCCGCGCTGCGTGTACACAAGCCCTGAGGTAGCAAGTGTTGGTTTGTCTGAAGCAGAAGCACTGGCACGGGGGTTGAATGTAAAAGTAGTAAAAACAGATCTTGCGCCTAACGGAAAAGCATTGGCTATGGGTGAAACTGAAGGGTTTGTTAAGTTAATTGCTGATAAAAAGCATGGGGAAATAATTGGAGTGACCATGGTTGGGTCTCATGTCACAGAAATGATATCAGAACCAACTGCCTTTATGCATCTTGAAGGAACGGTCGAGGAGCTTGTTTCAATGGTCCATGCCCACCCAACCATATCTGAAGCATTGTACGAAGCCGCAGGATCTTGGCTTGGCATGGGAGTTCATAGTTAAATAGAGGAGAGCAGCGAGTATCTAAGGATGCTGGCTGTTTTTTTTGTTGAAAGTGAAGATGGAATTGAAATGATGGAGCTGCGGGTGAAACAATAGAAAGAATATAAAATGGAAATAATCCTCCTTGAAATAACGTCTTTTCTGAATGTGACTTTGTTCTAGTAGATAGTTTTTAATAGTGATTTAATTCACAAAGTGAAATTTGTCAAGTCTTTAGAATGAATAAGATGTGTATATAGAAATGAGATGATGTGAGTTCGTATTTGACCATTTGCGATTATCGAAATATGTACGTTTATTATACTGCAATTATTTTTTGTGGATTTTTAGCATTTATCTACATTTATTAAACTGGTTCTAGATACTGTTACGAGCGCAACTCTGCGTAATTCGCAATTTCAAAACGCTATTAGTGAAGATATCTGACACTAATGTTGTTGAAAAAACCTTGTTAGAAATACTAACAATTAATACTTGTAAATGAAATATGTCTATTAGAATGACTGAATATATAGAGAGGAGTGTAGAGATGAAACAAGGCTGTGTGTATTTTGTCGGCGCGGGACCTGGAGATCTAGAACTAATCACTGTTAAGGGCTTACGATTAATTCAAAAAGCGGATGTTATTATTTTCGATCGGCTTGTTAACCCTTTTTTACTTACAGAAACAAATAAGAACGCAAAGTTAATCTATTGTGGGAAGCAGCCCTGTAAGCATACACTGCGACAGGAAGATATTCAAAAAGAATTGTTAATTCACGCAAAAAGGGGTTTAAATGTTGTTCGGTTAAAGGGAGGCGATCCTTCGATTTTTGGTAGGGTTGGTGAAGAGGCTGAGCAATGTGCCCGGCATCATATAAAGTATGAAATTATACCCGGTATTACATCTGGTAGTGCAGCAAGCATCTACTCTGGGGTCCCATTAACACATCGAAGTCTATCTGGATCCTATGCGACTGTCACTGGTCATACCTGTACAAAGGAAGGTAAGCCAACTGTTAACTGGGAGTCACTTGCGAATGCTGTTGATACAATCGTGTTTTATATGGGAATTCGACATCTTCGAACAATAACGGAAGAATTAATTAGGCATGGTATGGATAAAGAGACTCCGATGTTAATTGTACAGTGGGGAACGTACAGTAAGCAAAGGTCGGTCGAGGGAACTCTTGTAACGATAGCTAATCAAGCAGAATTGATAGGCATTGAAAATCCAGCAGTGATCATAGTGGGTAATGTAATCAAGATGAGAAGTAAGCTTAAGTGGTTTGAAGATAAGCCGCTAGCTGGTTTGGGCATACTTAATCCAACTAACGAGTTAAATAATGACGTTGACTATTTGAAACAAAATGGAGCAGATATCTATCAATATCCTTTTTTGAATAGAGTCAATAATAATAAACGCGATCAGATTGTGTTAACGAGACTAGTTGAAGATCAGCATATCAATACGATTTTACTGAATAGTGTTCAAGACTGCGTTGAATTTTTCGAATATATAGATTTATCTGGAATTCAAAGAAGTCAGTTATTTGACTATAGGTGGATTTGTAAAGGTCTAGAAACGAGCATTAGTTTGGCGGCACATGGATATACAGCAGATCGAATCATTGATGAAACGGAAACGGAACAGTCTTTCGTTAAAGCCTTTATACCGGGAGTAGATCACGTAGTAGAGCATGAAGCCTGAAAACTTCATATAGAAAAAAGGTGAAGATTGTTGTTTAAAGATAGTATCGACACATTAAACAATATGGCAGTTTCAAAGAAAAAACAGCTTGAAACAAGTAAATTACGGTATTTTTTATCAGCGTGTTTAGCAGGTGCCTATGTTGGAATCGGCATTATCCTAATTTTGTCGATTGGAGCGCCTTTAGCAGCTCAGTCTTCAGCCGTTACAACACTTGTTATGGGATTATCTTTTGGTATCGCTCTGACTCTTGTCATTTTTGCAGGTTCAGAACTATTTACAGGTAATAATATGGTTTTTACAGTTAGCACTCTTTCTGGAAAAACAACATGGAAAGACCTGGTGCAAAACTGGATCTGGTGTTATGCGGGAAATTTTGTGGGGACAGCTGCATTATGTGGGTTAATCATCGGGGCAGGGGTTCTGAATGGGATTTCATCTGGACATTTGTTGTTTACTCTAGCTGAAAAGAAGACATCACTTGGAAGCAGTGAGCTGTTTTTTAGAGGTATTCTTTGTAATTGGTTAGTCTGTTTAGCCATTTGGACAGCGATTCGTACCAAAAATGATGTGGCGAAGCTAATTCTAATATTTTGGATGCTGTTTACATTTATAGCTTCAGGCTACGAGCATTCCATTGCTAACATGACGGTACTTGGGCTGGCCATGTTTTACTCTGGTGGAGAGGTTGTAACACTTGGAGGCTACCTACATAATATCATTCCGGTCACGCTTGGGAATATTGTGGGTGGGGGACTTTTTGTAGGAAGTATTTACTGGTTACTTAATACAAGTAAACGAAACAAACAAAGTGAAAAACAGAGTAATGAATCATTTCGAGCATCACCGATTCGGTCAGCTAAATCATTATAAAGGAGAGAGACATCTTGAAGCAAAAGATCATCTTAATTGGGAATGGAATGGCAGGCGTTCGAACTTTAGAGGAAATCATCAAAAAAGATCCAAATAAATTTGAGATTACTGTTTTTGGTGAAGAACCACATCCAAACTATAATCGAATTCTTTTATCATCTGTCTTGCAAGGAGATGCAAGCATAGACAGTATTGTTCTAAACAGCTACGAATGGTATGAAGAAAATCAAATTGAACTCTTTACAGGAGACACAGTCGTAAAGGTTGATACTAAGTCTCAAACGGTGATAAGCCAAAATGGAATAAGTCGTCACTATGATCAATTGATTTTTGCAACAGGGTCGAATCCATTTATGCTTCCGCTTCCAGGAGCAGATAAAGAGGGTGTCATCGCCTTCCGTAATATAAAAGACTGCGAAACAATGATAGACACAGCCAAAAATTATAAAAAAGCTGCTGTTATTGGCGGTGGATTACTTGGTTTAGAAGCAGCTCGAGGTTTATTAAATTTAGATATGGAAGTGGAAGTCATTCATATCGCTGATTATCTAATGGAAAGACAACTAGATGATCAAGCAGGAAGAATGTTGAAAGAAGAATTAGAAGAGCAGGGTATGAAGTTCCGACTCAATGCTCACACCGAACGACTAACGGGGAAAAAGCGAGTAGATGGTGTGCTCTTTAAGGATGGATCAAAGCTTGACGCAGACTTAGTTGTGATGGCTGTAGGGATTAAACCAAATGTAGCACTTGCTAAGGAAGCAGGATTAGAGACTAATCGCGCTATAGTCGTTAATGATTATATGCAGACATCCGTTCAAAACGTTTATGCTGTCGGTGAGTGCGCTGAACATAGTGGAATTGTTTATGGTCTTGTTGCGCCGTTATATGAGCAAGGCAAAGCTTTGGCTGAACATATCTGTGCCAATGACACATTAATAGAGCCGGGATATCAAGGATCTATTGTTTATACGCAACTGAAGGTATCAGGAGTAGATGTATTCTCTGCTGGACGATTCCAAGATGGCGAGAAGACAAAGTCCATTCGTGTTCACGATGAATTTGAAGGAATCTTTAAAAAGGTAGTAGTAGAAGATAACAAGGTCATTGGAGCTGTATTATTTGGAGATACATCTGATTCACCAAGATTGCTAACAATGATGAGAAACGGGCAAGATATTTCAAAAATGAGTAAGGTAGCCATTCTTCCATCTGAAAACGAATCAGATGAAAAGGAAAGTGTTGTTGTTGCGATGGCTGATAGTGAGACCATCTGTGGATGTAATGGAGTATCAAAAGGTGACATTGTAAAAGCGATAAATGAGCAGGGCTTAACAACTGTAGATCAAGTCAAGGCTTGTACAAATGCTTCTCGTTCATGTGGTGGATGTAAACCACTTGTTGCTGAACTACTCTCTGTCACCACTGGAGAAGAGGCTTCGTCTCAGAAAGAGCCAATCTGTGGATGTTCCGATCTTTCTCATGAAGAAGTGGCAGCTGAGATTCGTGATAAGGGATTAAACTATGTCAGAGAAGTGATGAATGTACTAGGGTGGACCACAGAAAATGGGTGCTCTAAATGCCGTCCTGCCGTGAACTACTACTTAGGTTTAAATAATCCAATTGAATATGAGGACGATTCAACATCTAAATTTGTGAACGAACGATTACACGCTAATATCCAGAATGACGGAACATTCTCTGTTGTACCAAGAATGTATGGTGGCGTAACAAATTCTGAACAACTACGAAAAATTGCAGATGTAGCAGATAAATATCAAGTGCCTCTACTTAAGGTAACGGGTGGACAACGGATCGACTTGCTTGGTATTGCTAAGGAAGATCTTCCTAAGGTATGGACGGATCTAGGCATGCGTTCTGGTTATGCATACGGGAAATCAATAAGAACCGTAAAAACATGTGTAGGAGAGAATTTCTGCCGCTTTGGAACTCAGGATTCAATCGGTTTAGGTATACAAATCGAGAAAAAATATGAAGGATTAAGTACGCCGCATAAGGTGAAGATGGCTGTATCTGCCTGCCCACGTAATTGTGCAGAGTCTGGAATCAAAGATATAGGAATTGTTGGTGTTGAAGGAGCCTGGGAAATTTATGTTGGTGGTAATGGTGGTGTAGACCTTCGAAGTGCAGAACTGTTTGCGAAGGTTCATACAGACCAGGAAGTATTGGATACAATTAGTTCATTTCTGCAATTCTATCGTGAAGATGCTAGATATCTAGAGCGTACTTCTCACTGGGTAGAACGTGTTGGATTAGATCACATCAAAAAAGCACTTGAAAATGAAGAGAAACGTGCGCAGCTTATTGAGCGTGTAGAACTTGCATTAACAAAACAACAGGATCCTTGGAGTGATGTTCTGGAAAGCAAAGATAAGCAGGAATCCCTTTATGAAAAGAAAGAAGTAGAAGTAACTAACTAAGGAGGATGAAAAATGACACAAGTATTGAATGAACAACATATTTATGTCGCTCAATTGAGAGAACTATCTGTCGGTATCGGCAAGAAGCTAACCATTGCCGGATTAGAGTTAGCATTATTTCGTCAAGATAATGACGAAGTATTAGCTGTAGAAAATCGTTGTCCTCACAAAGGTGGCGTTTTATCTGATGGAATTGTAAGTGGTGAGCATGTTTTCTGTCCGATGCATGACTGGAAAATTGATTTGAGGAAAGGTGAAGCCGTAGCGCCAGATGTAGGGTGTGTAAAAACCTATGATGTTTCTATCATTGATGATGGCGTGTATCTTTTAATGGACTAATAAGTAATAAAAAGAAGTGGACAATATCATGATGTCCACTTCTTTTTTTAATAAGCTTAAGGTTTATCCAGTTCGTCCTCTGTTACCCATTTATGGTTTAGAACCATTTCTCCTCCAATTGTAGGTCTAAAATCCACCATATATACAGTTGTTTGCTTAGCCGTTTCAATTGTGGCTTCAGCGCCTTCCATACCTTTCATATGGCCTGCATTGAGAGTGACAGTTGAACCAGGCTCAAGAGGTTCATCTCCAACACCTTCTAGTTCCTCATGAACAACCCATTTGTGATTCCAAACCTCATCTCCATCAGTCGTTGGCTGTAAGATACTGAGTAGACAGTTGTATCATATGCACCTGAAACAACTGCTTCAGCACCATCCATATCTTTCATATGATTTGTTCGAATGACAGCGTCACTTCCAGGTGGAAATGTTGGTGAATCAGCGTTCACTATTCCTTTTGGAACTTCGCCAGAGCTCGAGTGGTCCATATCCTCATGCATGGAAGATTCATTCATTTCTGCATCTGGGTCCGCAATCGTTCCATCATCGTTACAAGCACCTAAAACAACAAATCCTAAAGCAAGTATCAAAAAAGATATTTTTTTCATTTGTAGGTCACCTCTTGGGGATACTTTTATTATGTCTTATATATAGACTTTACAAATGAGCGCTTTCATAAACATCGAATGATTCATGTGGATATCTTCCTAAGGTGAATTGGTGATATTGTGAATAACTTTAAAAAATAATCGGTATTATTGGAACCGTGAATGGTGGATATGTGGATAAACCTGAGGATAACTTCATTTTATCCACGAAAAAACGCAAACATTTTGATGTTTGCGTTGATAAATCACACTAATACTCGTTCAAGTGCAAAAGTAACAGCTGCTTCAGCATGTAGCTTCGTTGAATCAAATACAGGTAAACTTGAATCCCCTTGTTTAATAAGTAATGGAATCTCAGTACAACCTAAGATAACACCTTCTGCACCGTTTTCAGATAATTGGTTAATAAGCTGTTGATATCTTATTTTTGATTCAGGGCGTATGTCTCCCAGACACAGCTCTGAAAAGATAATCTCATGCGCATCTTGTCGACCTATCTCGCAGGGAATAATACATTCAATCCCATGTGTAGCAAGGCGATCCTTATAAAACGATTTCTCCATCGTAAAAGCTGTTCCTAGCAGACCGACGCGAGTCATATTTGCTTTTTTGATTGATGACGCCACAGCATCAGCTATGTGGATAAGTGGAATTGAAATTGCTTTTTCAACCTCTTCTGCCATTAGGTGCATTGTATTTGTACAAATCACAATAAGATCCGCTCCGGCTTTCTCTAAATTTTGAGCAGCCTCAATCATCTTAGCTGTTGCTAACTCCCACTCACCAAGCTTTTGTAAATCTACAATCTCTTGAAAATCAAAGGAATGGAGTACACATTTAGCAGAATGAAGACCTCCTAGTTCACACTTTACATATTCATTCACATATTTGTAGTAATCAGCTGTCGATTCCCAACTAAGTCCGCCAATAAAACCAATTGTTTTCATGTTCGAACTCCTCCGTTCATTCATTTTCTATATCGTAGCATGCTATACTGGTATGAAAAAGATCCAGGAATGAGCAACTTTTAGGGTGCCAGATAGAAAGGAGAATGAAATGTGCTGTGGTTTCCAATTGATCGAGACACATCTATATCTCTCGTACAGCAGGTTTATACACAAATTAGAACACTGATCTTAAGTGAACAATTAAAAGAGCATGATAGACTCCCTTCAACAAGAGAATTAGCAGATTCGATAGGCGTTTCTCGTAATACGGTAACCGACGCCTATGATCAGCTAATCATTGAGGGTTATCTTATTGTAAAACCTCGTTCAGGGACGTATGTTGCTGAAGGTGTCGTGTTAAAAGCAGCAGAGAAAGAACAAAGAGAGGTCGATTTATCAAATTGGCTTCAAACCGAGCAGTATGATGAACAGCTCATTGATTTTCGTGCCAGTCACCCCGCCATGGATCATTTTCCGCGGAAAGTATGGGGGCGTCTGGCGAAGGAAGTGTGCTACGACTCATCTGATGAGTTATTTGGTTATCGTTCTCCACTCGGTGATGAGACGTTACGCCGCGTATTAACCACTTATTTAGCACGTACTAGAGGTGTCTCCTGCCACCCGGAGCAAATTGTCATTACTGCTGGAGCCACTCAAGGTCTTTCATTAATTACACAACTATTAATGAAAGAAGGAGAGTGTGTAGCTGTAGAGGACCCTGTCACTGACGAAATGCGTCAAATTTTTACAAAGGCAGGAGCGGCCGTTGAGCCCATTAAAGCAGACCGGCTTGGTATAAAGCCTGACCAGTTGCCTCGAAATAAAAAACCGAGCTTTGTATTTGTTATACCCTCACACCAATTCCCGTTAGGTGCAGTATTACCCATCCAACGCAGAATCCAGCTTGTAGAGTACGTTCGTAAAATGGACTCTTATATCGTTGAAGATGATTACGACAGTGAATTTACCTATGAAGGAACAGCCGTTTTTTCCATGCAGGGACTGGAACCAGAGCGGGTAATTTATGTCGGTACATTTAGTAAAATTCTCTCACCAGCTCTGCGCATTGGCTATGTCATACTCCCAAGACATTTAGTAGAACCATTTAAAGACTTAAAATGGTTTTCTGATCGCCACACAGCGACCCTCGAACAACAAGTAATGGCGCGTTTTATTGAAGAAGGTTACTTAGACCAACACGTACGAAGAATGAAAAGAATCTATGAGAAGCGAAGAAAAGCACTAGTTGCTGCCCTGCGGAACACCTTTCCAGGACTAGACATCATTGGTCAAGCAGCAGGCATGCATGCTGTAGTTGAATGGAGGGAACTTGAGGTTAACCAATCATTTGTTTCTCATTGCAAAAAGCACGGAGTAGTAGTCTACCCAGTCGAGTACTATGCATTAAAAAAAGGCTACCACACCAAGCAGATGGTGCTCGGTTACGGTAGCTTAACTGAGTCTGAAATCCAAGACGGCGTAAGTAGACTGCACAAAGCAGTAGAAACGTATCACCTAAGTTGAAAATCTAAGAGCCCGTCTTGATGAGAGGGCTCTTCTTGGTATCGTGCTTGGATTGTTGGAAAAGCTCGAACTGTCTTGGAGAGGAGCGTTGGTTCTTGGTAGAGGCAGGAACCGTCTTGGAGAGGAGCGCTAGTTCTTGGTAGAGGCAGGAACTGTCTTGGAGAGGAGCGTTGGTTCTTGGTAGAGGCAGGGACTGTCTTGGAGAGGAGCGCTAGTTCTTGGTAGAGGCTGGAACTGTCTTGGAGGGGAGCGCAGCATCTTGGTAAAGGCTCTGATCCGTCTTGGAGAGCCCCCCTATTTCCTGCTAAAGCTCAGATGTCTCTTGCCCCTCACCCCTACATCTTGCTAAAACCCCAATCTCTCTTGCCTCCGTCCCCAAACCTATCCTAACTCCCCCTCCACTACCTATCTACTAAACGTTAAAATTCACTATTTTTTTGGCAACTTATTCGAATAGGTTTTTCGTAAGGTGTGTAGCTCATGTAATTTATCAAGAGCGGATGGACCAATGTTTTTTCCGACAGCAACGACTAAGCTTTCAATTAGGGCAGTGGGAGCTACCATAGAGTGGAATTCTCCCATTTCTCCTCTTTCTGTGTATAGGACGTAGGTTGCCTGATTAACCATTGGTGAAACAAGTAGGTCTGTTAATAAGATGGTTTTGATCATTCGTTTTGATGCATAATCAAGCAATACTTGAATTTCTGGTGAAAAGTGCACAAATCCAAAGAGTACGATCGTATCCTTTGATCCAATATGAATCAGATCTTCGTAGATTTCGTGTCCACTTTGAGCGAGTGTGGTGACCTGTACATTAAATCTTCGTAATCTAAATTGAAGTAAAGAGGCTAACCCATTTGCAGGACCACTGCTATAGATATGGATCGTGGCAGACTGGCTGATTGTTTCAACACTTTGTTCAAAGTTGTGCATGGACAGGTGTTTTAAGGTTTCTTCGATAAAACCAATGGAGGATTGGAACATATGGTTGAGATACGTATGTTCATATTTCTCTACGGCTGATTCCATTTTTTTGGCTGGGGTAATCGTACCGTCATAATCCTTGAAGGAATGTTTAAACGATTTTAGATTTTGATGTCCAACTGCACTCCAAAAACGAGAAACAGTAGCGATACTCACAGAGCAGGCTCGAGCAATATCGAGTTCTGTAAGGTAGGGAACTAAATGATTGTTTTTACTAATGTAGTCAGCTATCATTTGCTGGCTTTTTGTTAGGGTATAAGCATCAAATGGGACCATATTACCCCTCCTTTTCAGACTTAGTGTACATCATTTTTGTAATAAAAATATCATTTTTATAAAAAAGAAATAAATTTACAATTCATTAATATCCACTTCATATACCTTGTCTATACTAACGTTGTAATACGAATAACAAGGAGGCGGATTAAGTGAGTGCGTTAAATGAGCTGAATAACGAAAGGAAATTAACTCAATCTCAGAAAATGATGGTGTTTGTCCTATCGATGTCCCTGTTTGGTGTTTCGAAGTTAATTGCAAAAATTATTCCTTCATTAGAATTTGGACCAATTGATTTATCTGTTTCTTATTTTGCTTTTATTCCGCTTGTCCTTGTTGCGTTGTTTCATCCACTTCAGGTGGCAATTGGAGCCTCTGTCGGAAAAATCGTCTTTGCAGATCTATTACTTGGAAATTTTGATGGTATTGGAGCACTTGAATCGTTTATCCAATTGTCTCTAGCGATGTATATTGCGGGCTTACTCATTAGAAATCCATTAAGCAAATGGCAGCTTGGAATTGCTTCAATTGTTGGTGTGGGTATAGATCAAGTGTTAAGTTCCGTAGTTGATATAGGAAAAGTTTGGTTTGGTGTTGAAGAGTTGGAAGCTGTACCGGGACTTCCTCAAAGTATTGTTATGTTAGAAGGTATCAGCTTCATTAATGAAATGGTGATCACAGGTGTATTATTTGGTCTTATTCCAACATTGTATTTAGTGCCTAAATTATACGGGAAAATTGAACCATTACTTGGAATGAAACCGAGAGAAAAACGAGTAGAAGCAAAAATGAGTCAGTTTGTAACACCGGGCCTTATAGCTTTGTCAGTCTTCTTATTATTTGTTGCCATGATTGGAGAATTTCTTGCAGAACTAGAAATTAGTCTTGCCTTTTGGTCAACTGATTTCCTTGCTCAGTTTGAAGATGGTTATCAATGGATTGGTTATTCTGCCATTGGAATTGCTATAGTCCTTATAGTATTTGTAGCTTTTAGACTAGTGAAACGAAGAGGGGCTACTAAAAAAAATTCCAAACAAGCAGCATAAAAACGACTGAGGGAGATTCTAAATGATTTCTTTTAAAAATGTTTCATTTAAGTATCCAGGTTCAGATAGCTGGGTATTAAAAGATGTTTCTGTCACGATTACTCAGGGTGAATTTGTTGGAATCATTGGTGGTAATGGGGCAGGCAAATCAACCTTTTGTAAAGGAATGAATGGTTTGATTCCATTCTATTATGTGGGTGATTTAGAAGGGGAAATAACAATCAACGGAATGAATACCGTAGAAGCAAATGTTGGTCAATTATCCAAACATGTTGCATATGTGTATCAGGATTTTGAGAATCAACTTGTTCGTCCAACGGTAATGGATGAAGTCATTTTCTCACCCTTAAATTATGGTCACGCAGATTACAAGGAAAGAGGTTTAGAGGCACTTGAGATCTTAGGATTATCAGACCTGGCTAATGAATATATTTGGCAACTGAGTGGGGGACAAAAGCATTTAGTTGCCTTAGCTGGAGCATTATCTTTGAATCCAGACATTATTATTATCGATGAACCAGTCGCTCAGTTGGATCCTGCGCATGCCATATCTTTGTATGACAAGTTAAAGATGTTAAATGAAAAGCATGGAAAAACAATCATTGTTATAGAGCATCACACAGAATTTGTTGCGAATTATTGCAACGAAGTTATCCTGTTAGAACAAGGGTCAGTCAAGTGGAAAAAACCTGTGACAGAAGCATTAAATTCAGTAGAAGAGCTGTCCGAAAGGGACATCTTCCCGCCGCAGGTTACGGTAGCCGCTCATCACTTGATTGGTGAACTAAATGTCCGGCTTCCCATTACAATTGAGGAAGCAAAAAAAGAATTTACTTATTTAAAAGGACTTACTACACACTCACAAGCCATACAATCATTGAATCCTAAAGGTGAAGTGATTGTGAAGCTGGAAGACGTAGAGTACGGTTATAAATCCTTAACAAGAAAAATGAAAAATGTCTTAAACGGATTAACAATAAATCTGCATGAAGGAGAACGGATTGCTTTAGTTGGTAGTAATGGAGCAGGAAAGTCAACGCTTCTTAAATTAATATCGGGCATCATTAAACCCTTTCGAGGAAGTGTTACAACAGATGGCTTACTAACTAAAAAAACGTCGCCAGAGATTATTGCCGAAAAGGTAGCTTTTATTTATCAAAAACCTGAGGAAATGTTCATTGAAGATTCGATAAAAAAGGATGTTTCTCACTATCTGGATGCTAGAAAAGCAGAGAACCGCCAAACATTTATTGATGAAGTTATGGAGCAATTTAATCTGAGTGATCTCTCTACGCGTGATGGCAGACTTTTAAGTGGGGGACAGCAACGGAGAACCTCATTAGCTATTGGTATGGCAATGAAACCGCGCATCATGTTAATGGATGAGCCTACCTCAAGTTTGGACATGGCAACAAGAAAAGAAATGATGAAATTACTTGGGCATTTAGATGAAGATGTCAAAACAACCGTAGTGGCAACACATGATATGCAACTGGTAGCAGAGTGGGCGACACGAGTAATTGTTATGAATGAAGGAAAGGTTTTAGCTGATTTGCCTCCGAGAATATTATTTTCAAGTCCGGAGTTACTTCAACAAGCATCACTTGTTGAGCCTCAAATTGTTTCGCTTTGTCATGAATTAGAAATTTCACCGGTCGCTCTTTCAATTGATGAATTTATTACGAAGGCACGTCCTTTTAAAGAAAGAGGAGAAAAGTGTGAGTGGATCTCATAATTTCTTAAGTAAAATAACCGTTGAAAATGTGAAGATTGAGCTAATGAGAACAGCATTTGGTCATGGTGAAACGTACTTTTCTAAGTTGGATCCACGTATGCTTATTATATGGTGCACGATTTTTACGATTCTTCCGTGGTTCACTCATAATTTAACGATTTTACTAGGCTTATCTGTATTTATGGGCATCCTTGCCTACCATGCAAGGGTTAGTCCGTTACTGATCATACTATTAGCCGCCGGTATCTTTTCGCAGTTCTTTTATATTGTGACGCTTGCAGTGTTCCTTGGTGGGAGCTTCGGTGCTGCCTTGGCAATTGTTCCATTGACTTTAAAATTACTTGTTATTTCTCTTGCTACTATGGCTGTTTTTACTAGTATAGATCCTGAAAAATTCAGTGATTCTCTACTTAGCTTTGGTGTTCCGGCTAAATTTGGTTTTGGGGTTTCATACGGGTATCGCATGCTTCCGATTTTATTAGAGGAGTATGAGAATTTGATTCACTCATTTCGACTTCGTGGAAAGAAACCAGCAAAAAAGGGTATATTTTATGTTTATTATCTCATTTATTATGCAAAAATGGCGGTTGTTGCCTTTTACCCAATGATGCTAAATACAGCAAAAAGAACACGGACAACCGTTGAAGCACTTGAGGTGCGAGGATTCAGTTACACAATGGAAAGCTCGGCTTCTAAGGAATTAAAGTTAGCTCATTTAAAAATGACTAGATTTGACGCTTATTTCATTGCGATAACAATTATGGTGACAGGTGCGGTTTATACAGTTGGGACCATTTCACCATTATAATTTGAGAGGGTTTGGTATCTATGAATATTGATTTTCACACACATGTTAAGTTAGCTAAACGAGTTAATTTTGATCCTGATTTTTTTCATGAGGTTATTTTAAATGCAAAGGAAGCAGGATTACAGGCACTTGCTATGACCGAACATTTTAATACGAGTCGGTTTTATGATATCTACGAAGAATTGGATAAGAGATATGAATATAAGGGGAACTATTATCTTGTGGATGGTTTTAAGGTATTCACGGGTATGGAAATAGATGTGAAAGAGACGGGGCATATTTTATTTATTGGTCATAAGAAAGAGATTCTTCAAACGAGAGATTTGCTTGAAGCTCATACATCAGAAGCAGACTTTATTGCACTCGAAGAGTTATTAGAGATTGGTGAGCGGTTTAATTTCTTGAAAATTGGTGCCCATCCACTAAGATCAACTACACCTTTAACACAGCATTCAACGGATTTATTAAAAAGGCTTGATGCTTTTGATTTAAATGGTAAAGACCTATATGAACATGGTGTTAAGGAAATGGAGCGTGATGTCTTAGCATTTGCAGAATTAGTAAATCTACCAGTTGTATGTGGAAGTGATTCGCATCATCCAATACACTTAGGCGCTGTGTGGAATCAATTCTCAAACGATTGTGAAACTGCAATCGATTTAAAAGCTGAGATTACTTCGTCAAACTATACGAGAACGATATCCCCAGTATTACGAACAAAGATAGGGGCCGCAAAAATAGTAAAAAAACAAATCAAGCAAGAACTAGTTGCTGGCATGTAATCACATTCTAAGCAGGAGCCTACTCACCAAAGGCTCCTGCTTTTCTGTATATAGTTGGGGTCATTTCATTATGCTTCTTGAATGTTCGGTAAAAGTGAGGCATACTGGCAAATCCGCAAGCTTCAGCTATTGTTTCGATGTTCTCGTTTGAATGCAATAATTGTTGCTTAGCCTTTGCCATTCGCTTTGATGTAATATATTCAGATAACCCAATGCCCAGGTACTTTTTAAAGACTCGACTAAGATGAGCGGATGAAATGGACGCTCTTCTAGCAAGCTCATCCAATTCAAGTTTTTGATCAAGATGACTTTCAATATAAAGCAGCAAATTACGTATCCATTCAGGTTCACTAGTTGATTTAAATGAGGTGGAGTTAATGACACAATGCCGGTCAAGATAAGCAAGAAGCATTTGAAGCCACAAAAATAATGCCCGTTCAGAATCCGCAGTGGCTTCACTTATCTCAAGGTGAATTTTATCTAAATAATGTTCTAATTCTTCTATACTTGATTGCTGAATTTGGAAACGATAGGTTTTCTCTAAGCGAGCTAAATTAACAATTGAATGTTTTGAATGCGCATACAAAAAATCAGGTAATTGAGTGAGAGATGAACTGAAAAAAATAGCTGTTGAGGTAATTAAATGCTCAGATGATGGTAGGGCACGATGTATCACATTGCCTGGTATAACAAACAAATCACCTGGAGCTACTTGGTACAGGTTTTGATCAATAAGTAATGTGCCTTTGCCTTTGTAAACATAAATGATTTCATTCCAATCATGAGTGTGATGTGGAAGTTCATTTCGTTGAGATTTGGTATCCTTATAGGTAATAGAGATAGGTAAATTTTGACCAGGTGTAATGGCTTTTTGAATTCGCTTCATATCATCACCTCTTTATTATTATATCAATAAAAGGTATAAATAAGTCAAATTAAGCAATATCTATAGCTTAATTTTGTTGTTATGATCTGTCTAAGAAGAATAACAGGAGGACGAACATGAGAGGAATTGTTTGTAATCAACCAAAAGAGTTTATTTTTAGAGATGATATGAAAGCGCCTACAGTTAATAAAGGAGAAGTCCTTATTCAAATAAAAAGGGTTGGAATTTGTGGAACGGATCTACATGCATATATGGGGAATCAGCCTTTTTTTCAATATCCGAGAGTACTAGGACATGAATTATCTGGAGAGGTTGCAGAAGTAAGTAACGAAGTAACAGATCTAAAAAAAGGGGATCGTGTTGCAGTTGTTCCGTATATGCATTGTGGTCAGTGTGATGCGTGTAAGGCGGGTAAAACCAATTGCTGTGAATCCTTAAAGGTATTGGGTGTTCATTCTGATGGAGGCATGCGTGAGCAAATTGTAGTCCCTAGGGAGCATCTTATTCAAACGAACCATCTTTCACTTGATCACGCTGCTTTAATCGAGCCTTTAGCGATAGGGGCGCATGCTGTCAATCGAGCAGAGGTAAAAGAAGGGGAGCATGTATTAGTCATAGGAGCTGGACCAATTGGCCTTGGAGTGATGGCATTTGCTAAACGTAAGGGAGCAGATGTAACGGTACTTGATGTCAATGAAGGTCGATTATCCTTCTGTAAGGAATGGGCAGGTATTGGGAAGACCATTTGCTCAAGTAAACCGTCTGAGGCTGAATTAAAAGACGTTATTGGGAAGATGCCCTCGATCGTTTTTGATGCAACAGGCAATATCCATTCGATGAAACAGGCTTTTGATTATGTCGGCTTTGGTGGCAAACTGGTTTATGTAGGGTTAGTAAAACAGGATATTTCATTTCATGATCCAGACTTCCATAAAAAAGAGTTAACACTACTTGGCAGCCGAAACGCAGCTATTCAAGATTTTGAAGACGTTGCTGAGTTATTATCTTCAGGACAATACAACATGGATCATTATATTAGTCATAGATGTGAATTTGATCAATTAATTGAAACATTTGAAACCTGGTTAAAGCCTGAATCAAAGGTGATAAAAGCAGTGGTAACAGTATAAGAAAAGGACAGGATCCTAGTATGTAAAGTATCCGCTAGGATTTCTATTCTATCTTACTATGTAAGCGCTAACTATTAGGGGAGTTGAACGTTATGAGAAAGCTACTAATGCCCATCGTGTTGATTGCACTTCTGTTCACGCTAAACGCCTGTCAATCAACAACAAATGCATCAGCAGAGAAAGATGTGTATACCGTAAATCTAGCGTATGGAAATCAGCCAGGTGAGCCTATAGATCAGGTTGCACATAAATGGAAGGAGCTTGCTGAGGAAAGAAGTGGCGGTCGTTTGGACTTTCATCTCTATCCTAGTTCGCAGCTTGGATCGGAAGCGGATGTAGTCGAGCAAGCGTTGTTCGGAAGTAATGTCATTATCTTCACAGGTTATGATTTCCTAATGAACTTTGTTCCAGATCTAGGGGTGCTGACGGCTCCTTATATTGTAGATGACGTTAATGACTTATTTTATCTAGCTGAAACAGAATGGTTTGATGAGCAGCGACAGGAACTTAAAGAGATTGGATTTGATGTGGTTTCAACAAACACTTTGTATGGAGAGAGACATCTCATGACCACAAGAGAAGTCCTAACTCCGGATGATCTAAGAGGGATGAAGATACGAGTTCCTAATAATCAGATGTACATTAACACTTTTAGTGTACTAGGTGCTTCACCAACACCACTTCCTCTAGGGGATATGTACGCATCCCTGCAGCAAGGTGTGATTGATGGAGCAGAAAATCCTATCCCAGTACTTGAAGCGTCTAAGACAAATGAGGTAGCCAAATATTTGGCTCTTACAGGTCATACCAAAATCATGAGTCCGTGGGTGAGTGGAACAGAATTTTTGGAAGATTTGCCTGAGGACTTATTAGAAATTCTACGCACAACGGGTGATGAAGCTGGGGAGTATGGGAAAGAGATTGTTTATCAGCAAGAAGAGGATGTTTTAGAGTTATTTGAAGAACAAGGAATTATCATAAATGAAGTAGATCAAGAGGCTTTTAAAGAGAAAGCTGAACGGATTTTTGATGTGACGCCTGAATGGAGCCCTGATCTTAAAGAAACGATTGATGAATTGCTCGAGCAGAGAAGCACAACTGAATAAAGGAGGGCGCAACATGAAAAAGGTAGTGAATAATCTAGATGACTTTTTGTCAGCTATAGCATTAGCAGGAATTATTCTATTAATTAGTACAAATGTATTTTTTCGATTTGTCTTAAATAATCCGATTACATGGACAGAAGAAATTAGTCTCGCTCTATTCATCTGGCTTGTATTTATAGGACTGAGTTCAGCAATGAAAACCAACTCTCATGTCGGGATTGATTATTTTGTACGAAAGCTTCCAGAGCATTGGCGTTTTCGATTTCAGGTATTTCGCTTAGTCTTTATCTTTGCGGTAACTCTAATCGTATTTGTTTGTTGGGGAGCGACGTTTGCCATTCATGGGGTAGCCAAGGTAACACCAGTTCTTGGGGTCAGCTATACATTTATCACACTGGCAGTCCCTGTTGGTTCTGCACTTGTCTTATATCATCTTATTCGAGTTTTTATTAGAAAAGATAGAGACTATGTGAATCAAGAGAGAGGAATCGAGTAGCTATGATACTAGCCATTACACTAATTTTAATGCTTGTCCTAATGATAATGAATATTCCGGTTGCCTATGCAATGATTGCGGCCTGTGCTTTTTATTTTATTTTTAATGATAGTTTTGCAAATGAAATCTTAATTCAGAGAATGATGAGTGGAATTGAATCGTTTCCGCTTCTAGCAATTGTGTTTTTTGTTACGGCAGGTATTTTGATGAACTATACAGGAATTACAGAACGTATGCTACGATTTGCACAAGTTCTGACAGGGCATATGACAGGTGGTTTAGCGAAAGTAAACGTACTCTTAAGTGTATTAATGGGTGGACTTTCTGGTTCGAACATTGCTGATGCTGCGATGCAGTCTAAGGTTTTAGTACCAGAGATGACAAAACGTAACTATCCACCGGCATTCTCAACAGCGCTAACCGCTGCAACATCACTTATTACACCAATTATCCCACCTGGTATTGCCCTTATCATGTATGGATATATTGGAAACGTTTCGATCGGAAAATTATTTATGGCCGGAATTGTACCAGGTCTTATGCTAAGTGTCATTTTCTTAGTCCTTGTTCATTTTCTAGCTAAAAAACGCGGGTTCGAGGTAGAAAAGAAACCTGCAGCAAAACCAAAGGAGATCTTATTTGCTTCCAAGGATGCCATACTAGCTATTTTATTACCGATTATCATTATAGGTGGAATTCGCTTTGGGGTGTTTAGCCCAACAGAAGCTTGGAGCCATTGCCGTGATCTATGCCTTGTTACTTGGTTTCTTAATCTATAGAAAAATGACGGGTCGAGATTTATACGCCGCTATTAAAGAGTCTGTTAATCTCACAGCAACAATTATGGTTATTATTGCTGCAGGAACAGCTTTTGGCTGGATTCTGACACTAGAACAAATTCCACAATTCTTAACAGAAAAAGTAACAAGCTTTGTAGGAAGCCCAGTCCTTTTCTTAGTTATTGTAATGGTTTTCCTTATTGCTGTTGGTACGTTAATTGAAGGAAATGTGTTACTCATTATTTTAACTCCTATTCTCCTACCGATGGTCAATTCGTTTGGTATTGATCCTGTTCATTTTGGAATATTCTTCATTCTATGTCTAAGTGTCGGAACGATCACACCACCAGTTGGAACGATTATGTTTACCACTGCTGCCATTACAAAAGTTAAAATTGAAGCATTTATCAAAGAAGTCTGGCCTTTTTGGTTAGCGTTGATAGTTGCAATTTTACTTATAGCTTTTGTTCCAGCTATTTCATTATGGCTACCATCAATTCTTTAATAGGAGGAGCTTATGCAAAAAGAATTCACACAAGTCCATGAACAGGATTCTGTTTTGATTACTTTAAAGGACCTAGCAAAAGGTACAGCCATTGCATATAAGGATCGTGAATTTGAACTGTTAGAGGATATTCCATCTGGTCACAAGATTGCTGTACATGATCTCTCGCCGGGAGAAGATATTATCAAGTATGGTTTTCCTATTGGACATGCCACTAAGGAGATCAAACGTGGTTCTTGGGTTCACACTGATAACGTCAAGACAAATCTATCAGGAGCGTTAGAGTATGATTATCAGGAAATTAACGAAACAAACGTAGACATTCATGCTTCTGAGCACACCTTCCAAGGATATGTACGGAAAAATGGGGAGGTGGGGATTAGAAACGAGGTTTGGATTATTAATACAGTTGGCTGTATTAATAAGGTAGCTGAAAGCTTAGCAAGGCTCGCGAACAACACAAACGGCGATCGTGAATTTGATGGTGTGCATCATTTTCCGCACCCGTTTGGCTGTTCGCAGTTAGGTGACGACCTGGAAAACACACAAAAACTTTTGGCTAGACTTGTAGAGCACCCAAATGCAGCTGGAGTTCTAGTGCTTGGTTTAGGCTGTGAGAATAATTTTATTGAATCCTTTAAACAAGCGATGCCTAATTTTGATCCAGAGCGTATTCGGTTTTTGGCAGCCCAAGAATCAGAAGATGAGCTGGAAGAGGGATTAGCGTTATTGGATGAACTAGTAGACTATGCAACTAGTTTTGAACAACAGCCGGTTCCTATTTCTAAGCTGAAGGTAGGCTTAAAATGTGGGGGATCAGATGGTTTATCAGGCATAACGGCTAATCCGATGGTTGGGGCATTCTCAGACCTTTTGATTAGTAACGGAGGGACAACGATATTAACAGAGGTTCCTGAGATGTTTGGAGCAGAAACCATCTTAATGGATCGTGCCAAAGATCGTGTGGTTTTTGATCAAATGGTTGATCTGATCAATGATTTCAAAGAGTATTTTATCCGACATGAACAGCCCGTCTATGAGAACCCTTCACCAGGCAACAAGCAGGGTGGAATTACTACCCTAGAAGAAAAATCACTTGGTTGTGTTCAAAAAGGCGGCTTTGCAACAATTGTCGATGTGTTAGATTATGGTGAGAAGGTATCAGAAACAGGATTAAATCTAGTACAAGGACCAGGAAATGATCTTGTTTCGGTTACCGCGTTAGCTGCTGCGGGAGCCCATATTGTGCTCTTCACAACCGGACGAGGGACTCCTTTTGGTGGACCGGTACCGACTGTTAAAATTTCAACGAACTCAACCCTATATAATAAAAAGAAAAACTGGATTGATTACAACGCAGGTGTACTTGTAGAAGGTAAGAGTATGGAAGATACACGAGATGAGTTCTTTCATTATCTGTTAGATGTAGCCTCTGGAGAGAAGCGTACTAATAATGAGAAGAATGGATTTAGAGAGATAGCTATTTTCAAAGATGGTGTCATGTTATAGGGTCAAAAAAACAGCTTATGGAGCTCCCATTAGCTGTTTTTTCCATTCTTCATGTAAACTAAATGAATAGATGAATTGAGAAGAAAAGGGGTCAATATACATTGAAATTAGTAAATAGAATTCTTGGAGTGGTTCTGGCTCTGCTTTTATACGGAGGACTGAATTTTTACATTGGCTGGCATGGAGCAGTATGGTTGAAATCATTAGGAGTAACAGGTGTGATGGGACTAAGCATTTATTGGACGAGTTTCGCAGTGACGGTGTTTGGTTACATTCTCGCACTCGTAATAAAGGGTCCACTTGGTCGCTTTTTAAAAGTGATTGGTTCATTTTATTTTGCGATTCTTCAGTATGCGATTTTATTTCTGCCAATTCTTGATTTGGGGTTATGGATCGCAAGCTTAGCAGGATGGAGTGTTCGCTCACATACTACGGTTATTGGTACAGTTGTTTTAATAGTCTTTGCGCTGCTTTTACTATGGGGATCACGAAATAACTGGAGTACGGTTGTTAGGCAACATTCACTTACAATTAATAAAGATGCCGGTGAGCGAAAGAAGCTCCGCATTTTGGTTGCATCTGATATCCACCTTGGGAATATTAAAGGCAATCGATTTCTAAAAAAGTTAAGCAAAATATCTAAGGATGTAAAACCAGATATGATCTTAATTCCTGGAGATTTATTAGACGGAGACATTGAACCATTTAAACGAAATCAAATGAATGAAACACTAAAATCCTTACAAGCGCCACTCGGTGTGTATGCAGTATTGGGAAATCATGAATATTATGGTGGTGCAGTTGAGGAATTTATTCAGCTTGTTGAAGAAGCTGGAATCAAGATGCTCCAAGATGAAGCAATTGAAATAAATGAATCCTTTTATGTCGTAGGACGTAAAGATAAAACAGCGGAAGCATCTCAGTATGGGGGACGTAAAAGCGTAACGGATCTTCTAGAAACGCTAAATCACAAGAAACCAATTCTGCTTTTGGATCACCAACCGTATCACCTTGATAAAGCGGAAGAGGCAGGCGCTGATTTGATGTTATCTGGTCATACACACCGTGGGCAAATGGCGCCAAATCATTGGATTACTTCCCGTTTGTTTGAGCTTGATTATGGTTATAAACAAAAAGGCAAAATGCATGCCCTTGTTTCCTCTGGTTATGGCTCCTGGGGTCCACCCATTCGCATAGGCAGCCGTTCAGAAGTGTTGCAGATCGATTTGACCTTTACTGGAAATGGAGAAAAGGGCAACTAGACATTTTTTTCGGAATAGATAATAATCTACAAATCTTTACTTTATAATGAAAGTGAAGTTTATTTTATTGGTTAGTGTGTAAATGTTTGGATATGGGGTATATGAAAAATAACCATATAAGTGGAAGATGGGAGGTGAGAATGTGAGAAAACCAACAAAAAATCCTGGTTGGCATACGTATCCGGGTATGGTTGCAATGGTGACCTCGACGCATAACAATCAGAGCAACATTATGGCAGCAGGCTGGCATACATACATCGGTCAAGATCCAGGACATTATGGAATTTCATTAAGGAAAGAAACACACTCCTATAAGCTTATTAAAGAAAGTGGTGTGTTTGGTGTTCAGTTCCTTCCAGGCAACCGATCCAATTGGATTCAAGCAGCTGGCACATACAGTGGATCTACTACAGATAAGTTTCAAGCACTGAATATTCCATATGAACAAGGAATAAAAGTAGATGTACCGATACTTTTGGATGCCTACTTTGCTTATGAATGCAAGGTTGTAGATATCACGGCTTACGGCGATCATGAATGGATTGTAGGCGAAGTTCTACTCACGTACAAGGATGAGAGTCTGTTCATGGAAAATGGACTTCCTAATCTTTCTAAGTTAAGCATTCCAACGTATATGGGGCGCTCTGAATACCGGGTCATTGATGAAACAACAGAAGGTCAGGTCCACCGTATTCAACAATTAAAAGAGGAGGGACCCCAATGACAACTCAATCCACAACAAACCAGCAAGGCACAGCAGTAGGTGCATTGATCTTAGCGATTTTAGGTCTGTTCATTCCCGTATTAGGTATTGTTACGGCTATCATTGGATTAGTGATGATTGCAAAAGTAACTGCTCCAGAGCAAAGTGGATTAAAGACAGCCACAAAGGTTATTGCTTGGATCTCGATCGTTTTGCAGCTTGTGTATACCGTACTAATAGTAGGTGGGTTTCTTAGTTACTACATGTTTGTTGAAACAGTAACAGTAGAGGAGATTTAAATGACAACTCAAACGGCAGATTATTGCTTGGAGTTCTAAGCTTTTTTATGATTTGAAAAGTATAAATTGAGGAGGAAACAAAATGACAATTCAATCCACAACAAACCAGCAAGGAACAGCGGTAGGTGCAATCATTTTAGCGATTTTAGGTTTGTTCATTCCAATACTAGGTATCGTGACAGCCATCATTGGTTTAGTGATGATTGCAAAAGTAAGCGCTCCAGAGCAAAGTGGATTAAAGACAGCAACAAAGATTATTGCTTGGATCTCGATTGGTTTACAATTGTTGTACATCTTCTTAATGTTTGCCGGTGTATTGTCTGTGTTTATGATTACGGATTAAAAAAGAAAAGAGGAGTTTTGTAAATGACTGAAA
This sequence comes from Alkalicoccobacillus plakortidis, assembly GCF_023703085.1. Taxonomy (NCBI): domain Bacteria; kingdom Bacillati; phylum Bacillota; class Bacilli; order Caryophanales; family Bacillaceae; genus Shouchella; species Shouchella oshimensis. Next base: position 2,222,484 of record NZ_JAMQJY010000001.1, on the reverse strand, counting down.
CGACAACTCAACAAAATTCAGCAATAGGAGCTTTAGTAGTAGCCATCATTGGTTTTTTTGCTCCATTTATCGGAATCATTTTAGCGATCATTGCTTTAGTGATGATTTCAAAAGTAACGTCACAAGAACAACGTGGCTTAATCGTAGCAACGAAGGTCATTTCATGGATTACATTAGCTGGGTATATTATATTTCTTCTTCTTATCATAGCAAGAATTGTTGTATAACGTTGAACAAAGCACACCAATTGCTGGTGTGCTTTGTTCTATTCAGCGGATAGAGCTTCTAGAATAGTCGATACATTATGCTGATACATGCCAATATACGTGCCGGTCTCTGTACCTGCTTCTCCCATTGCATCGGAATATAGCTCTCCACCTAGTTCAACCTCTACTCCGGCATTTGAAGCTCCGTCAATGACAGACCGAATCGAGCTGTCATTGATACTTGTTTCAATAAAAACAGCCGGGACTTCTTTCTCGATAATGATATCAATGGTCGATTGGACATCGGATAAGCCAATTTCAGATTCTGTACTTAATCCTTGCAACGCAACAACCTCTAAATCATTCGCTCTACCGAAATATTGAAAGGCATCATGTGCGGTAACCAAAACCCTTTGCTCAGCAGGAATGGTTGCTAATGTGTCTTTTGATTCTTGGTGAAGAGTTTCTAATTCAGCAAAGTAGGCCACTTTGTTCTGTTCAAACTCATCAGCGTGCTCTGGTGCATAAGATTTTAATTCTTCAACAGCTGCATCAAGTGCGATGGTCCATAATTCGGGATCAAACCAGACGTGAGGATCAATAGCCCCTTCTTCTTCCTCGTCCTCTAATAGGTCAGCAGATGGGATCGCTTCAGCAACGGCTAGTGCAGGAACACTCGTGTTTGAGAAGACATCCATCATATTCGCTTCTAAGTGTAATCCGCTATAAAAGATGAGATCTGCTTCTTGGAGCATACCTATATCACTTTGAGTTGCTTCATACAAATGGGGATCAACCCCTGGCCCCATCAGAGCCTTTACAGAAATATGTTCTCCTCCAATAACCTCAAGTGGGTCTGCAATCTGTGCAATCGTTGCAACAACATTAATGGTATCGTCTGTGTCTGTCGTAGCTGTGGGTTTGTTATTAGACTCGCAAGCGCCAAGAAGTAAGACTGAGCTCAGTAGGGCGCCGCCTGTTACTGTGTAATATCTTTTCATCAAAAATCCTCCTTTTATAACCTCAACTAAAAAATATGCCCTCGCATTAAAAAGTTTCCCTAATGAAACTTTAATGAGCTCGCGCAATAATGTCAAGATATTTTTTAGCTTTTTTCAATAAAAGAAGATAGATCATAATTGAATTGATCCTGATCACAATAAAACAAGCCATGACCGCTATCTTCATATACATAGAACGAGGAACTGTAAATCATAGCATGTAAAATCTCTCCAAATTCAAAAGGACAAACTTTATCCTGCTTTCCGTGAAAAATCCCTGTGGGAACCTGTATGCTTGCAAGGTCTTCCCACAATTTCTCGTCTCGCAAAGAAACAGCCGTATAGGCAGTAGAGTAACCAGCGGCAGTTAAACCAATATTAATAAACCATTGTTTAAATGGGTCTGAAATGGGTTTTTCAAAAAATAAATCAGCAAATGTTCCTAATAAAGCTGGACGATCCGTATACGTTTGCTGAATGAGATCATCCACTTCGGCCTTAGTCATGCCGTATGGATAATTAGGTCCTTTTGTGAAACTTGGTGCAGCAGCAGCGAGTAAAGCTAAACGTGCAATGTGATGCTCTTGATGTCTTGCCATATAACGGATTGCGATGGCTCCACCCATTGAATGACCAGCTAGAGTAACATTGTTTAGTCCTAATGTATCAATAACCACACGAATGTCGTCTGAAAGCTGATCGTAGGTGTAACCAAACCATGGCTTATCAGACTTACCAAAACCTCGCAGGTCTACTCCGATACAGCGATAACCTAGCTTAGGGAGTTGATTGTATTGATATTCAAAGCACTCATGATTAAGTGGCCAACCGTGAATAAAAAGAATCGGTTGGCCATCACTTGGTCCAATATCCTCAACGTACAGACCAACGCCTGATTCAACAGGAATTTTGAATCCCACTATAAATCATCCTTTCTAAGGCTATGTAAGAAATCCAGTTGAGTCATTAAGAAGGTGGAATTCTTTTCATAGCTAGGTAGTAACAGATTAAGAAGTAGGTAGCTGAGCTAGCAAATAACACGATAATTATGGCAACCGGAGAAAGATATTGTTTCACTTGAACAAACGCTAACAGCCCTAGAAATACAAACACACTTATGCGAAGGAGGATAAATTCCCTCATTTCGACCCCTCCTAATACCTATATGTTGTTTCTTATCATATGCAGTAGCTCAAAAAATGGGCACTATTATTTCTTTGAGTGCTGTTCAAAAATGCCAGTAGGAATTTTTCACTAAGTCCTTTTCAAGTAATCCTTTACTCTGTTAAACTATTAGAGTGATAAAATGTTTACACCAAGAAGGACGGAGCGAATGTAAATGAAACGAGTAGTCATCATTGCTAGTAGTGGAGGAAATCTATATAGTCTTGGAGGCAGTCAGCCTGATCGTTTAATTCGGGAGCTAGCCATCCAGGCTGTTGCAGCGAATATAGAAATTAAAGGCATTCAATTTATCGCAACAGAGCAATCAATGGATTCAGTCAAACTAACCTCAAGAGCAACGCTATTCGGGTGGAATGAGCAATCACAAGAGTTAGAGCAAATCTATTCAGGGTCATTAGAAGAAGTGAATCGCGAAGCCGCTCAGCTAGATCAGTTGCATGCAGACTTGATTGCAGCCGGAGAAATTGATGGACTCATTGCTATGAGTGCCGACCCAAATGGAGCAAATCAAAAAACGGTGGACGCCGCGGCAAAAGCAAAGATCCCCGTTGTTGGAACAGGTGGTACATCCATGGCAGAGATTGGTTCAATGGGTGCTGCGATTATTGCTCAATCTGGAACAACCGGAACGTCAAACAAAACACGTGCTATCGGGTTTATGACCGCGCTGTCTAAGCATTGGGGCATCAAATATCGACCAAGGCTTAACACCACTGAGTCAGACGGCCGTTCGAAAGTGAAAAAAGTAAATTTACGAGGCATCATGACCTCCTCACTCCCGGCTTTTATAGCTCTTGCCATTGTCTTGGCATTAAGTAAAATCCCTGGACTCGAGGCGCTCGGTGGTGTTTTTGATCTTTTAATCGGTGCCTTACCAGTTGTTGTAGCTGTTGTGGCTGCAAGACAAATTGCGGACTTAGACGAAGTATCAATCGTAGCGGGTATTGTAGCCGGTCTGCTTTCGGTAGACGGGGGAATAATTGGTGGACTACTTGCCGGGATAGGTGCAGGTTATCTCGTTCCTTATCTATTTACAAAATGCTTAAGACTAAATTTTCCGGCAACAACCGTAAATATAGTAGCCGGTGGTTTTGGTGGCTTGATTCCTGGTTTAGTTGTTTTCTTTGTTTTAGGACCAATTGCGCTTCAGGTAGGAGATTGGATTCGTTTAGCGATCGATACAACCATCTCATTTAATCCGATTCTCGCGGGTATTGTAGCCGGTCTACTAATCTGGCCGGCAATCATTGGTGGGATCTATCACGCGGCTATTTTACCAATTGTATTGCTCGAGATGGAGAACACGGGCAATAGCTTTCTCGGTGCAATAGATATGGTAGGGCTTGTGATGGTTGCAGCGGGTATTAACCTAGCTAATATAATTTTTCCGAGAAGACGCGGAGAGGCAGCAGCAGCTGGTCCATCCTTTGGTATTAATATGATTTTTGGTACATTTGTTGAGTCAGCATATCCATTTATGTTTGCTAGCAGACTTGTTTTTATTGGAGCACTTATATCTGCCGGAATAGGTGGAGCAGTGGTAGGAATCTTTAACCTGAGGGGAACAGCCTACGTACCATCCTTTGCAGCACCTGGCCTCTCAGATCATGTGGCAGGCTTCATCCTAGCTATGCTAGCTTCACTTGTGAGTGCTTTTGTATTTACCGTCGTTGCAAATAAAATGAGCAAGTCAACATAATAAAAAATCACCTGACCCCTAAAGGAGGGCAGGTGATTTTTTATTTTACATTTTGCATAGGCCATCAGAACAAGCATCATTTGCAGGTTGATCTTGTTTTGTGGCAACTTCTTCTTCCCAAGCGTTGTTTAATGTCTCAAGAAACGTAGCCGGTTGCTGTGCACCAGATATAACGTATTTTTGATTAATCACAAAAAACGGTACTCCCTGTAAACCAAGCTGAATGCCGTGATTGTGATCGTTTTTAACCGCATCTGCATATTGATTACTTTCTAATACCTGTTTAGCCTCCTGTTGATCCAAGCCAACCTCACCAGCAAGCTCGATCAATGTAGCAGGTGTGGAAAGATGTTTCGACTCTGTAAAATACGCATGAAGCAGACGCTCAGCAAGTTCATTCGCTTTGCCTTTTGTTTTTGCGTAATGAGTTAAGCGATGCGCATCCAACATGTTAGTCGGTTGCATCGTATCAAAATGATAAGTCAAACCAACATCAGCAGCCTGAGCAGCAACATTAGCTGTTGTCGCCTCAGCTTGTTGAATCGGCATTCTATATTTACCAGCAAGAATTTCAGCCATACTTTTATCCGTCTGCTTAGGAGCATTAGGATCAAGCTCAAAGCTTTTAAACTCTGTTGTCACTTCATTTTTATGTTCAAATTGATCAAGAGCCTTCTCTAGTTTCCGTTTACCAATATAACAAAACGGGCAAGCAAAATCTGACCAAATTTCAATATTCATTCCTTTTTCCTCCTAAAAACTGTTTCTGTAAAAGTAGTGTATGTCGGAATGGGGTAATTAGCAAGGAAGTACGCTCGGGTAGGGGGAGGGGAGCGATGGAGGTGAAAAGTGGAGCGATGGACCTTGGGTTGGAGCGATGGAGTGGAAAAGTGGAGCAATGGACCTTGGGTTGGAGCAATGGAGTGGAAAAGTGGAGCGATGGACCTTGGGTTGGAGCGATGGAGTGGAAAAGTGGAGCAATGGACCTTGGATTGGAGCAATGGAGTGGAAAAGAAAGCGATGGACCTCGGGTTGGAGCGATGGAAGGTAAAAGTGGAGCGATAGCCGCCTATTTGGAGTGATAGAAGGGCAAAGTGAAACGATAGAAGTCTAAATTGAACTATGGACCAGTAAATGAAACGATAGAACGCAGAATCAAAACGATAGCCACCGAATCAAATCAATCCCCCAACTCCTACCAAGCTTCCACTACAAATTATCATCCTTCTTCTAGTATACTAATCATACATTCATACATAGTAGGGGGACATAATGACAGATCTGACGTTACATACGATAGAAGATTATCAAAAGCTTATTGATCAATCAATTAGACATTTGGGTGGGTACTGGCGAACACTTTCTGGGCTTGCTAGGGTAACGGAAGAGCTTGGAGAACTGGCAGAGTTACTGCTCACGGAGGAGAAGGACCCAGATACGGTAGGTGGCGAGCTTGCGGATGTGTTTATTATTTCTACATGTTTAGCGAATCAGTTTGCAACGGATCTAACAAAGGAATACGCGGAGCTTGGTTTGCCTGCTTTGATTAATGAGTTAGATTTGTCGGGTGAAGTGGGATCTGCATCATTTCATTTTCTTCAATTATCTCAGACGGCTTGGCAGTGTAGCTCGTATCATTAATCATTATGATGGGGACAAACCAATGAAGGTAAGTGAGGAACAAATTTCTGTTGGTAAACAGCTGGCGCTTTTTCATCAGCATTTATTTCAGTTTGCTGCGGCACTTGAAACCAACCTTTTCAAATATGTAGGGAGTACTCTCGCGAAGAATTTACAGAGGGATAAGAATCGGTTTGCGTTAACATCAGACCCAGTGACGGAGAAATCTGTATCTCATTATTGCGACGCTATGAATCTCGAAAATACCCCATTTAAGCAAGGATTTCGGTTATGGGGAGCGAAGCCATGGGATAATGATCAATCCATCCAAGAAAATCTGAATCGGTTTAATGATTCCATTCAGCGTTTTGTAAAATGTGCTGCTATCGAAGGATTAGATGGATTTGTACTAGAAACGCCTAAGCAAACAGTAGAAAGTCATCAAATACAACTCTATATAGATGAGAAGACGTTTAGCGTAATGAAAGAAGAATCGAATAAACGTGATTTTTTTATTATTCGTTATGTTGAGAGATAAAAGAATCTTACAGCTACAGTAATATTTCGCTAACCTGTAAGTAATACAGCTCTGCTTACTGACCAGCCGAAACCAGTGTAGGACATACAAGGAGGATGGTGTGCTTCCTTGTATGTCCTAAGTGATATCTCTACTCTTTTTAATGAACACAAAAAAACTCTGTCTCAGAATGTCTCATTCATCCTCATTTACTTCAATCAATTCAGTATATGTATTCATAAAATACGTCTCTACTAAATTTTCTAATTTGCCATTAAGCTTATGATAAGCGAGGTCTACAGCTTCAATAACTTGATAAAATTCATCTGTGACATGTTCGTCTTCTTCTGAGGCTTTAAATAACCTCCATATTTCTTCACCGTATTCTTTCTCGATCTTAGAGTAATCGTGCGCTCCGATGGTTTCAAGACATCGGATGAGGTCGTTCAAATAACTAGAAATCCCCACTTCTTCAATGTACTCTGAGGTCCAATTCAATAAGCTTTCATGACCTCCACTTTCTAATTCAGAATAATATTGAGAAATAATAAGTAGATCATTAACAGCTGAGTTATCTGTAGGAAAGTCATACTCGCTTAGTATAGAAAAAACAGCATTCCAAATATCCTCTTTACTCATTAAGTCAGTTCTTTTCATTACATGTTTCATCATGTTCCCTCCACCTAAAAAAGACTCGCAAACCATCAATGGAGAGCGAGCCGTTTCCGCAATGATTACTTCCACACATCTTCTGCAATGCGAACAACGTGTTTTAGTTTTTCCCACTGCTGGTCTTCAGTGAGAAGGTTGCCTTCTTCTGTAGATGCGAATCCACATTGAGGGCTTAAGCAAAGTTGATCTAGGCTGACAAACTTTGCTGCTTCGTCAATTCGACGCTTGATTGTATCAGGATCTTCAAGCTCACCAAATTTAGAGGTAATTAATCCAAGGACAAGCTGAATATTTGGACGTTTGACATAACGAAGAGCTTCAAATGAACCAGAGCGTGAGTCGTCGTATTCTAGGAAAAGTCCATCAAGGTTTAAACCATCAAAAATCGTTTCGGACGCACCGTCATAGCCACCCTCTGCAGTCCAAGAGGATTGGAAGTTCCCACGGCAAATATGCATTGTAACAACTAAATCTTCTGGCTTGTCCGCAATGGCTTCATTAATACTTCTTGCAAAACGTTCACGCAACTTCTCAGGTGTTGTACCTTTTGCTCGAATTTGTTCTTCACCAGCTTCTGAGAAGAATACAGCCCATGCTGTGTCGTCTAGCTGAAGGTAGCGGCAACCAGCGTCGTAAAACGCTTTGATTGCTTTTTTATAGGCTTGAGCTAGGTCGTGGAAGAATTCATCGTCATCTGGATAGACGTCTTTGTCGATTTGTCCTCTAAAGTGAAGCATATTTGGACTTGGAATGGTCATTTTGGCTGTATGTGAGCCTTTAATACTATCTAAAAAAGCATAGTCACGAAGCATGGGATGATCTGTAAAATCAAGCTTGCCGGTTACTTTAATACCTCTTGCTTTTGTCGTAACACCTTTAAATTGAATGCCGGATTCTGCAGAAAATGGTTCCACTCCGTCGAGTCCTTCTAAGAAATCAAAATGCCACCAAGCACGGCGGAATTCTCCATCCGTGATAACTTGTATACCTGTTTCTTTTTGTTTTTCTACAATTCGAATGATCTCATCGTTCTCAATTTCACGAAGATGTTCGGCTGTGATTTCGCCTGCAGCCTTTTTTAATCGTGCAGTCTTTATCGCATCAGTACGTAATAAGCTACCTACATGATCTGCGCGAAAAGGAGCCGTTGTGCGAATGCGATTGTTTAACTCTATTTCTCCCATATCTAAACACCTCATCTATATAATAAGATGAATCGTACCAAATTATCAGAACAAAGTAAAATCTTTATTTCCGATTAAATCGATAAGATAATACGTCGGGGTGAATTTAGATAATCTGCTTAAATTCCTTTGCTTCTTTATCGAGAGTTGCTGCATCTGAGGACATGCTTTCAAAATCCTTTAACGTAATATGGACTTGATTTTGGTTTTCAAGTGTGTGTTCTTTTGCTTGAATTGTGCCTGCTGAGATGGTGTGCACTTCGTTGGTAATCGCTTTTATGCTGTCACGAATTTCTATTACAGAGTTTTCTATTTGTTTAGAGAGCTTTCTTACTTCTTTTGCTACCACATCAAAACCTCTGCCGTGTTCACCTGCGCGCGCTGCTTCTATCGCGGCGTTTAAAGCAAGCAAATTGGTTTGAGAGGCAAAGCCTTGAATTGTTTTGACAATTCCTTGGATAGACTCTGCCTTATTTTGTAGCTCGCTCAGTGTATCTACATTCTTTGTAGAGAGGCTGGCAATGACATTAATATTCGTTAAAAGATCCTTACTTCGTTCAATTCCTGTTTCAGCTCGTTCATTTAATTGCGATGACATAAGTTGAAGATTAGCGGCAACAGTAGAAATGCTCTCTTGACGTTCCGTTACATTAGTTGCCACTTTTGAAATACCTATCACATCGCCGTTACTATTGTGAATTGACATGTATGTCGCTTCTAGCCAAATTTTTTGACCATTTGCATGCATTCGTAGAACCTTATCTTGAAAGCTTTCACCTGAGAGTAGACTTCTCCAGAAATGTTCATACTGTATGCTGTTTCTAAATTCAGGAAAGCAAAACTCTTGATGATGCATGCCACTCATTTGTTCAACTGTATAGCCCATAGTCCTGGCGAATACCGGGTTTACATATGCAACGCGCCGATTTAAATCAAAGCGGATAATGGCTAAATTCTTTTCAAGTGCTTTAACGACCAATTCATCATCTACCTCATTTATAGAATGATTCAAATTTATTTTCCCCCAAAAGTAGTAATCATATAATGGTACTTTATACCCCGTTGAATAGCTATCTAAACTGAACTGGTGTATGAATGTTATCTCTTGCCTTTCATATTTAACTTGGTCAGAATAATAAGGAAGAGAAACGTGGAGGAGGAAAATGAAATGGATCTTAATCTTAAAGGAAAAACGGCATTAGTCGTTGCATCAAGTCAAGGTTTGGGAAAAGCTGTAGCTACTCAGTTTGTTAAAGAAGGCGTACATGTCATGATAACGAGCCGGGATGAAGAGAAATTATCCCGTGTGAAGGAAGAATTACAGTCGCTTGCAGAAGGAAAGGTTGAATACTGTGTAGCTGATATTACAAAAAAAGAGGATATTCAACATTTGGTGGAGACGACTAAATCAGCTTTTGGCTCCATTGATATCTTGGTTAATAACGCAGGAGGACCTCCCGGGGGCGGCTTTGAGAAATTCTCTGATGACGAATGGGAAGAGGCCTTTCAATTAAATTTGTTGAGTTATATTCGTCTTATTCGTGAAGTGCTTCCTGATCTGAAAGAAAATGGTGGCCGCATTCTAAACATTGCGTCGTCTTCTGTTAAGCAGCCTATTCCTGGTTTAATCTTATCTAATACGTTTAGAATGGGCATTCAAGGACTTGCAAAAAGTTTAGCAGAGGAGCTTGCTCCATTTGGAATACTTGTTCATACGGTGTCACCTGGACGCATCGCAACAGATCGAGTCGATCATCTCGATCAGTTAAGAGCAGACAAGCTTGGGCTTTCAAAAGCAGAGGTCGCCGAGCAAGCTCGAAAAAATATTCCACTAGAACGGTATGGCAAGCCTGAGGAATTCGCCAATGTTGTTACATTCTTAGCCTCAGATGCATCAAGTTATATGACCGGAAGCTCCATTTTAGTAGACGGCGGAATGATTCGAGCGATATAGATACGTGCTTGCTAGCGAATGAGAAGATATGCTTCTTGTTCGTTTTTTTTATTAAAAATTTCTAAAGATACAAAACATTTAGTAGGGGGAATTGGATTTTTGTGGTACCTTTGATACAATACTTTCTACATTTGCTTGGGGGATGAATTCTTTTGATTAAAAAGATTACTGTTGGTATTACCCTATTAATTCTGTTAGCGGGTGCTGGAATCATTTATTTTGGTCTTACTCAGAGCAGTTTTTTTAATAAAGAATCAGAAGATGAAGAGCAAGTTGTTTCAACTAGGGAGCTGGGAACGGAAACAGAAGAATCTGAGGGGATCATTGAGTATGAACCTTCTACAGAACGAATTGTCTTCCAGAGTGATGAAGAGGAAGCGGTTAAAGAGATCTTTAAGGAGCAACATGATTATTTGAATAGTCTTGCTTGGATGGGGTGCCGTAGAGAGACTAGACCATTCAGGTCTTGCTGAAAAAGTAGAATGGCGCCAATTGAAAAATGACATTGAATGGTTACTAAACAACGGTCTTGCTCCATCAGAAGCAGTTAATGATATGAAAAATGCACAGGCCTTGATGGATGTTGCAGAAGAACATGAAGATGAGATGTCTGTTCGGTATTTGCATCGAATTTTTCATGATATAGATACAGAGCTAAATGGAACAAATGTTGATAAAATTTGGAATGTAACTTATGCATTTGGAACAGAAGAAGAGATAGACAAAGTGTATAAATATATCGGAAGCCTTTCAGTAACTAGTGAGGATTAATTGATTCGTAAATGGGGTAACAAAAAGGTATATATGAAAGGGGCAAGGAATATGCATACATTGTCAGCAACGGAAATGTCAGCGGGACAGCATTATAAGCTGCTTTCTGGTTCAATTGTACCCAGACCCATTGCTTTTGTCACAACCTTATCATCAGTTGATGCTGGAGTCGTAAATGCGGCTCCTTTTAGTTTTTTTAACGTGGTATCAGCAGACCCACCACTACTTTCTATATCAGTATCAAGAAAAAACGGTGAAATGAAAGATACCGCTCGTAATATCCTGCACAATCGTGAGTTAGTCATTCATTCAACAGATGAAGCTACGCTCGCAGATATTAATGAAACGGCAGCATCACTTCAAGCAGATCAAAGTGAATTAAAATTGACGAAATTCCATGTAAAACCAAGTGAAATTGTTGCAGTTCCGGGCATACTAGAAGCTAAGATCCGCTACGAGTGTATACTTCACGAGCATATTCCAATTATGAATGACAAAGGGGTCATAACGAACGATCTTATACTTGCCAAAGTAGTGTGTTATCATATCTCAGAGGAAGTATATGATACGTCTACTGAATATATATTGATTGGCTCATTAAAGCCTGTGGCGCGACTTGCGGGCAACGAATATGCAGCGATTGAAAAAACCTTTTCCATTAAAAGACCAACATGATTTATTCATATGCATTGTAGCATTTGCGAGGAAACAAGGGCGTGGCCCGAGAGAATGATTAAAATAACAGACATATTCACTGTGGAGACTTCTAAAAGCGTAATTTCTCCTTATTTTGATGCTTGTAACTTTGTAAGCTTCGTCCTACAATAAGGGACATTATGAACTCATGAATAAGATTAGAAAGAAGAGATTGTATGATGAAAAAATATATAAGCAGTAAAGGTGGCTTTTTCCTGCTTGCTGTTGTTCTTCTTTGGGTTAAGACCTACCTTTCTTATAAGGTTGAATTTAATCTTGGAGTAAAGGGGGCAATGCAGGAACTTCTATTATTTATTAATCCGCTTAGTGCAGCTATTATTTTGTTTGGTATCGCCTTATTTGCCAAAGGAAAACGTGCTTGCTGGTGGATTTTGATTTTTAGTACGCTTATGACGGTTGTCTTGTACTCAAATATTATGTTTTATCGGTTTTTCGATGATTTCTTGACGCTTCCAAATCTATTGCAGACGGATAACGTCAGTAACATGACAGATGGTATCTTTTCGACAATGAATGGATATGATTTTCTGTATTTTGTAGATTTGGCTATTTTGCTTACCTTGTTAATTCGTAATAAAGCTGTTCAAGAAATTCGTTTTAGAAAAAGTCTTGCATCAACAGCAATCATTGCTGGACTTGTAGTCTTTTTTGTCAATCTAACATTAGCAGAGATCGACCGACCACAGCTTTTAACACGTACGTTTGATCGGAATTATATTGTGAAGTATCTTGGTTTATATAATTACACTGTTTATGATGGGATTCAAACGGCGCAAATGGAATCACAACGAGCTTATGCAAGTAGTGATGATTTAACAAATGCAAAGCATTATACAAGCTCTCATTATGCCGATCCAAATGAAGAATTGTTTGGAGCCGGTAAAGGGAAAAATATCATTAAAATTCATTTAGAAAGCTTTCAATCGTTTTTATTGGATTATGAGTTAAATGGGGAGGAAGTTACTCCATTTTTAAATAGTTTGGCACATGGTGGAGAAGATATGACCTATTTCGATAATTTCTTTCACCAAACAGGACAAGGGAAGACGGCTGATGCAGAGCTAACACTTGATAATAGTATCTTTGGCTTACCAACAGGATCAGCTTTTGTTACAAAAGGACAGAATACGTATCAATCACTTCCGGCCATCTTAAATCAAGAAGAAGGCTACACAAGTGCAGTGCTTCATGGTGATTACAAGTCATTCTGGAATCGGGATCAAATCTATAAACAGTTTGGTATTGATCACTTCTTTGATGCGAGTTCTTATAACATGGATGATGAATCACTTGTAAACTTAGGACTCAAGGATAAGCCATTCTTTGAAGAGTCAATTTCAATGCTCGAGTCACTTGATGAACCATTTTACTCTCACTTAATCACTCTAACCAATCACTATCCGTTTATTTTGAATGAGGAAGATGCGTCACTTGAACGTGGCACAACGGGAGATAAGACGGTAGATGGTTATTTCCAAACAGCTCGTTATCTTGATGAGGCTGTCGAAGAATTTTTTACTGAGTTAAAGGAATCTGGATTATATGATGATTCAATTATCATGATTTATGGTGATCACCAGGGAATTTCCGAGAACCATAATCGTGCGATGGCAGAAGTTCTTGATACAGAGATTACACCTTATCAAAACGCTCAAAATCAACGAGTGCCATTAATGATTCGAGTGCCTGGTGAAGAAGGTGGAGTGGATCATACGTACGGTGGCGAAATTGATGTGATGCCAACGTTACTTCATCTACAGGGTATCGATGCACAAAAATACTTGATGTTTGGTACAGATCTATTTTCAGATGAGCACGATGAAACAGTTGCTTTTCGTGATGGCAGTTATATTACTCCTGAATACACAAATGTACAGGGATCCATATACGATACTGTTTCAGGTGAAGAGCTTGAAGCAAATAAAGAAACAGATCGCTTAAAAGAAAAGGTAGATGAACAACTTCAGTTATCTGATGAAGTGTTGTATCAGGACTTATTGCGATTCCATGATGTTAATGGGTTTGAGCCGGTTAATCCTAAAGATTATTTTTATGGTGAAGAAGGCTCATTGAAATAATACTTCATAAGAAAACACGTCAAAAATCTAATAGATTTTTGACGTGTTTTTCTTATTTCTTAATATCACTCATTAATGGTTGGTTTCTTTGCTCGTGGTTTTCCAAGTAGAAATGGCACTCGCTTAAGAATAATGATACAAGGAATCATGAGCAGGAGTGTGACCCCAGAATAAAACAGTGTCCAAGGTAGTGTCGATGTATCAGACATCTCCATATCTAATCCATAATAGATAGAGGCTTTGACCAAATTAAGCGTTGGGTAGTGTAACAATAAAATGACAATGGAATATTGGCCAAGATAAGCAAGAAAATGTAATCGTTCAAGTTTAAAAGCCAACAGAATAATAGCTGCCATACCCGCTATAGCTCCAAGATAGAAGAACCAGACATCTCCATAGACGTTCCCACGCATATCTATTCTCTCGCTATTTAGCCCTTGAGCTAGATAGGTTAAGAAAAATAGAATGGCAACTGTCGGTATGACACGCCACCAGGGCTGTTCTACCCAGATCTTTTTTGTGAAATAACCTAATCCATAAAAAACAATGGCGGTTAAAGAAACAAGTACACTCCAAGGTAAAATATTTGCTTCTATAAAAATAGAGCTTGCATAACCAACTACACCACATCCAATTAAGAACAACGGTAACCATTTACCATGGCTTATGCGGTCATACAAATAGAATAGTAGCTCAACAACAAACAAACAGGTCAAAAACCAAATAGCTGGATTATAAGTGAGCTGGTAATCAACAGGTGTTGAGATAAAAATGCCTGAGAAAGGCACAATCGGATCAACGTCGTCTCCAGAAGTAAAAGGAAAGTGTCGAGTGACATAGAACCAAAGTATATACGTAAGGAATGAGAAAATGAAATAAGGTAATAACAATCCTCGAGCTTTTTTTAGTAAAAACGAACCAATGGATAGATTGGAAGTCTTATAAACAATCCCAGATAGGTAAAAGAATAATGGCATATGAAAAGCGAACAAAAAATCTCTTTAGAGTATCGTTGATTGGTGCGTGGCTCATGACAACAAGAATAATACCGAGCCCTTTTGCCACATCAATCCACTTTACACGTTTGTTCATGATGGGTTGCTCCTTCTATTGGTGTGATTAGTAGTAGAAACTCTTACATAGCCTACCCTCATTCAACTTAAATGAAAACAACTAAAGAGAATGATGATAAATTATACATGTTGTTTCATTTTTTTATGATAAAATAGGTATATAGTTGTGATTATATAGTTCTAAAATTACCAATTTTTTATCAATTCTCATTTTAAGTATCATTGGAAAAGTATCTCATTGATTGTCTACAGTGAAGGAGAGCAATATATGGAGCACTTTCATGGGTCGTACAGCCTGTCACTTGTATTATTATCGTTTGTCATTGCCACAGTTGCATCGTATTCTGCGCTAGATTTAGCTGGAAGAATACGAGAAGGCAAAGGGAAATTACGATTAATCTGGTTAGTGTGTGGAGCTTTATCTATGGGAATTGGAATATGGTCTATGCATTTTGTTGGTATGCTTGCCTATTCATTTCCTGTTCCTGTGTATTACCATTATGAACCGGTTATCCTTTCAGTCGTTTTTGCCATTATTGCTTCAGCTATCGCGTTATCAATTGTTGGATTGGGTAGAAGGAATAACTCGCTAGTCCTATTTTCTGGTGGTTTATTAATGGCAGCAGCAATATCCGGTATGCATTACGTTGGCATGGCTGCAATGTCAATAGAGATCACATATGATTTCGGAATTGTTATCCTTTCGGTTGCAATTGCTGCTTTAGCTTCTTTTGCAGCTCTATGGCTTCTGATACAAGTAAGGGCAACAACATCACGCTTTGCCATCTTGTATAAGCTTGGCTGTGGAGTCATTATGGCGATTGCAATTACAGGAATGCATTATACAGGTATGGCTGCGGCCTCTTTTCAGCTTACAGATGAAGCTTCAACAGGTCTTATAAACCCTGAACGTTTTGCCTATTGGATAGGCGTAGGAACATTACTGTCACTTGCAATAACCATTTTAGGAGTGTTTTTAAACAAACGTTTTGTAGATAAAAACACTGATATAGAACGGCATGAGCGCTGGTATCGTTCGTTATACGACCATAATATGAATGGAATCATCTCTGTTAGCCATGACGGAATCATTCAGCAGGTTAATCCAGCGGTTGAGCAAATTACAGGAATAGACCAACATCAGTTTCTTCAACAGCCCGTTTGGGATATCGGTTTAATTCATGTGACCACAGAGAAGGAATTTCAGCAGTTTAAACGACGCAAGTATGAAACAACTTATTTACGACCAGACCAAACGAAGATATATCTTACGTTAATGCACGTACCTGTGATCATCGATCGAAAAGTGGTTGGAACCCATATTATGATGAGAGATATCTCAGCACAAAAGCAGACAGAAAAACAAATTAAACATATGGCTTATCATGATGAACTAACAGGCCTGCCGAATCGTAGAAGATTTAATGAGTTAATAGAAGACACTGTGCGCCAATGTGAGGGTTCAAAACAATCTTTTGCTGTGATGGCAATAGATATCGATCGCTTTAAGATGATAAATGACTCATTGGGTCACATGTATGGGGATTTATTTCTGCAGAAGGTTAGTAAACGAATAAATAGATATATACAAGATAAGAGTGTGATATTATCAAGACTTGGTGGCGATGAATTTGTTCTTATTTATAAAGGAGAGATGGACGAACCCTCTATAAACCACTTTGCTATCCAAATTCTTAATCTTATTCAAAAGCCATTTCACTTAAAGGAACATGACTTTTATATTTCTGCAAGTATTGGTGTAGCCATCTTTCCCGAGCACGGGCAGAATGCCGAAGAATTGCTGCGTAATGCTGATACAGCAATGTATGAGGTGAAAAAGAACTTTAAGAATGGCTATCAAATTTACACAAATGCATTACACGTTCATTTAGATGAAAAACTTGCATTAGAGTCAGACCTACGAAAAGGACTAGCTAATGATGAACTGGTTTTATATTATCAGCCTAAGTTTTCAATTACTGGCGAAAAGGTCTTGGGAATAGAGGCGCTCGTCAGATGGCAGCATCCCGAAAAAGGATTAGTTCCACCCGGGGTATTTTTGCCGATTGCCGAAGAAACAGGCTTAATTTTTGATATTGGTTCATGGGTTTTAAAGCAATCCTGTCTACAAATGAAGCAATGGCAGGATGATGGGGGACTGCAGATCCCTATTTCCGTTAATCTATCGTCACAGCAATTTCATCAAATGAACTTTGATCAACATATTCATGCCGTTCTTATTGAAACAGGGCTGGAAGCAAAATTCTTAGAGCTAGAGATTACTGAGAGTATGATGATGGATGCTAAGACCTCAACAAGAACCCTTCAGAAGTTAAGTGATTTAGGAGTAAAGATTAGTTTGGACGATTTTGGAACAGGTTATAGTTCATTAAGCTATCTGAAACAATTTCCGATTAATCGTCTAAAGATTGACCGTTCTTTTATTTCGGATATCACTAACAATGACCATGATAAAGCAATTGTGTCTACCATTATTTCAATGGCTCAGCATTTAAAAATGGATGTGACAGCAGAAGGAATCGAAACGAAGGATCAATTAGATTATCTAATGCAAAATGAATCAATGGAGATCCAAGGATTCTACTTCAGTAAGCCGCTACCTTCTAAAGATATAGAGTCATTGTATATGAAAAAAGCGATTGTTTAGAAGAAGAGGAGTGAGTCGGAGAGTGAATATTCCTCTCTGATTTTTTATTTTTGATCGGTTTTTTTATAGTGAACAAGGGTATAGCCATGTAAAAGCGCTAATTCTAGGAGGAATAATTAAATGACTTTACTCACAATAGAACTGGCAGCTTCTTGGTTAAAGGAATGTACTAAGGAGCTTGAAACAGTTGAAGAATACCTAACACAACTCGATAAGGATGTAGGAGATGCAGACCATGGGAAGCTTGTCGTTCAGGGTTTTCGGCGGGTAGAAGAACATATTACCGATGAGTTTGATTCTTTACATGACGTGTTTAATCAAGCTAGTAAGATCTTGCTTAATGATACTGATTCGACAGCTGTGAAGCTATATGGGATAGCCTTTAATGAGATGGCCATTACCCTAGAAGGAAAAGAAGCAACCGTTCAGCAATTTAGTCACTCCTTAAGGTCGGCCGTTAATAAAATGAAAAAAGTAGGTAATTCAAAAAGAGGAGACAAGACCTTAATAGATGTTTGGGAAGCAATGGCTGATCTTTCAGAGGAAAAAGAGACTCTAAGGTCGGCTGACTTTGAAGACAAAGCGAAAAGTGTGTTAAAAACATCCAAACATTTGATGGCACAAAAAGGAAAAGCCTCAGAGTATGGTTCTGAGTCAGTAGGATTTTTGGATCCGGGAACGGTATCCAGCTACTATCTCTTTTTAGCTTTAACAAATGTAATTGAAAAAGCAGAAAACAAAGATTCTGTTTCAAAAACCACATAATTGTGCATCGGACAATATTGAAGTTACGAATAAAAAGGCGAACGGTCATACATATGATCGTTCGCCTTTTTGGTTGCAATTTTTTAATTAAAAAAAGGAAGTAAATGTATGGAGATGATCTTTTATCACACACTAATTAGTGATATAGTTTGTCCGTATTACTAGTTAAGCGTACATAATGGAGTGAAAATATGAACAAAACATCTGAAGTACGATACGTGCATTTATTGATTACGATAGCCATCGGTGTCATCATTTGGTTTATCCCTGTCCCGGCAGGTTTGGAGCCAGAAGCATGGCATTTATTTGCTATCTTTGTTGCAACCATTATTGGATTAATTATTAAACCGATGCCAATGGGCAGTGTGGCGATACTTGGTTTAACTGCGGTTGTGCTGACACGCACACTTGAGATTGGCGATGCCTTAAGTGGTTTTCAAAATAAGACGATCTGGTTGATTGTCATTGCCTTTTTTATCTCTAGAGGGTTTATTAAACAGGACTTGGGGCGAGGATCGCTTATCTCTTTGTACGATTATTTGGGAAAAAAACACTTGGTCTTTCTTATTCTCTAATAGCTAGTGATCTTATGCTGTCACCTGCTATGCCTTCTAATACAGCTCGTGCAGGTGGAATCCTTATGCCGATTATTCGTTCGCTATCAGAAGCATACGGGTCTAGAGTTGGGGATGGAACAGAACGTAAGGTAGGAGCTTTTCTTGTCAAAGCGTCTTTTCAAGGTGATATGATCACATCAGCTATGTTCTTGACAGCAATGGCAGCGAATCCATTAGCGGTTCAAATAGCAAGTAATATAACAGGTGAAGAAATTACATGGACAGGCTGGATGCTTGCCGCTATTGTACCTGGATTAATTAGTTTGTTCGTTATTCCATTGGTGATCTATAAGCTTTATCCGCCAGAAGTTAAAGAGACACCTAAAGCTCCAGCAATGGCTGTGGAGAAATTAAAAGAAATGGGTGCAATTAAGCGGGAAGAATGGTTTATGATCGCTGTTTTTTTCATTCTGCTAGTGCTCTGGATATCTGGATCGTACATCGGAATTGATGCGACGGTTGCTGCATTTATTGGACTAGTCATTTTGCTTTTGACTCAAGTGTTATCCTGGTCAGATATAAAAAAGGAAGAAGGAGCATGGGACACGTTAGTTTGGTTCTCTGTATTAGTAATGATGGCTGAGTATTTAAATAGCATGGGTATGATTCCATGGTTTAGTGAAATCATGCAAGGGGCAGTTCAAGGTCTCGGCTGGACTTATACGCTAATTATTTTAGCGGTTGTTTATTTTTACTCTCATTACTTTTTCGCGAGCAATACTGCTCATGTCAGTGCGATGTATGCAGCCTTTTTATCTGTTATTGTAGCTGCAGGAGCACCACCTATACTCTCTGCCTTACTCCTTGGATTTTTTAGTAATTTGTTTGGATGTACAACACATTATGGAAGTGGACCAGCACCTGTATTCTTCGGAGCGGGTTATGTGACACAACAAAAATGGTGGTCATTAGGGTTTTTAATCTCTATTATTCACATGATTATCTGGCTTGGAATTGGCGGATTATGGTGGAAGCTATTAGGCTTGTGGTAAGAAAATTATATGTCAGTAGCCGGGATCCTTTAGATAGGATCCCGGCTTATTTTATTATTGTTTTTTAGCATATATAAGAAGTGGAAGTCCGATAAAGGCCAACACCCCTCCAAACCAAAACATTTCCATAAGTCCAAACCATTCAGCAATTGCACCGGCTACTAACGGTCCTAAAAAAATGCCAAATGCATAAAAGGATTGATAAAAGCCCATTACAGATGTCCGTAGAGAATCCACAGGTAGTCCTGCAACTTTTCCAAGTAAAAGAGGCAGAAAGAGTCCTAAGGTTAGGCCAATCACAGCATGCACAATACTTAAGCTAATTAAAGTGGTTGTAAAAGGGATGATGAACATGGCTGCTCCCGTACCAATAAGGCTTATTAGGAGTATCCTGTTTACATACGTTTCTTCCAGCTTAATAAAAGCAAGCCCTAAAGATGCGGCGGCATGTGGAATGAAGAAGGCTGTTACCAACCATACTAGAGTGCCCTCATTTACTCCAATACTTGCTGCATACAATGGTGTAAAACCAAATATCGTAATAAAGAGAATACCATGACCAATCATAGATAAAGCAGTAATTTGTAGCAAAGAAGGCACCTTAATGGTCTGTTTAACATATTCACTAATAGCCAAACGTTTTGTTCGGCCAGCATACTGTTCCTGAGGAATTACTTTGATGAAACAAGCCAGAACAAGACCAATAACAGATGCTGCGACGGCTACCCAAAATGGTAGCGTCCAACCAAAACTTTGCACAATTAAGCCAGCAAGTGCCATACTCGCAAATTGCGGCATGACGGTTAGAAATTGCAATGTGCCCATGGCTCGAGAGGACTCTGAACGAACAAAGTATTGAGCATACAAAATGGTGGCCATTACCCACATAGACGCGGTGATTCCCGCCATAAGGCGAGCTGCAAAAATAGCTGTAAAAGAATCAAAATACACAAGCAGGATCCCACTTAAAATGGCGACCGCGAAACCACCTATATAAAGCTGTTTGCGGGCGCGATGAAGGATGTCTGACAAAATGCCTAACGGAAAGCGTAACAGAATCTGGGTAACACCATAGCTTCCAAGGATGATGCCAATTGCTGAATAGCTAAAATTCTTATATTCCAAATAGAGACTGAACGTCGGAATATAGATATATGTAGCAAACCAAAAACAAAAAACAGTGGATAAAAATAAGACATGGTCCCTTCTTTGAATGGAAGTTGAGTTCATGAAAAGTCCCCCTAGATGAAATAAGCACGTTCTCTCTATACGTTCCTACTTAACCTAATATAAGTTACATGTACTTGCAAGCCTTTAATAGCTTGCTTAATCCCAGTTACTAAACATACAATGAAGTGGCGAGACCAATCAGTTCAAGGAGGGGTTTAAAATGGCTTGGAACTCAAGACATTATTAAACAAACTGAACAATTTGGAGCGAACAATTATCATCCACTACCAATCGTTATTTCCAAAGGCAAAGGAGTTTGGGTGTGGGATCCTGAAGGGACAAAATATATGGATATGCTTAGCGCGTATTCAGCAGTTAATCAAGGACATTGCCATCCTGATATTATTCAGGCGTTAAAAGATCAAGCGGAGCGAATTACATTAACCTCAAGAGCTTTCCACAATGATCAGTTAGGTGCTTTTTACTCTAAAGTTGCAGCATTAACAGGAAAGAATATGGTTTTACCTATGAACACTGGTGCAGAGGCAGTAGAAACAGCAGTTAAAGCTGCAAGAAGATGGGCATATGACATAAAAGGTGTGCAAGAGAATCAAGCTGAAATCATTGTTTGTGAAAACAACTTTCATGGAAGAACGATGACAGCTGTTTCCTTATCGTCAAATACTGAATACAAACGTGGTTTTGGACCGATGCTTCCTGGAATTAAGGTCGTTCCTTATGGTGATATTCAAGCTCTAAAAGATGCCATCACAGACTCAACAGCTGCTTTTTTAGTGGAACCAATTCAAGGAGAAGCAGGAGTAATCATTCCACCAGATGGATATTTGGCGGAAGCTGCTACGCTTTGTCAATCAAAACAAGTATTATTAATAGCAGACGAAATTCAATCAGGCTTAGGCCGTTCAGGGAAACGATTTGCAATAGACTGGGCAAACATTGTACCGGATATGTACATTTTGGGCAAAGCACTTGGTGGGGGTGTCATGCCAATCTCAGCGGTTGCCGGGAACGACGATATATTAGGTGTATTTGAACCGGGTTCGCATGGATCAACTTTTGGTGGGAATCCACTAGCATGTGCGGTATCTGTTGCTGCCTTAAATGTATTAGAAGAAGAGAAACTAGTTGAAAGGTCTTTAGAGCTAGGTCATTATTTTATGGAGAAGTTAAAAACAATTCAAAATCCAATTATAAAAGAAGTACGGGGAAGGGGATTGTTCATAGGACTGGAACTGACAGAACCAGCCCGACCATATTGTGAAAAGTTAAAAGAAAAAGGACTGCTTTGTAAGGAGACGCATGAAAAGGTGATCAGGTTAGCTCCGCCACTTGTTATTTCTAAGGAGGAAATTGACTGGGCATTTAACCAACTTCAAGCTGTTCTACATCAAGGTTAACAATGGACAAAAAGGTCGGATAATCGGCCTTTTTGTTCTTTATAAAGGAAAAATGTTGCGGTGAATCTTATTAAACCTTATAATTATATTCAAACGTTCTTATTAAAGAACAAAAATGTAAGGAGAACTAGCCGGATGAATGGAAAGAGAATCAGGTCTCTAAGGAAAGAACGAGGAATGACATTAAACCAACTGTCAGATTGCTCCGGTGTGTCGAAGTCGTATCTAAGTTATGTGGAACGAGGCATACAGAAAAATCCTAGTATTGATATTTTATCGAAACTATCCAAAGCGATGAATTTACCGGTTATTGAATTAATTAGACAGATGGAAGAACAATAACCAGCTATTTTACTATGATTTTGATTGATCTTTTCTCCAACGATTAAACTCAAGAAATTCACGGAATTGTTCCTGACTAATGCCTGATTCTTTAGCTTCGCGGGCCAAGTTTACCCATTCATCATCCAAGTCACATGTATTTGTTGAGGCCGATTTACCATATAATAATGTTTCAATAGGTACATTTAATATTAGGGAAATTTTCTCTAAAAAATGTATGGAAGGGTTGGATTGAATATTGCGTTCTATAGAACTTAAGTAGGATTTAGCGACTCCAGCATTCTCTGCTAGTTCTGACAAAGAAAGTCCTCTGTCTAATCTGCATTTTTTAACTTGGTTTCCAATCATAGTAGGTACCTCGCTTATTCTTCATATACTAGTGGCTATTATAACAGCACACTGTTTGTTCTGTAAATAGAACATTACCTGCCAAACTTGACACAATGGGAATTGCTTTTCAGTTTTCCCAATCTCCGTTAATGGAATATAAAATTAGATTAAAAAGACATAAGACACAGGTAAAAAGATCTATGAGTAGGGTAAAAGTAAATCTAGTACTAAGCACTAGATTAAGTAAACTTTAGATGCGTAATTAGATGGGGAAGCCCTGATTATAAGAATGCGTAGATAAAAGAGGTTATGATTCTTTTTTTTCGATTCATATATAAATTGCTTGATTTCTTTAACTGTAAGCCCAAGTCTCTTCGCTTCTCGTATTAAGTGTAACCACTCTTGATCGTTTTTATCACAAATCCCAAACACCTCCAGATAAACTATGTGTAAAAAGGTAATTTTTGTTTGATCTTAAGTTCATTATATAGAACGATTTGTATCTTTAAAGAGAACAAATTCTAAAAAATACTTAATGTGTCCTCGTTTTCAATAGGTTCTATAAGAGTAGAAAGTCATTGCATCAAAACTTTGGGAGGGCTAATATAATGGGTAAGAGAGTTCTCTAAAAGTTTACCGAGGAGGAATTCGGTTGAAGGCGTTAATTAATATTGATTATACAAATGATTTTATTGCTCAAGATGGGGCGTTAACAGTTGGATCACCAGGTCAAGCGATTGAGTCAGAAGTCGTTAAACTGACTAAAGAATTTGTTGATGATGGTCATTTTGTTGTATTTGCAGTTGATGCGCATGATCAAGCCGATCCATTTCATCCTGAAAACAAACTATTCCCTCCTCATAATATTCGTCATACATCAGGGCGGAATTTATATGGATCTCTTGGAGAATATTATAATGAGATAAAAGAGTATCCACACGTTTATTTTATGGATAAAACAAGATATTCTGCTTTTGTTGGAACCGATCTTGATATTAAGCTGCGTGAACGGGGCATCACTGAAGTCCATCTAATTGGAGATGTGACGGACATTTGTGTATTGCATACAGCTGTTTATGCTTATTCTCTTCAATATAAAATTGTTGTTCATCAACATGCTGTTGCAAGCTTTAACCAAACTGGTCATGAGTGGGCGCTTGAACATTTCAAAAACTGTCTTGGGGCCACCATCTGCTAGTCAGAAAAAGGAGTTACTTTTATGGTACAAGGAAAAACGCTATTTGATTTTGTTAATCCAAAGGAATATAGATTCGTACATATTTGCTCATCATGTGGACATCCGCATTTTTTAAAAGATGATAATGTTGAACATGAATGTAAAAATTGTGGTGACAATGCTGGTTATCAAGTAGTTCCGTTTTATAATCCAACTGAGGATTATGCGCTTGATGTAGATTATTATGCGATAACGATGATGTACGCATTATGGAAGCAGAATGTCCATAAGAATCACGTTGTTTATGATGATTTTTACCGGAAACCTCCTTTTGTTCGTGGGGTTGGGGATTACAGAGGGGAGTTAGGTGGATACGTAGCATTTGGTGGATTAGATCACCTTATTTCCATGCTTTCTAGTTTGTATTTTAATGAGCAAGACATTGAATATCTTCGCCAACAACCAGAGTCGTTTGATGAAGCATTTCTGGATGATTTGCGTGCATTGCGTTTTAGTGGTGATCTATATTCAATTGAAGAAGGAAACTTAGTGTTTCCCAATACGCCATCCCTGCGTATCGAAGCGCCAGTTTGGGAGTGTATTTGGATTGAAGCGATGCTACTGAACACCATTAATTCAGAGTCGTTGCTTCTTACAAAGGGTTCTCGTTTAATAACTGTCACTGGCGGAGATGTGTTACTTGAGATGGGTAAACGCCGTGCGCAAGGAAGAGATTCTAGTGTAAACGGAGCTAAAATGGCGTACATAGCAGGTTTTGATGCAACAAGTAATGTGAAAGCAGGTAAAGAGTTTGCGATTCCTATAACCGGAACGATGGCTCATGTCTATATCATGTTCCATGAGAGTGAATATGAAGCATTTAAAACATACGCCGATACTTTTCCAGAAAAAGTCATTCTTTTATTGGATACAACGAATACATTAGAAAGCGGACTTCCAAATGCGATTCGAATTGCAAAAGAAATGGAACAAAGAGGGCAAAAACTTGTTGCGGTTCGTTTAGATAGTGGTGACCTAGCTTATTTATCAAAAAAGGTTCGTAAGCGACTTGATGAGGTAGGGTTGGACTACGTTAAAATCTCTGCCACAAATGACTTAGATGAAGCAACCATTGCCTCTTTGAAGCAACAAGGTGCCAAAATTGATATCTGGGGTGTAGGAACTAAATTTATTACGGCGTATGACAATCCAGCCTTAGGTGGAGTCCATAAAATAGTAGCGCGTAGCCCATTTCATCATGAATTAAAAAGTGATGGAGGTCAGTACCAAGCAGGATGAATGGATCTCATTAATTAAGATTTCTGAGAGTATTGAGAAAGTGTTAAACCCAGGGCGCAAAAAGGTTTATCGGTTATATGATCAAAACCATATGGCGAAGGGTGATTACATTTGTTTGGATCACGAGTCACTTGAGGGCAAAGAAGAATTAATTTTAAAACACCCTACCAATCCACTAAAATCAAAAAGCATCCGTCACTTTACATATGAGGAACTTCATAAGAAGATTTTTGAAAATGGACGGTTAGTTTATGAAAAGCCCTCTCTTCCGCAAATCAGAGAGTATCATCAAAAAAGCAAATCTACATTTTGGGAAGAGTACTTACGACTTGAAGTTCCAGAAGTATATCCGGTAGTCCTTTCAGATGAATTACGAGAATTAAAAGAACAGATGATTGCGGGGAAAAATACAAACCACGAGGTGGAATAAGTGAAAATTGGAGTATACGGCTCAGCTTTTGATCCCATAACGAATGTACATCTTTGGACAGCCTCTACGATTTTTCATCGCAAGAAGCTTGATAAAATGTTGTTTCTTCCATCTTCTAAAGAGAGACGAGATAAAAGCTTAAGAAGTGATGATGAACATCGAATCCGGATGATACAACTGGCAATAGCGGATGACTCAAGATTTGAGCTGTCTACAGAAGAACTCGATGCTCCAATTGGTAAGCAATACACATATTTCACCATGCAAAGGTTAAAAGAACAGTATTCGAATGATGAGTTATTTTTTGTGATGGGAGCCGATATCTTAGTTAATATCGGAAAAGGCAGTTGGGTTCAAGGTGAAAAGCTTGTCGAAGAACATCAATTCATCGTGATGGCCCGTGATGGAATTGATATGCTTAAGACCATCTCAAAATCTCCTTTGCTGCGTAATGCTGATGATGGTCGATTCCACTTGGTAGATAAGGGATTAGCTATGGAAATAAGTTCAACGTATATTCGAGAAGAGTTTAGTAGGGGAGGAGAGCCACGCTATCTCCTGCCAGAGAGCTGCTATCAATATATACTGAACAATCAATTATACCTAGATACTGATTCCTAGCACTTTTGAAAGACTCAATATAAGAAATTAGAGGTCCGAACTGTCGTTCATGCTGCCACCAGCATGAACGACAGTTCGGTTTTTTTGCATGAAATTGCTAATTAAGCCTTTTTTACTGTTTTTTCTCTTAACCTTTAATTGTAAGAAGCCGATAAAAGAGAAAGGACTGCCCTCGGCTAAAAAGGAGAGAAGACGAATGACAAGGAAAAAGAAGCAACAGAAGAAAAAAGGATTCAGCATACGATTGAAGCTTATTGTCTCTTTTGTTTTCATCCTAACGTTGCCACCACTTGTTATAGGGTACTTTGCCTATAATAGTGCTAAGGAAAATACAAATGAATTGATGATGCAAGAAGCACAGGAAAGTACACATACACTCGATCAAATGATTAATCAATACATTACCTCACAAACAGAGAATCTCAATCTACTTGCTGCTGAGCTATCAGATGTGTCTTTAGATGACAGTAGTATAGAGAGAGAAGTATCAGGTTATCTAGAGCAATTTAATGTTTCACAATCAAATGTGGGACAGGTAATAATAGGGACAGATTCTGGTACATTCATCTATCAACCAACTTTTATTGAGTACCCAGATACGTTTGATATTCGAGAGAGGTCCTGGTACCAAGCAAGCAAAAGGAGCGGGTGGAGAGGTTATTGTTACAGCACCTTATACGTCACTTGCAACCAAAAAGGTATCTGTTACACTAGCTCGTTCTCTAGAAGATGGAAGTGGCGTTGTCGCCATTGATTTAGAATTAAACAATCTGACCAGTATGCTTGAGGCGATAAAAGTAGGAGAGGATGGTTATTTATTTCTTTTAGATAAAAATCAAAGCTTTATTTCTCACCCCTCTAATGAAATTGGTACAGTTGCCCAAGAGGAGTTCTTTGCAAAAATGTATCAATCTGAGGAAGGATCATTTCAATATACATTTGAAGCGGAAGAGAAATATATGAGCTTTCGTACAAATGAACTTACAGGTTGGAAGCTTGCAGGTACCTATTTTACGAAAGAAGTAGATAGTACTGTGAATCCAATTCTGTGGACAACACTTACGGTTATTGGGATCACTCTACTACTTGGAGCTATCATTATTTCTGGTGTCATTCGTTCCATTACAAAGCCAATACGTAGTCTTACCAAAGCTGCAGCACGCATTGGAACAGGAGATCTTAGTGAAAACAAGGAATTAAAACAAAATCGACGAGATGAGATTGGTGAGTTAGCGAACTCCTTTGAACAAATGCGAGTCTCTTTCCTAGCCCTTCTTCAAGGAGTATTAGATAAATCGACACAAGTAGCAGCCGCATCTGAGCAGTTACTTGCAAGCTCTGAACAAAATACCAGGGCTACAGAACAAATTACTACCGCAGT
Organism: Alkalicoccobacillus plakortidis; assembly: GCF_023703085.1. NCBI lineage: Bacteria > Bacillati > Bacillota > Bacilli > Caryophanales > Bacillaceae > Shouchella > Shouchella oshimensis. The sequence goes on along the minus strand of NZ_JAMQJY010000001.1, from coordinate 2,194,597 downwards.
ACAAGAGGTTGTCAGTACAACAGAAGAGCAAGGAACTCGAATGGAGAGCAGTACAAATAAAGCAAGTCAACTCTCAGAATCTGTGAACGTAATGGCTCGAGAAACGAATGTTGCATCCTCTACAGCAAGAGATGTGCAAGAAGTAGTTGTCGCTGGTAGTCAAGCAGTGAAGACGAGTATGAATCAAATGAATACAATAAAAGAAACAAGCGTAACTGTTGCACAACGAATCAAACAACTTGGAAGTAGCTCTAAAGAAATAAATCAAGTAACAGCTGTTATTAAAGAAATTGCAGAACAAACCAATTTGTTGGCATTAAATGCCTCCATTGAAGCGGCAAGAGCAGGAGAACATGGCAAAGGTTTTGCAGTTGTTGCTGAGGAAGTAAGGAAGCTTGCCGAACAATCTGCAGCAGCCAGCGAACAAATTCGCGATATGATTCTAGCCATTCAAGAACAAGCCGGTTTGGCATCCGATGCGATGCAAGTTGGAGGGACAGAAGTAGAAAATGGAATAAAAGTAGCTAGTCAGGCAAACCAATCATTTGCGACAATTGATCAGCATATAAAGAACATGGTTAAAAAAATCACCTATGTGACCTCAGAAGCAAATAAAGTTTCATCAGGGACAAAAGAATTTGTACATGTATTTAACGAGTTAGCAGCTCATTCCGAAGAGACTACAACCGAAATGCAAACTGTTTCTGCCTCTACAGAAGAACAACTTGCATCTATGGAAGAGATCGCAAGTTCAGCCGAAAACTTATCTAGTCTCTCGGAGGAGCTACAAGAATTGGTACAAGTATTTAAATGGTGAGAGAAGTGAAAAAGTCTAATCATACATCGTTATGATTAGGCTTTTTATTTATGAATCGATGAACGTTCCTGCTCTGTTATCCTAAAGTCTTCTTTGTTATAGTGAGTATAGTGATGTAAGGGTTATCTCAAGAAAGGTCGTTAATTAAAGTGAGTGATTTTAAGAGGGAAAATTCTAAGAAAACCTATAGTTTAAAAACGATCATTATTTTACTTGTGTGTATGGTTGTATTAATCGCACTTTCTTGTACGAGTATCCTTGTTGCTTATGACAATGCAAAAACAACAAGGATTTCGCTCGAAGACAAGGTCTGGACCATTGCCACATCATTTGCGAGATCGCCAGTTGTTATAGAAGGTTTGACAAATGAGAATACAAGAGAACGATTGCAGGAGTATACATTAGAAGTACAATCTGAGACGAATGTAGAATACATTGTTGTGATGGATATGGATCGTATACGTTTAACGCACCCAACCTTTGATCAAGTTGGAAAAAAATTTGTTGGAAATGATGAGGGCCTAGCTTTTGAGGGGGAGACATATACATCTACTGCCGAGGGTACGCTTGGTGAATCATTACGAGCATTTATCCCTGTTTTTGATGAGACAACAAGAGAGCAGATAGGTGTAGTGTCCGTGGGTATTTTGACTGCTCACATTAACGAAGCGGTTTATCGGAGTCAATTCATGGTATTGTTAGGTGGCTTTTTTGGTCTAATTCCTGGAATCATTGGCGCTGTATTTTTAGCTTCTAAAGTGAAAAAGTCGATGCAGAATCTTGAGCCAGTTGAAATTGCTCAGCTATTAGAAACAAGGGAAGCCATTTTATCCTCTGTACAAGAAGGCATTCTTGCCATTGACTCAAGTGGTAAGATCATTCTTGTGAATGAGGCTGCGACGAAGATGCTCCAAAAAGCCGGTTTAGACAAAAGTCCACTCTATCAGGATGTCGCTGAGTTCATACCTGAATTTAACTTGCACGATGTCTTGAAGAAAGACAGGATAGAACGTAATCAACAGGTTACTCTCAATGAACTTGAGCTTGGTAGTAAATCGAGTGCCTGTAGATTCAAATGGAGTACGTATGGGAGCGATGGCAACATTTCAGGACAAGACTGAGTTTACTCTTGCGCTTGGATCAGTTATCAGGAATCAAATCATATGCTGAAGCCTTACGTATGCATACTCATGAGTTTATGAATAAGCTTCATGTAGTATCTGCAATGGTTCATACGGAGTCATACGATGAATTACAAACATATATCAAAACGATCTCAACTTATTATCAAGAGGATGTCGGTTGGATTTCAAGGCATCTTAATGACCCAGTGTTAGTAGGCTATCTTTTAAATAAGCTTAATATGGTGAAAAATAATGGAATTGAGATTAGTCTTACTGGTGAATCATCATGGCCAGTGGTGAAAGAGCCTAAACTATTAAATGTTCTTATAACAGTAATTGGCAATAGTCTCGATAATGCATCTGAAGCACTTTCGACAATAAAAAATCCTAAAATAATTGTGACGATTGATTATGATGGAGAGAATATTCTGTGGAAAGTCAGAGACAACGGTGCAAAAATAGCACAGGAAAAGCTTGACCAGCTTTTAGATAAAGGGAATTCTACTAAGGGATCAGAGAGAGGCTATGGCATGTATCTAATGCTCACTTCTACTGAAGAAGTAGGGGGAGAGCTGAAACTATTAGCTAATAATGATGAAGGTGTTACATTAAGGGCAGAGTTGCCGTTACAAGGAGTAGAATATGATAAACGTATTAATCATTGAAGACGATCCCATGGTTGCAAAATTTAATGGGATTTATTTAGAGCGTGTTGCTGGCTTTTCATTAGTAGGTACAGCTAATACGATTAAGACAGCATGGGAGATATTAGAGAAAGAAGAAGTGCATTTAATCTTGTTAGATATTTACATCAATCATGAAAATGGACTAGAGCTGCTGACAGAGCTAAGATCTAAAAGTATGGAGACAGATGTCATCGTAGTCAGCTCCGCAAATGACCAAACATCTATACAGATGGCGCTTAGATTTGGTGCAGTTGATTACTTGATGAAACCCTTTGAATTTGAGCGTTTTAAAGAGGCATTGAGTCAATACGCACATCAATTTAATCAACTTCAAACAGAAGCATTAAAGCAAGAAGAGCTTGATCATTTATTCTTATCCAGAAACAGAGTGGATGAATCGGGTCAAGAGGAACTGCCAAAAGGCATAACTAAGCATACTTTTCTAAGAGTTCTAAAAGAAATTAAGCATTTTGATAGCTGGTTTTCAACAGCTGATTTGGCAGTAGCGTCATCCATATCTAGGGTTTCCCTTAGAAAGTATCTCCGTTATTTAGAAGAGAGCGAGTTTTTAGAAATGGAGGTATCCTACGAAGGTTCAGGAAGACCGCTTCAGCAATATAAAGTTAGTGCAAAAGGAAATGAATACATGATGTCACTATTTTTGGGAGAGAAGTAGTGACATTTCTCACTTTAATAAGTTACATAAGTCCTGTCATTAGTTTTTAATAGTGGACGGATATAAAATAATGCTTCAAAATGAAGAAAACGCTTACAAATTGGAGGTATTGCACATGAGAGCTTTTACTCAAAGTGTTTGGCAAAGTTTATGGCAATCACATAGACAGACTAAACGATTAATAAATGTATTCTCTTATCAAAAAGATGCAGCTGCGGCTAGAAAGGCGTCTAGTCAAAATAATAAGGCTGAAGCAGGGTCAAACGGTTCTAAGAATCAGGACCCCAATAATGATGAAGAAGTAAAAAAACCATATAAAACACCTCAGCTTGTTGGTTTAATACTAGGTCCATTATTGTTTATGTTAACATTGTTTTTCTTCCAACCAGATGGTCTTTCTTTTGAAGGGAAAGCTGTACTGGCGGTGACTCTTTGGGTTGCGACATGGTGGATCACAGAGGCCATGCCGATTCCTGCAACTTCACTATTGCCAATTATATTATTGCCTTTAACAGGTGCTCTTGATTCTGGAACAGTTACATCTGCATATGGAAATGATATTATCTTTTTATTCTTAGGCGGATTTTTTATTGCAACAGCTATGGAAAAATGGAACCTTCATAAACGATTAGCCTTAGGGATTATCGCTTTAATTGGTACAAGTACGCAGCGTATCCTACTTGGGTTCATGGTTGCGACAGGATTTTTATCCATGTGGGTTTCAAACACTGCAGCCGTTATGATGATGATTCCAATGGGACTTGCAATTACAGCACAGGTTGCTTCTGCTTTAAAGGGAAAACCAGAAGAAAAGGAGCTTCCTAAGTTTGAGAAAGCCTTAATTTTTGGAATTGGTTATGCGGGAACAATCGGAGGACTTGGAACCTTAATTGGAACACCTCCAAATATCATTCTAGCCGCTCAGGTAAATGAATTATTTGGTGTAGAGATCTCCTTTGCATTATGGATGCTTTTTGCTGCACCGGTTGTAGCAATCTTATTAGTGTTTACTTGGCTATACCTAGGAAGGTTTGCTTTTAAGATGACAATTAAAGGCTTGCCGGGTGGTCAAGAAGTTATTACGAAAGAGCGCAAAGCATTAGGTGAAATGTCGTTTGAAGAGAAAGCAGTACTAACCGTATTTATTATTACTGCTTTTATGTGGGTTACAAGAGAGTTGATTTGGACAAGGATTTTTACGGATCTTGATCTAAAAGATGGAATGATTGCTATGGCTGCAACAGCTGCGCTTTTCTTAATGCCAGCTTCTAAAAAATTTGGCTCACGTATTTTGGAATGGAAGGATTCCAGAGATATTCCATGGGGAGTACTCCTGTTATTTGGAGGAGGTCTTGCGATTGCGGCAGGATTTACATCTTCTGGTTTATCCGATTGGATGGGAGAGCAACTTCAAGTATTAGACGGTATGCATATTTTCTTAGTAATTGTAGCTACTACATTACTTATTATGGGCATGACTGAAATTACATCTAATACAGCTACGGCAACAATGATTATGCCAATCGTTGCAGCACTTGCTCTAGCTATTAATATTCATCCATATGCTGTAATGATACCAAGTGCACTGGCAGCAAATTGTGCCTTTATGTTGCCGGTTGGGACGCCACCAAATGCCATTATATTTGGAACAGGTAAGCTGAAAATTATTGAGATGGTTCGTGTTGGTTTCATTGTAAATATTATTGCTACGGTCCTCATTATAGCAGCAGTCTATTTGTTACTGCCTGTTCTATGGGGAATAGACCTTACAATATTCCCAGAAAGTTTTAGATAACGAATCATACCCAAGCCAGGAGGCGTTAAAAAGCTCCTGGCATTTTTTTGTCTAGGAGTCATACCGTTTCATTTGGACAGTGCTGTGATACACTAATTCTAACTACATATTTAACAAACGAAGGGAAGAGGTTTATGTCGAACAACGTATTGACTTACATTCATGAAAACCGCGAGAATCACTTAAATGAATTAATTGAGTTCCTGCGTATTCCGAGCATTAGTGCACTTTCAGATCATAAAGGGGATGTGCGCAAAGCAGCAGAGTGGGCTGTTCAATCACTTGAAAAAGCCGGACTAACCACAGTGGAGCTTATGGAGACGCCAGGTCATCCTGTTGTGTATGGTGAGTGGAGTTCTGCAGACAATACTCATACGATCCTAGTCTATGGCCACTATGATGTTCAGCCAGTAGATCCAGTCGAACTGTGGGATAGTCCTCCTTTTGAACCGGTTATTCACGATGAGAAGCTTTTTGCTCGTGGTGCAAGTGATGATAAAGGACAAACATTTATGCATATCAAAGCTGTGGAAGCGTTACTTAAAGTAAATGGCAAGCTTCCTTTTAACGTAAAGTTTTTGATTGAGGGCGAAGAGGAAATTGGCAGCCCAAGTCTTGATGCGTTTGTGGCCGATAATAAAGAGCTACTTGCAGCGGATGTTTTGCTTATCTCTGATACGCCGATGCTTGGAAAAGGAAGACCGGCTGTATGTACAGGGTTACGAGGTATGTGTAGCCTTCAGGTCGATGTGAAAGGTGCAAAGGGTGACTTGCATTCTGGATTATACGGTGGTGCTGTTCAAAACTCCATTCATGCGTTAGTTCAATTGCTTGATACCTTACGAGATGAGAACGGAAGAATTCAAGTAGAAGGCTTCTATGACAACGTAATTGAGCCAACAGCAGAAGAACGTGAAAGTTATAAGAACTTAGGTGATTATGAAACGGAGCTAAAGGACGAGTTAGGTGTAAGAGAACTCTTTGGGGAAAAAGGGTATACCGCGCGTGAACATACGTGGATCCGCCCAACGTTAGAAGTGAATGGAATCTATGGAGGCTTTCAAGGAGAAGGTGTCAAAACAGTGATTCCTTCTGAGGCTCATGCTAAGATTACGTGCAGATTGGTGCCAGGACAAGATCCAGATCAGATTTCTGAATTCATTGAGAAGCATCTGGAGGCTCATACCCCACCGGGCGTAACGGTTACAACTAAACGTTTTGATAAAGGTAAGCCATTTTTAGCACCTACCGATCATCCAGCTTTTAAAACGGCTGCGGACTCTTATGAGAAAGTATACGGAGAACCAGCTTTATTTACTAGGATGGGTGGTTCTATCCCGGTTGTTGAAACCTTTGACCAGGTGCTTAATATTCCTATCCTATTGATGGGATTTGGTTTACCGAGTGAGAATTTCCATGCTCCGAATGAGCATTTTCATCTAGAGAATTATGATAAAGGAATTGAGACATTAATTACGTACTGGGAAACAGTAACATTCGATTAAAGATCAGAGATAGGAGAGTATAATGACCATACAAAGAGAGAAAAAAGAGATTAAACTAGTCGCATTAGATATAGATGGGACATTACTTGATTCAAATCATCAGTTATCTAAAGAAAATGCACAGGCAATATCTGAAGCTCAGGAACAAGGTATATATGTTGTACTGAGCACAGGGCGTTCTTTAATGACGTGTAGCGAGTTTGCAGAAACACTAAAGCTTAGCTCTTATTTGGTGACAGTGAATGGCAGCGAGATTTGGGATAAGAATTTAAATTTAATGGAGCGAAATCAATTAGATAGCAAGCTTGTGCAAAGAATGTGGGACCTGCGTAATGAGCATGGTACACATGCGTGGGCAACATCTGTTGGTCAGGTTTGGAGAAATGAGATGCCTGATGATATCCATCAAACTGAGTGGTTGAAATTTGGATTTGATGTGGAAGATGATGAGATTCGTCTTGCAATCTTAAAAGAACTTCAATCTCATGGTGAGCTTGAGATTAGTAACTCAAGTCCAACTAACCTTGAAATTAATGCTGCTGGAGTAAATAAAGCAAGAGGGTTAGAGAAAGTTTGTGGGTATCTTAATATCACAATGGATCACGTTATGGCAGTTGGAGACAGCTTAAATGACTTAGCTATGATTAAAGAGGCCGGAATAGGAGTGGCAATGGGCAATGCTCAACAGTTAGTGAAGGATACAGCAAACTGGGTCACTTCAACAAATGACGAAGCGGGTGTTGCGAAGGCTATCCGTACTTGGGTGCTCTCGTCGTAACGTCATGCTAAAGGAGGCTGTCCAATGAAGGACTGTGTGATAGCAGACATCACACCAGAAGATGCTGTTCGTGTCATTCAATGGAAATACGAGTCGCCATATGATTTTTACAATATTAAATCACAGGCTGAGGCCATGCAGGAGTTTTTGATAAATGCTTATTACTCCGTCCGACATGGAGATCAGCTAATCGGGATATTCTGTATTGGCCCATCTGCTCAAGTACCAGAAGGAAGAGCTGCCGGTATATACCGAGAGAGTTATGTTGATGTTGGAATAGGCATGGCGCCCTCCTATACTGGTCAAGGAAATGGTAAGGATTTTTTTCGAATAATCGTTTCTTATTTAAAAAAACAATTTCCAGATGCAGGAGTTAGGTTGTCTGTTGCAACCTTTAATACTCGAGCGATTCGGTTGTATGAAAACACTGGATTTAAGAGTGTAGCAACGTTTCCGGCCAAGGATGCTGATTTTATTGTTATGACTCATCCAACAATCATGACAACATAAAAAAAGGCTGCCTCTATTCAATTAGAGCAGCCTTTTCATTATTTGTTTTTTGTGGACGAATCCAAGCGAGAAATCATTCCATGTGAAGGCGAGAAGATAAAACTAATGACAAACACGATACCAGTTGAAAAGGCCATTGAACCCGAAACGGATGTATCAAGCCATACGGCAATGTAATACCCCGTTATAGAAGAAATAACGCCGAACAAAGCACTTAATATTAGCATAATCGACAATCGCTCTGTCCATAAATAAGCAGATGCTGCTGGAGTAATAAGCATCGCTACCACAAGGATTGCTCCCACTGCATCAAATGAAGCGACCGTTGTTAGAGAGACTAACGTCATAAATAGGTAATGAAGAGCTATGACAGGAAACCCTAAGCTTGCAGCTAAAGCAGGATCAAAAGCAGTAATTTTCCATTCCTTATAAAAGGCTAAGATTAGACCTAGCACAAGTAGGAATACACAAAATAGTGTCAATGTAGCTACGGGTACCTCGAACCCAATTACCGGAAGTGTGACGGTATTCCACGGGATAAATGCAATTTCTCCCATTAGCGTGTGTTTGATGTCTAAGTGAGCGTTCCCGATACTTGTTGAAACTAAGATCACGCCAATCGCAAACAAACTTGTGAACACAACGCCAATAGAAGCATCGTATTGAACTCCTTTTGATTGGAACCATTGAACTAAGTAGGTCGTTAATAAACCTGCGAGTGCAGCTCCAATTAGCATGTGAACGCCTTCGAGGCTATGTGTGATCATAAAAGCTAACACAATTCCAAGTAGTACAGTATGGCTGATTGCATCTGCCATCATAGCCATTCGTCTTAATACGAGAAAAACACCGATCATCCCGCACGACATCCCTACTAAAGAAGCCGTTACTAGAATCCAAGCAACATATGTCATGCCTGGCCTCCTTTCGGCTGATTATCTCGTCGAACTGCACGGTATTCCAACCATTCAATTAGTAACCCTTTTTCTTTTCCGATAACTAAAGAGACAAGAAATAAACAGGAAGCAGATAACACGATAAATGGCCCCGTTGGCCAACCTGCTCCTTGTGCACTTATAAATGTGCCGAGTGCACCAGAAACGCCTCCAAATGCTGCTGAAAGTCCCATCATTGTCCGGAAAGAGTGAGTCCAGTATCTTGCGCTGACAGCCGGAATAATGAGAAGAGCAGCCATTAAGATGACTCCAACTGCTTGAATACCAATGACAATGGTAATAACAAGAACAAGTAAGTAAATGACATTCATTCCTTTGAGAGGGTAACCAATGCCTTGAGCAAAACTTGGATCAAATAAAAAGAGCTTCCACTCTTTAAAGGCTATAATAATGATGAAAATAACAAGTCCGGCTAATCCCGCCATCATATAGACATCTGATTGAACCATTGTAGCCGCCTGACCAAAAATGAAACTGTCTAAGCCACTCTGATTCCCACCACCGGAGCGATTGGCGATGGTAAGAAGCATAATTCCACCACCAAAAAAGACGGAGAGAATCATACCCATTGCTGTATCTTCTTTGATGCGAGTTGAGTTCTTAATCGTTTGAATGAACAACGCGCCAAGCAAGGCACTTATACCTGCTCCAAGAATAAGGAAAGGTAGGTTTTTTTCGTTCATGATCAAAAAAGCAATCACTACACCAGGTAAGGCAGCATGAGAGAGTGCGTCACTCATCAAGCTTTGTTTTCTCCAGTAAGCCAATGTACCAAACATCCCTGCAGCAATACCTAAAAGTGTTGTGCTTAACAGAACCCATTGAAAGTTACTGGAGAGAAGGATGGCCATTCGTAATTCCCTCCTTCATCCATCGGACGGCACCACCATATGCACTTGCAATGGTATCTGCAGTAAACACAGTCTGTGTTGGACCGTGTGCAATCACAGATTTGTTTAATAACAGAACCTGATCAAAATAATCGGTTACTGTTTGCAAATCGTGATGAACAACAAGCACTGTTTTACCAGTGTTTTTAAGTTCTTTTAGAATGGTCATTATGGCTTTCTCCGTTGAGGCATCTACACCAGCAAAAGGTTCATCCATAAAGTACAGGTCGGCCTCCTGAATCAACGCTCTTGCTAAAAAGACACGCTGTTGTTGTCCTCCTGAAAGCTGACTAATTTGCCGATTAGCATAATCGCCCATGCCAACCTTATCTAACGCTTCAAATGCCTTTTCCTTATGTCTACGCATTGGCCATTTGAACCAAGCCAATTTTCTGATAAAGGCCCATCATCACAACATCCAGAGCATTTGTGGGGAAATCCCAATCGACTGAGCCTCTCTGAGGAACGTAGCCGACTCGTGTTTTTTCTGCTTTGAGAGTATGACCAAAAAAAGCAACATCTCCACTAAGAGATGGATGAAGCTGCAAAAGAGTTTTAATTAAAGTGGATTTACCTGCTCCATTGGGGCCAACAATCCCTGTTAGTGTGCCTTGCTCAACGGCAAAGGACACTTGATCCAATACTTTATTTTTCCGATAAGCCGCGCTTATATTGTTTACTTCTAATACATGTGACATCGTTTATGTCCCTCCTGAAAGAGCATCGTATATGGTATCTACATTATAGCGATACATCCCTATATATGTGCCTGCCTCTGTGCCTTCTTCTCCCATTGCATCAGAGTACAGCTCCCCACCAAGTGAAATTTGGTGGCCTTGTCTTTGTACGCCTTCGATAACAGATTGAATGGCTGATTTGTTGACGCTCGATTCAACAAATACGGCAGGTACGTCTTTTTCAACGATCGTGTTAACCGTTGACTGTACATCGGATATACCAATTTCAGATTCTGTGCTTAGCCCTTGTAAGGCAACTACTTCTAGGTCATTCATACGTGCAAAATATTGAAAGGCGTCGTGAGCTGTAACGAGTACTCGTTGATCTTCATCGATGGAACTTAGTTTTTCTTTTGAATAAGCCTTTAAATCCTCTAATTGAGTTAGATAGTCTTGTTTATTCTGTTCAAAAAATGAAGCATCTTCTGGTGACATTTCCTTTAGCTTTTCAACAGCGGCCGTTATACCTTCTTCCCAGATATCAATATCAAACCAGATATGGGGGTCAGGAGAGCCTGCTGATGCAGGATCCTCAAGTAATTCTGCAGGATCTGCGGCACTTCCAAATGCAAGAGTTGGTACAGATGTATGTTCAAACACTTCACTCATATTAGCTTCTAAATGAACACCGTTATAAAAGAGCACATCAGCTTGTTCAAGCTTGCTGATATCACCTTGTGAGGCTTCGTATAGATGAGGATCGACTCCTGAACCCATTAAGCTCTCAACGTGAATTCGATCGCCTCCAATTATACGCAGCGGGTCAGCAATTTGTGCGGTTGTAGTAACGACCGATAGTTGACCATCAGCTGCTTGTTCAGTTGCAGATTGACAGCCAGATAAGGCAAGTACCGCTATAATTACCGTATATATAGCAACAAATGGTTTTCTCATGCTGAAATTCCCCTCTTTGATAAAAACCTTCTTACTTTTAAAAAGTATGACAAGCGACTAAAAGTTGCACTAAGTAAACTTTAATAGTCTACGGCAAAAATGTCAAGATTGTAAGCTTATAAATCTTTGGAGATAACCTGACAAGAAATGAAGAATAAATTGATAAAATCATTCGTCACTTTTCGTCAATATTGTTATGATGAGAAAAACGACCTACGTTGATTCAGTATTATATGCAAATCAGAGGCAATTTAGGTTGAACATGCATATTTTTAAAAATAGACGTATCAGAAAGGTTCAAATAAAGAGAGATAGAAGGGGCGATGATGATGGATCAGAAGAAGGTAACGCAATATGAACATGCAGATAGAGTGAAGCAACTAACTCTTGAATTAGTCAGTCAGCCTAGTGTTTCTGGAACTCATGGCGAATGTGAGATGGCGGATGCAATCGTTACAATTCTTAACCGTATGGAATATTACAAAAAAAATCCTCATCACATTACAAGAACCCCGATAAATGGAGACCCACTAAAAAGGGAGGCCGTTATCGCTTTGATGGAAGGAAATCCCGAATCAAAACATGCTACTCTTTTGTTGAGCCATTTTGATGTGGTAGGTGTTGATGATTTTGGTCAATATAAACCATATGCCTTTTTACCAAACGAATTAGAAATGGAATTAAAACAAGAAAAAGAAGGGTATTTGGATGCACATGCTAAAGGTGATTTAGACTCTGGGGATTATTTATTTGGTCGAGGTACGATGGATATGAAAGCCGGTCTAGCCATGCAGCTCTCTGTCTTACAAGACTTTAGTGAGTCTAAAACGAAAAATCAGAATCTTTTATTAGTATCTGTCCCCGATGAAGAAAAACTCTCAAAAGGAATGTTTGCGGCAGTGGATGAACTCGATCGATTGAAGCGTGAGGGTTGGACTTTTGATGCGTGTATTTGTAGTGAGCCGAACTTCTCTTCATTCCCAAATGATTATCAAAAGTATATCTACACAGGTTCAACAGGTAAACTATTACCATTTATTTATTGCCTAGGAAGAGAGACACATGTAGGCCAGCCTCTTGAGGGCATTAACGCATCTGTTATGGCAGCTCAAATTGCCGTTGAAATGGAGTGGTCAGAGGTTTTTGCAGATAACGCAGAAGGTGAAAAATCACCCTCTCCAACATGTCTGCGAATTAGAGATTTGAAGGATAGTTATGATGTGCAAACGCCAAATGAAGCCTACCTCTTATACAATGTATTGACGCTGTCTACTCAGCCAGAGGAAGTAGTAGATAAAGTGGTAGCAGCGTGTGATCGGGCAAGTAAAAATATCTATGAACGTCTTGTTACACTTCGTTCAGCCCAAACCCATATTCCCAGGGGGGAAATAGTGAGGCTCCTGAACTGAAAGTATATACAATACAGGATCTCTATAGAATAGGGATAGAGAAGTATGGTCAGTCATTTGACCATATTTTCAAGGAAGCGCTTGAATTAAATAGTACTGGATCAGAGGATTATTCCGAACAAACTTTAGGGATTGCTAGAAAACTATCAAGTTATTTCCTTGACCTGGCACCATTTTATTTAGTATTACTTCAGCCTCCCTATTATCCACATGTGAGTTTGGATCGTACAAAGGATCATAATATGCTCCAGATGGTTGATGAACTAAGGCATTATGCAGCCGAGCTGTGCGGGGAGCAAGTAGCTGTTAAAACTTTTTTCCCCGGTCTGTCTGATGTAAGTTATTGTCGGGTCAGCGATGATGAAACAGCTGTTGATTCCTTGCAACGTCACATGCCTTTATTTGAGCATGGTTATGACATTCCGCTGAAGCAAATCGCTCACATTGATATGCCAACAATAAATATCGGGCCATTTGGAAAAGATGCACATAAGAGAACGGAACGATTGCAACTCTCTTACTCGACCAAAACAGCACCACTTCTGCTTAAAAAAGCCCTACAAACGATTGAGCAAATGAACCAATAACTACAAATGTTACTGATCCAACTCTCTTAGTAGGAGCGTTAATTCTTTAAAACGAGCTTCATTTCGTTCATCTAGAGCCTGGTCAATATCAGCAAGCAGGCTAGCTCTGTCTGTTTGCTGTTGGACTTGGCTTAATACGCTGTTTGTTGCTAGTTCATACTTTTTAAAGCGCTTATAATTTTGGAACTGTTCTTTAATAGGAGTTTGTACTAATTTCTGATAACTAGAATGTATGTGGCTACCGTAAAAATGAATCATCATGTTTCGTTTTGTCCCTGGATGCGCCATGAAATCACCAAGCACTTTTGAAGGGTCCTCACTTTTTTTACCGTGGTCATAATAAATAAAGCCAGGTTCATCTGATTGCATGCTAGAAATCACAATCGTTTTTGAATCAGTAGAAAGTGTATGGCTAAAAGTTGTATTTTCTAAAATATGAGAGTGGTTGATCAAATAGTCTAAAATTGTGCGAGCTTCTTTGCTTTTTAAGCGATGGTTTTTTAGGAACCATTGTAAAAAGGATGTTTTCTCTGAAGTAGAGACCCATCTATTCACCTAATCACCTACCTATAAACAATGATACTTGATGTCTTCCCTACTATGATAACGTAAAAACAATGAAAATGTTTCTTTTCTGAAAATCAAGGGAATATTAAACATACATAATAGATAGTGGGGTGTGCAAAGATGCCAAGAATCATTCGATTAGCAATTAGGTGGGGTCCCGTTTTGTATCCAGTCATTCTAAAAATAGTTAAAGAACGTAAGAAAAAGAAAGCTGATAGTGCAACCAAATCATCATAATCATTTCCCAATCATGAACTGAAAACTTATTTAGTGGAAATACTTGAAATAACCGCTTTGTTTTACGATATAAAAGTAGGGACTTCTGAGTGGACGCAGAAGAAAGGAGTCTGTAAACAACCTTGACTATACAAGCTAATATTCAATTAATGAAGCTAGCCGATGCCCTACGTAATACGTATGATACGGTGTATATATTAAAGTATGTGGACGGTCGGTTTCGGTATGATTATATTAGTGTAAAAGCTGATGAAACCACTTATCTAACAAAGCAATCAGTGGGTAAGTTTATGGATGACGTTATTCCAAGATATAGGTCAGAGCGGATGCATTCATTATTTCTAAAAGCACTTGGAGAAAATATTGCGGTTGAATATAGCGAAAAAATAAACGCAACTGATTATGAACGCATAATTAGCGTTCCAATTGAAACAAATAATGTTTCTTACAAGCTTTTGTTAGTTTATTCTGAGCATATGAAGGTAGGTAATGAAGCAACGTTTGAAATGAAAACGGGTTTACCGAGTTTCAACTATTTTAGAGAATTCGTCCAACAGAAGCTGGAAAACCAACAACAGCAGAATAAATCTTTAGCGCTTTTATATGTGAATATAGATAAGTTTAACAATATTATAGACAAAATTGGACATGCGCGAATCGAGCACATCATCACCCAAATTGCGACTAGAATGAATTCTATTTTGGATAATCAATCCATTCTTGCTCGTATTACTGGAGATGAATTAATTATTTCAATCGAGGATAGTGAACGTGCACCTAGGTTAGCTCGAGATGTACAGAATTCCCTTGTGGAACCGTTCATAGTGAATAGTCTTGAAATTTTTGTTACAGCAAGTATTGGTATATCAGCCTTAACAGAAAAAACAGAGACCGTTGATCGATTGATTATGCAGGCTTATCGTGCCATGTTTGAAGCGAAGCAGCTAGGTGGGAATCGGATTGAAAGGTACAGTGACTGTAAGAGTCGTCCAAATGGAGAGCTAGATAGTCACATGCTTGAAAGAGAGCTGAACAAGGCAATTGAAAACCAAGAATTCACTGTCTATTACCAACCTATTATTCACCTTCATACACAGCGTATTCACTTCGAAGCACTTATCCGATGGTTTAGTCCTAAATTAGGATTTATTGCACCTGATCAATTTATTCTAGTGGCAGAAGCATGCGGAATTATTGAGATGATAGATGAATGGGTTATTGATAAGGTCTGTCAGCAGGTCGGTAGTTGTTTAGATAAACACTTTCATGTATCTGTTAATTTATCTACTAAAACGCTTGAGTCACAACGGTTGGAAGCCACTCTTTTAAACACAACCAAAAGACATGGAGTGAATCCAAGCCGAATTGTACTAGAGATTACAGAACATTCAATTCTGCAGAATGAAGCAGCGACAATTGATAAGCTAAAACGGTTAAGGAGCGCTTGGATTTCAAATAGCGATAGACGATTTTGGTGTAAGTCATGCATCGTTAAACTATCTGCGCGTGTTGCCTGTTGATAAAATTAAAATTGACAAAGTATTTATTCAAAATATAATGAGTGGTTCAAAGGATTATCATATTGTTACCTCTATCATTTCACTGGCACAAAAGCTCGGTTTGGTAGTTACAGCAGAAGGAGTAGAAACAGAGGAGCAATTAGAGCTGCTAACGAGGATGAACTGTGATGAAATTCAAGGGTTTTATTTCAGTAAACCAGTACCTCACGATACAATTGAGGGTGTTACAAAATCATTAAAAAAAGAATTATTTACATTGTTACATTAAAAAAGAGGCTGGGACATAACTAGTCTCAGATACAAAAAAAGATCTCCATCACCATTTTCTTGGTGAAGGAGATCTTTTTTGATACTCGATTCTTAAAATATCTTGAAAACCTAACGGCTCTAGCGGTGAACTTCCTTATGTTCACCGCCATGACGCGAATCCTAATTCATTTTTCACTTTCTCTTTACTTCGTACAGAGACTCGAGTGAAACGCAAATTAGCCTTCAGAAATCCGAAGACTGGTTCCACATCGATTTTGCGTTTGCCATAGATTTCACCTGTTTCTTTTTCGGCAAGCAGCTGTCTCGTATAGGCTTTTTGTTCTTCCCAACGTTCGTTGTAATAGATCCTTCTCTGATTTCCTTCTTTTGCTTTTGTACATTGAGCTCGGAAGGGACAAGACGAACAATCCTCACATTCATACACACGGTACTTTCGCATAAAACCCGCTTTATCACGCTTTTCGGAATGATAGTGAAAAGCTAGTTTCCGATTATTTGGACAAGTGAACGCATCCTCTTCGGCATCATATGGCCAGTTAGACATTTGGAAGGGGTCTTGTTTATAGTTCTTTTTCTTCTCTTTTCGGTATTGATTATACGTGATCAAAGGAATACGTTTCCGATGGCTGACGACATCGTCGTAATTTCGCTCACTGCCATACCCGGCATCTCCGACAATATATTTGGGTAACGCAAAGAAATCCTGTTCGATCTTATCTAAAAAAGGAATAAAGGTTCGCGTATCTGTAGGATTTGGGAACACATCATAAGCCAAGGCATACTGACCTTCGGTCGCCAACTGCACATTGTACCCAGGTTTAAGCTGTCCATTTTTCATATAATCGTCTTTCATGCGCATAAATGTGGCATCGGGATCTGTCTTCGAATAGCTCTTACGATCTCCGAAGATTTCCATATCCCTCTTATATTTTTGGTTGCGTGTAATGAAGTCGTTATACTGCTTACGGTACTGTTTCGGTGCTTTACGTGCTGAGCGTAGCTGCTTTCGTTCGGCCACATCTTCACTTGCCTCAATACGGCGATCGTATCCCTGCACGGTGTCGTCAAGTTTCTCTGCTACCTGTGCTAACTCCTCGTCCGTGAGGGCTTCTGGGTTTTCTCTTTCAATGGCAGGGATAATCTCCTGTTCGACAAGTTCTTCGTACATCCGATTCGACTTTTCCATCAACTGAGCACTATATTTTTCTGTAGACTTCCGCCACACGAAGGTAAACTTATTGGCATTCGCTTCGATTTTAGTCCCATCAATAAAGATCGCTTCTTCTTCGATGACCTTTTCCTGGACCAACTGACAGCGGAATTGGACAAAACACTGGCGCAAAAGGTCTTGAACATCGGGGTTCACTCGGAAGCGATTGATGGTGCGATAGCTAGGTTGATACTCTTGGGCTAACCACATCATACGAATACTGTCTTGAAGAAGGGCTGCAATCTTACGACCTGAAAAGACCGATTGAGTGTAGGCGCACAAAATAATTTTCATCATCATACGAGGATGATAAGCAGGATGTCCCGTTTTCCGGAGGAAAGCGTCGAAGGCTTCGTCTGGGATACTTTCAACTAGAGTGTTCACGGTGAAAGCAATATCATTTTTCGGTAATTTTCTTTCTAAATCAAGCGGTAAAATGACATCATGCATGGTATACTGTTTAAACATAAGGATCCCCCTTTGGGTTTTGTGTGGTAACTTAATTCTATCAGAGGGGTCCTTATTTTGCTTCTAAAAACCAATGATTTATCTATAAAAAGTAGACAGGCATCTTCGGAAAATCCGAAGATGCCTGTCTATTTCATTTAGTCACTTTACTGGGTTTTGTCCCAGCCTCTTTTTGCATTTTAGAGTGTTAGTGTTGATGGTGCATCCTTAATTGCAAGGATAATTTGTCCTTGGTCTAGCTTGTCCTCTAGTAATTTCGCTTCATCAGCACTAAATCCAAGTTCCTCAAATTTTGCACGAAGCTCGTCACCTTTTTTACGGAATACGTTTTTAATTGATGTACCTAGACCGGTTTCGCTTACACCTACAGTATTGGCATCTGCGTTATCTGCCACACGGTTTGTTCGGTCATCATCATGTGTAATAACGTAGATATTATCCTCATCTACACCTTGTGATTTAAGAGCGTTAACTGCTGTTACCACTTCTTCGTCATTTTGAAATTCTTTATATACTGGTTTCATTTTTAATCGCCTCCTGTACTTAATGTTTACCCGACTTGTTTAGGATAAAACATAAGGTTAATAAATATGTATGTAAAAAAAACAAAAGCCTATCTCAGGCTTTTGCATTGTATTACTTATGCGGGAGTTTCTTGATGCTTTAATATTTTGGCGTCGAAGATAAAGGGACCAAAGGGGACAATTGATGCAATGAAAGCTAGTAGAGCTGTTAAAAGCGACCAACGAACACGAATCATCATATAAAATATTGCGGCAACATATAACACAAACAAAGCACCGTGCGCGGCCCCAACAATAGTCACGGCCATGTCCATTCCCATCATGTATTTAAGTGGCATCGCAATTCCAAGTAAGAGTAGAAATGAAATCCCCTCTAAATAACCAATGACTTTAAATTGTTTGATCGGATCCCTCATATAGTATATCCTCCTAGATTTATGATTGTACCTTCTATTGTACTACTTAATAAAAGAAGAATACGTTTTAGCCCATGAATTTTTTGTGAATGACAACAGTAAGGTTTATCAGTATTTGTAAGGGGTACACACTCAGTACAATCTACAAATTATAAACTTTTCTGTAGATTAATTAATTTCCGATCAAGCGATTCATCAATAAAAGAGAGTAAACAGTCTTCATTTTAATAGGAGTGAGCGATCAATGAATGTACATCAATTATATATAAACGGAAAGTATGTTGACTCAAAATCAGATGAAATCATCGATGTGATTAATCCATCTACTGAGCAATTGATTTCAAGAATAGCGAACGCAACAGAAGAAGAGACAAACCAAGCAATTGAAACGGCTTTTGAAGCGCAAAAGAAATGGGCTAAGCAAACTCAAGTAGAACGAGGCAAAATTGTTCGAGATCTTGGGCAACGTCTTGAGGCAAACAAAGAACGTTTTGTTGAACTTTTAATTGAGGAACAAGGGAAAGACTATGAGTTGGCAAATGGAGAAGTTCAAACAGCTATCGACTATTTCTATTATATGTCCGAGTGGGCTAGACGTATTGAAGGAGAGATTGTGCCAAGTGATCGGCCGAATGAACAAATCCTCATGCAGCGAAAGCCAATTGGTGTTGTAGGTGGAATTGTTCCTTGGAACTTCCCGGTATTTATCTTAGCTCGTAAGGTGGCAACGGCGTTAATAACTGGTTGTTCAATCGTATTAAAACCGAGCCAACAAACACCTAACACGGCTGTTGAGTTTACAAAGTTAGTTGATGAATCCGACCTGCCAGAGGGAGTGTATAACCTCATTACAGGTAAGGGATCTTCAGTAGGTAATGTAATGGCTAGTCATCCGAAAGTTGCCATGATTACGATGACAGGTAGTGTTGGAGCTGGAACAAAGGTTATGGAAGCTGCAGCTCAGAATATGACTAAAGTGAATTTAGAGCTAGGCGGCAAGGCTCCAGCCATTGTAACTAAACACGCTGATGTTAATCTAGCGGTTGAGAATATCGCTGCATCTCGGTTAACAAACAATGGACAAGCATGTACAAATGCTGAGCGAGTATATGTTCATGAAGATGTCTCGGAAGAATTTATTGATAAACTAACAAAGACATTTAAAGAAACAACGTATGGTAATCCACTTCAAGACAAACAAGCGGATATTGGACCATTAATTAATAAGGAACATTTGGATGGGGTTCATGACATGGTGCAACGCGCCATTGAAGAAGGGGCGCAGCTTGTGACTGGTGGACAACAAGCGAAAACAGAAAAAGGATTTTTCTACGAACCAACTATTCTTGTTAACGTCGATCAAAAATCTGAGATCATTCAGGAAGAAATTTTTGGACCAGTGTTACCAATTTTGACGTTTAAAGAGTTCGATGAAGCTATTGAATGGGCCAACGATTCCAAGTATGGATTATCTTCGTCTATTTACACTGAGAACTACCATGAAGCAATGCGTGCAGCCAACGAACTTTTATTTGGTGAAACATTTGTGAACCGAGAAAATTTTGAAGCAATTCAAGGCTATCATGCAGGCTTGCGTCAATCGGGTCTTGGTGGTACAGATGGTAAGCACGGAGTAGAAGACTTTCTTGTGACACATGCCGTCTATATGCAATTTAAACAAGAGTAAGATGTAGCTCAAATACCTGTGAGGATCTGTTCCTCGCAGGTATTCTTTAGGTAAAGTCACTTCCTTTCCTTGTTTTTTATAGAGGATATTCTGCATAATAAAAGAATGTAGATGATGAGCCGAAAAAGAGGAGGATATCCTATGGAAGTGCAAATTTTACCGATTAAACGTGAAGAGGCTCCTATCCTGCATAATCTTATGCAATTTTATATTTATGAATTTAGTGAGTATCTACAAGATATTAAACTTGAAAAAGACGGAAGGTTTGAACCATTTAAGTTAGATGGTTACTGGATTGAACCACATCTAAAACCGTTATTTATAAAGGTAGATAAGCAGTTAGCTGGCTTTGTTCTTCTTGAAGCTACCTCTGATTCATCTCCAAATGCAGTAAATGAGTTTTTTGTATTAAAACCATTTACAAGAAAAGGAGTAGGGAGAAAAGCGGCATTTGAAGTGTTTAAGCGTTGGCATGGAAACTGGGTTGTTGCGCAGCTAAAGGAAAACAAACCTGCTCAGGCATTTTGGAAAAAAGTTATTCATGAATATACAAATGGACATTTTGAAGAGTTGGAAGATCATGAAAAACGTACAATCCAGTCTTTTACCCTGTAGCTTTTAAATGACATGTTATAATGAGCAAGCACAAAGTAGAAGAAGGATAGGATGAGCAATTATGAGTAGAGCGAATGTAACTCTTCAAGTCGATAGTCGATTAGCATCTTTATATAAACGAGGATTTCCGATTGTAGAACAAGAAATAGTGGAACAAGTAGAAGAACCCTTATTGGAAGGGGATTTCCTAACGATAGAGGATGAGAGTGGAGCCTTTGTTGCAAAAGGCTATTATGGGCAACAAAACAAAGGAAGAGGTTGGATTCTTTCTACTAAGAAACAAGAAGTCATTGATGTTGAGCTATTCATACAAAGAATCCAGAAGGCGTTTGCAATGAGAAGCCGCTTGTTCTCTGATGAGAAGACCAATGCGTTTCGATTGTTTAATGGCGAAGGGGATGGAATTGGTGGGTTAACCATTGATTTTTATGCGGAGTATGGAGTGATTACTTACTACAGCGAAGGTATTTATTCTATGAAGGAATGGGTCATTGAAGCTGTTAAAAGAACATACCCATTTATTGGGCTTTATGAGAAGAAACGCTTTGCCCAAAAAGGAACGTACGTTGAAGATGATGATTTTGTTGAAGGGGAACAAGCGCCAGAACCATTATTAATAATGGAAAATGGAATTAAGTATGCTGTTTACCTGAATGATGGGCCAATGACCGGAATATTCTTAGACCAACGAGAAGTTCGTAAACGAATAAACGAAGACTATGCAAAAGACAAAACGGTTTTAAATACTTTTTCTTATACTGGTGCATTTTCAGTGGCAGCAGCGAATGGTGGAGCCGTGCAAACGACAAGTGTGGACTTGGCATCTAGAAGTAAGGAACGTACGATTGAGCAATTTTCAGTTAATGGATTGGATTTGGAGCAGCAACGTATTCATGTGATGGATGTATTTGAGTATTTTAAATATGCGCAGAAAAAACAACTTCTATTTGATCTTGTTGTCATTGATCCACCAAGCTTTGCCCGTTCAAAAAAACAATCGTTCAGCGTGGCAAAAGATTACCCGGCATTATTAAAACAGGCCATTGCTATTACAGAAAAAAATGGTGTCATTGTAGCATCAACAAATAATAGTGTGTTAGGAATGCGTAAGTTTAAGACTTTTGTAGAACAAGCGTTCAAAAGCCAGAAGCTTAACTATACAATTCTTGAAGAACACACAGTACCAGATGATTACCCGTACTTGAGCAACTATAAGGAAAGTAATTATCTCAAAGTCTTGTTTATAAAAAGGGAAGATTGAGGGAAAAGGGCTGAGATAGAAATTATAAGTTACTAAATCGAGCCCTATTAATAAGAGAGTATTGCTACCGCTCCGGACATACATTTCGCACCCGCCCACGGAAAGCGTGCCCCCTAACCCGGTAGCGGCAAGCCTGCAGATTCCTCTTGCTCTCATAAGTATCTTGAAACCAAAAGACGAGCGAACCTGATCAGGTTCGCTCGTCTTTATAGGTTATTTGCTTATTTTACTTCTCTTCTTCTGTTGAATCTTCTGAAGTTGCAGCTGTTTCTGTTTCAGAGGATTTTCCGGAGTTCTTCACTTCATTTGTTAATTCTTCAATGGAAGAGCGTACATTGCCTTTTCCTGAGAAGTTCTCGATTAATTCTTTCATGTCTATTCCTGAAGAGGCTTTTAGTGAATGTTGCAGTGTACTCATTAAGTCTGTGGCATATCCTGTGACCTTATTAGCGCCGCTATTCTCACCATTGCCACCAGTATCAACAACGGTAATTTTGTCGATATTACCTAGTGGAGCAGCAACTTCTTTAGCATAATCAGGAAGCATGTTCACAATCATATCGAGCATTGCAGCCTGACCGTATTTTTCGAAGGCTTCGGCGATTTTCTCTTTTGCTTCTGCTTCTGCAAGACCTTTTAGACGGATAACTTCGGCTTCAGCTTCCCCTTGTGCACGATTCGCTTCAGCGTGTGCTAAACCATCTACGCGTACTTTTTCAGCGTCGGCTTTTGCCATTGCTTCAACACGGTATTTATCAGCATCGGCTTCTGCCAATTGCTTGCTTTTAGATGCTTCGGCTGCTTGCTCAACAGCATAACGATCGGCATCTGCTTTTTTCTTCACTTCTGAATCGTATTGACGTTCACGTCTAGCAATCTCTTTTTCTTCTAACTCAATTTGTTTCTGACGCTCAATAATTTGAATTTGCATTTGCTGCTCTGTAACTTCCTGTTTCGAACGAGCTTCTTGTAAGTGGTAAGATTGATCGGCAAGTGCTTTCGCTTTTTCTTGCTCTGTACGATATTCAGCTACTTTTAACTGATTATCTTTTTCAGCTTCAGCAATTTCAGTTGCACGTTCAATTTCAGAACGTTGTGCAAGTTTGTTAGCTTCTGCTTGCTTAATACGTGTTTCCATTTGCGCATCAGCTGTAGCGATGTCTGCGTCACGTTTCACCTGAGCGATTCTTGGTTTACCTAATGATTCTAAGTATCCGTTTGTGTCACGAAGATCCTTAATTGTAAATGATACGATTACAAGACCCATCTTAGCTAAATCTTGTGATGCAACCTTTTGTACTTCCTGTGAAAAACGCTCTCTATTTTTGTAGATTTCTTCAACAGTCATTGATCCCAAGATCGAACGAAGATGACCTTCAAGAACTTCTTTTGCTTCGTTCTCGCGGTCTTCACGCGTTTTTCCAAGGAATTGCTCTGCTGCTGTAGCGATTTCGCTAATAGATCCACCAATTTTAATAATGGCTGTACCATCAGCAATAACAGGTACACCTTGCTCAGTGTAAACCTCAGGTGTTTGTACATCTAACTTACTTGATAGAAGGCTGAGAGGTTTTGCTTGCTGGAAAACCGGCATAACAAATGTACCACCACCGCGTACAATTTTAATTCGGTTACCTGCTCCATCAATATTTACATTTTTTCCACCAAGATAACTACCTGTAACAATAAGTGCTTCATCAGGACCGGCTGTACGATACTTTGTTACAAATACGCCGATTAAAGCTAGAACAATAGCAGCGGCTGCTGCGATAACAAGAATAGTTGGTGTAATTAATTGATCCAATTAAATTCCTCCTAAAATAAATTTAAAATGATAAGTCTTCATCTTTCACAGATACATAGGCAACGCCATCTTTAATATCGATCACAAGAATATCTTTTCCCGATGGAATTTCTTCCTCGTCAAATCCTTTTGCTGTTTTGGATACGGTGCCTCCTGAGTCATGCAAGATCACTTCACCAAAACCATCTTTTGGAATGGATACTATGACATGGCCGGCTCGACCAATTAAGTCGTCTTCCGTATACGCATTAGACTCTTCTGCATTTGTTAATGGTATTAAAACAAATATATTTAAAAGTAAAACAAGTAACAGTGAGACAAGGGCTGAGACGATAAGAATAATGATACTGTTAATCGATGTAAGCGTTTCGAGTAGATAACCTCCAAGCGCTCAAAAAGGTTACAAATGAAAGAATAAGTGTTGGATTAAACAAGCCATCTGGTATAAATTCAAACAGGCCATCTAACATATCACTTACTAAAATATAGACAAGTGTTAATACACCGCCTGCGATTAATCCGTATAAATAAATTTGTTCTATGTTCTCCATGTAGATTTCCTCCTTTGAAGCCTTTTGACCGCTAGTTTGCTATCTACTCATGAAATTTTCTAGCTACTCCCTTCCTACAATAATAAGCGACTAGTTAATGTGCTTTAGTTGTATATACGGATGGAAGGGCATCTGGTTTCTGTAATTTTGAATTTTTTTCAAATTAATTCAGAATAGCTTGAACTCGGCCAACTTGACCGTCAGTTAGACGGACTTTGATACCGTGGGGATGAGAAGGGGAATTTGTAAGAATGTCTTTGACGATTCCTTCCGTCCGCTTTCCTGATCGTTGGTCCTGTTTCAATACAATTTCTACACGTAAACCAGCTTTGATATCTGCTCGCTTTTGTCCATTCATATGTATTCAACTCCTTTCATCATTACGTATCATTTACCTATTACCTCCACTAATTCTACATGAAATGAAGAAAGCTGCGGAACTTTTTTCCACAGCTTTTCATATTAAGTCGTTGTTTTTTCGTGTGAAAGTAGTGGGAGTGGCTCTTTAGCAGGACCTTCAAGTACATCACCAGAATAAGAAAATCGTGAGCCGTGGCAAGGACAATCCCATGTACGATCACCTTTGTTCCAACCAACTTCACACCCAATATGCGTGCAGGTTGTATCAACAATAAAAATTTGTCCATCATTGTCGCGATAGGCTCCAGCCTTTTTCCCTTGGTAGTGAACAGCCGCTCCTTCATCGTTCTTAAGGCTGTTAATGCTTTGTTCGTCAGGGCTTACTTTTCCTTTAATGAGTTCAGATGCGACATTGAGGTTTTCCTTTAGGAAATGACGAATACTTGGATCGGCATGAACTCGGCTAGGCAGAAATACACTTTCAAACTCATCTGAGCCATGAACGATGACATTTGCCAAAATGATCCCGGCATTTGTGCCACCTGTCATACCCCATTTCCGGTATCCTGTCGCGACAAATAGATCGGTGTGTAAAGGGGATAAGCGACCAATGTACGGGAGATTGTCTAGTGTTGTTAAGTCTTGAGCGGACCAACGATTTTTGACGTCAAACGACGTAAAGTATTTGGTTCCATATGCTTCCAGTTCCTCGTAATAAATGCGTGTATCTTCACCTTGTCCAAGCTTTATGATGCTCTCCACCTAAGAGAATAATCGTTTTCCCGTCACTTGTGGTAGAAGCACGGATAGAACGACTGGGTCTATCAACATTTAAATACATACCTCCTGGCCAGTTATCTTCTGTTTGGGCAGCAATAATATATGAACGGTCTGCTTTCATTCGTGAAAAGTAGAGCCCTCCTTTATCAACAAATGGGAAGTGAGAAGCTGCAACAATAGAAGAGGCTGTTACGGGGTATCCATTTTTGGTGAGAACAGTTGGTTTGGCATCATGATTGATATCAAGAGCAACCGTTTGTTCAAAAATGACTCCACCTTTTTTAATGATTTCATTCGCCAAAAAAGCCATAAACTTAAGTGGGTGAAACTGAGCTTGGTTTTTCATACAAAGAGCAGCTTTAATCGGAATGTTGAGAGGAAGTGTATCAAGCCATTCATGAGCAATACCTACTTGTTCATAAGCTTGTTTCTCCTTCTCAAGCTTGTGTACTCCTTCTTCAGTGGTTGCATAAAGGTAGGAGTGTTCATCCTCAAAGTTACATTTAATCTGATGTGTAGAAACTAACTCTCGAATAAAATCGATCGCTCGTTGATTGGCTTGATAATACAGTTTTGCTCCACTCACGCCTAGATGACTAACTAGTTCATCATAGATGAAGCCGTGCTGTGCGGTAATTTTAGCAGTGGTATGGCCAGTTGTGCCCTCACAAATGCGATCTGCCTCAAGTACAGCAACTTTTTTACCTTCTTTAGAAAGAATATATGCGGTCGTTAAGCCGGTAATACCTCCACCAATGATCGCAACATCTACGTCGACACTATTTGAAAGTGGTGCAAATTCAGGCATTTCTACATCTGTGCGCCAATACGTCTGTTCATTTGAATTTTCTCTTATGTCACTCATCCTACTCTAACCTCCTAATGTAAGTTCTTGGCATAGTTTTGTCTGAATGTGTCAAAACCATGTATATGAGATTAAGAATGAAATGAAAAATAGTACAAAAATAGTGACAACTAAATAAGATCTTGATAAAGTTTTTTATAGCCTTATGTTTGAAAAACTGAATATGAGAAAGGACACGTTATGAAAAAAATAGTTGAAAATTTATTGTTGCTTGCCTGGGGCACAGCTTTTACAGCAACTTTAGGTTCATTATATTTTTCTGAAATTCGACACTTTGAACCATGTACACTATGCTGTATCAGCGAATTTTAATGTACCCACTAGTTATCATTCTATTAATTGGTATTATAAGAAAAGAAGCGAGCTCAGCTATATATGCAGCCGTCCTATCTGGAATTGGACTCTGTATCTCGATCTATCACTATACGCTTCAAAAGTTGCCTGACACGGTTGGTTCAGGTCCTGGATGTGGTCGGGTACCATGTACAGGTGAATATATAAATATGTTTGGTTTTGTAACGATTCCGTTTCTTGCGGGAACGGCCTTTTTAATTATACTTATTACTAGTATTGTTATACTTAAGAAATCCAGGGGTTGATTACATGAAGAAGATTATATTATTTGGTGGCATTATTGTCGTTGTATTTGCACTACTCGCCTTATTAACAATGACAAGCAATAAGCAGAAGATGGAATTAGTGGGTGAAAATCAATTTGGTAAGGATGAACTGATGCCTGCAACGATGGAAATTGTTGATGATCCTAACTATCAGAACGCGATTCTGCCTGATGAGCTTCAAGAACGTTTAGACAATCAAGAAACATTCACCGTTTATTTTTATGCATCAGAATGTCCACATTGTCGAGAAGCGACACCAAGATTGGTGGAAATAGCGGAAGATTTAGGAGAAGATATTCCTCAATATAATCTGCGTGAATTTGAGCAGGGCTGGGATGATTACAATATTCAATCAACACCTACATTGGTTCACTTTAAAAATGGGGTAGAGGAACAACGAATTGTTGGAGCAGCAGAAAATGAAATATATGAACAATTCCTAACAGCATATCCTTCTGAATAACAAGAAAAAGGCCTGTGAGACTTCACTCTCTCACAGACCTTTTTTTATTAACCTAAAGTACCAATCACATTACTAACTGATTCAAACAATTGAACAAGGATATCTGTAAACATGGAAGTGACCTCCTTTGTTAATTAGAGTAAGTAAAATGAAGCTTAACCAAGAGTACCGATTACATTACTAACTGATTCAAATAATTGAACAAGAATATCTGTGAACATGGAAGTGACCTCCTTTGTTAATTAGTTTAAGTAAAAAGAGTTTAGCCAAGAGTACCAATTGCGTTACTAACTGATTCAAATAATTGAACAAGAATGTCTGTAAACATGGGCGTGACCTCCTTTATTATTTAGATTAAGTAAAATGAAGCTTAGCCAAGAGTACCAATTGCGTTACTAACTGATTCAAATAATTGAACAAGAATGTCTGTAAACATGGGCGTGACCTCCTTTATTATTTAGATTAAGTAAAATGAAGCTTAGCCAAGAGTACCAATTGCATTACTAACTGATTCAAATAATTGAACAAGAATGTCTGTAAACATGGGCGTGACCTCCTTTGTTTATTTTTATTGATTTCGACTTTTTACATGATTTTTAACCAAGTGTGCCAATTGCATTGCTTACAGATTCAAATAACTGAACTAGAATATCTGTGAACATGTTGTTGACCCCCTTTTTGGTTGATTCATAAAGGTAACGAAAAGAATTGGACAAGGGATCACTATTTTTAAAAGTTTTTTTAAAAAAGAATAGATTTTTATTTTTTTGGTCAGCATAATAATTGAATGCCACCATATGAGAGTAGATCTAACAAGCAAATCATGACCGCCCATTGATTTAACTTAGCAGCCATGATATGATTAACAGTGGAAAAAAAAACTACAAGCGCCTTAGTATGTAGGCGACACATAAATTCAGGCAGACGACCATATCCAGGTTGTTAGGGGGTATGGTCTTTCTGCGTTATAAATTACGCGTCTCTAAGTGGAGATGAAAGGCTGACTAACGTGTCACCATCTGAAGGGTGCCAAAAAGGAGATTTGTCATTTGGCAACATTTTATGATTTTAATCTGAGCGAGCAAGTGGTTCAGGCAGTAACAGGTATGGGGTTTGATAAGGCTACACCAATCCAAGAAGCAACGATTCCTAAAGCATTACAAGGGAAGGATATCATTGGTCAAGCTCAAACCGGAACAGGGAAAACAGGAGCATTTGGTGTTCCTTTAGTAGAAAGAATCAACATTGATAAGCGTGAAGTTCAAGGGTTGGTTATTGCACCAACAAGAGAACTTGCTAATCAAGTAGCAGAATCATTAATTAAATTTGGCCGTAAAAAAGGTGTACGTACAGTTGTTGTTTACGGTGGTCAAGATATGCGCAAGCAAATTCGTGACTTAAAACAAAACCCACACATTGTGGTTGCAACTCCAGGTCGTTTGATGGACCATATGCGTCGTAAAACAATTCTTCTTGATCAAGTTGACACTGTTGTTCTTGATGAAGCAGATGAAATGTTGAACATGGGGTTCATTGAAGATATTGAGACCATTTTAAAAGAAACACCTTCTGAGCGTCAGACGCTTCTTTTCTCAGCAACAATGCCTAAGCGTATTGAAAAGCTAGCTACTACATTTATGGATTCACCAGAAGTTATTGCTGTGAAGTCTTCAGAAGTTACAATGGAAAACATTGAACAGCAATACATTGAGGTATATGAGCGCGAGAAGTTTGATGCGTTAACTCGTTTAATTGATATTCAAGTTCCTGAGCTTGCGATTGTTTTTGGTCGTACAAAACGTCGCGTTGATGAGCTTGCGGAAGCTTTAATCAAACGTGGTTACCGTGCTGAAGGTATTCATGGTGACTTAAACCAAGCGAAACGTGATAGCGTACTTCGTAAATTTAAAACAGGTCTAATCGATGTTCTTGTAGCCACAGACGTAGCAGCTCGTGGACTAGACATCAGTGGTGTCTCTCACGTTTATAACTTTGACCTTCCACAAGATCCTGAAAGCTATGTACACCGTATTGGTCGTACAGGTCGTGCAGGACGTTCTGGGATCGCTGTTACATTTGGTACACCTCGTGAAAGAGATCATATCAAAGCAATTGAACGCGTTTCTAAGAAAAAAATGGTTCGTCACAATGCGCCAACACTAGAACAAGCGCTTGAAGGGCAACAAAAGCTTGCGATTGAACAATTACGTGCTTTGACTGAAGTTGAAAATGGTGCAGAATCTTATCGTGGAGCAGCTGAAGAGCTTCTTAAAGATACAGATGCAACGACAGCTTTGTCAGCAGCATTAAAGCTTCTAACAAAAGAACCTGATGCAACACCGGTTCGTTTGACAGATGAAGCGCCACTTCGTTCGAAAAAACCTCGTCGCGATGGTGGCGGAAGCGGAAGCGGTGGACGTTCACGCTATCGTCAAGATGATCGTCGTCGTCAAGGTGGACGCGGAGGCGACAACCGTGGAGGCGGTCGTCGTGGAGAATACCGTGGTGGAAGTAATAACAGCAGCAGTAGCAGTAGCAGTAGCCAAGGGCAAAGCCGTAAGCCTAAAAAACACGCTTATAATAAGTAAAAATACAGAACCTGATCCGTATTATGCGGATCAGGTTTTTTTGATTAGCATTTACTAGCAATTCAAACATGTATTACAATAGAAAAGATGGTGTGAAAGATCTATATAAAGATAGGAGTTGTTTTTTTGAAGCGAAAGGCAGAAAGGGTATTGGGGATCATTGGAATTGTGATGATGACGATTGGTACGTTATTACTAGCTTTAACCACAGTAGGTCTAAGTTCTCCAGGCGTACAAGAAGACATTGAATCAATGTTTCAAAACCCACAAGATCCGGAATTGCAATTAACCGGTGAGGATTTAGCTGTTGTGAATGAGTTTATCACTCATATCTCAGACAATGGATTGTTTATGGCATTGGTCTTATTTTTCACCGTTGTTTTAGGCATTATTGCAACCGTTTTTGTTAGAAAAATGCCAGTTTTATCTGGGGTTATGTGGCTATTAGCTGCGATTATTAGTTTGATTACAATTTGGTACTTTATTTTTATTCCAGCCATATTGTTTATCATTGCAGGAATCATGGCACTTGTAAGAAGAACACCAGTAGAACAAGAACAACAAATTAATTAAAGGGGAGAAAAGAATGAAGAGAACCGCAGAATTAGTACTTGGTATTTTAGGCACTGTTTTCATTGCGTTTGGTATTCTATTGATGATTGGGGTAACATCCATTTTTAATGTCGCCGGAAGTGATGAACAGATTCAACAAGAAATAATGGAGGAAATGCAAAACGATCCGACGCTTAGTGCGGCAGATGTTCAAAATGCAGAAGAACTTGTAGAGCTTGTTTCCTCTTTTTCTTTTGGTATTACCATTTCGTTTGTTATCTCTGCAATTTTAGGACTTATTGCCACTATATTTGTTAAGAAGAAAACAAAAGTAGCAGGAATCTTGTTTATCATTGGTGGCGTCATTGGTCTTCTCTCAATAATTCCGGCTGTCCTTTATGTAGTAGCAGGAATCATGGCTCTTGCGCGTAAAGCTCCACCAGTAGAACAACCTGTTGAAACAGTGTAAAAAATGAGGGAGGTAATTATCTAGAGAATTACCTCCCAAAGGAATATTTAGAAAAGTCGAATTTAACGGATAAAGCGCTTTATCGCACGCCACTATTGCGATTGCTTAGTTTTACCAGGAGATTTCTTTGTTAGATAATCTTACATATCGATTGCATTGGCACTCATAGAATCATAAAGTAAAAGATATCAAGATTGTGTTAAATAAGATTACATGAAAAGGAAGTGTATGGGGATGTCGGTAAATGCGCCAACTAGAGAAAGCATTTTGGAAACAATTAAAGAAACGATTGAGAAGAAAAGTGTAGAGCTATTACACATGCAGTTTGTTGATTTAGAAGGTACATTAAAGCACGTTACCATTACAGCTGAGCAACTTGGTCAGGCAGTTAATGGAGAAACAATGTTTGATGGTTCTTCTATCACTGGATTCACGCCTATTAATCAGTCTGACTTGTACCTTGTGCCAGATATTACTACTTTTGCTGTTCTACCTTGGACAGAAGAGGAAGGGTATTCTGAAGCACGCTTCCTGTGTAGTGTAAAAAAGCCTGATGGGTCCGATTTCGAGGGAGATCCTAGAAATGTATTAAAAAAGACAGTGAAGAGAGCAAAAGATCAAGGTTTCTCTATCAGTGTCGGACCTGAGCTTGAATTCTTCTTATTTGAAACGGATGAGTATGGTTTACCAACACAGCGTACTCAAGATGTAGGTGGATACTTTGAGCCATCTCCAAAGGATGATGGAGAAAAAGTACGTTTGGCTATTTACAAAGCGCTTAAAATGCTTGGTTTCACAATTGAAGCTTCTCACCATGAAGTGGCAGAAGGTCAACATGAAATCAACTTCAAATATGCAGATGCACTTGCTTCTGCTGACGCTGCTACCACATACAAATGGGTTGTAAAAACAGTTGCTAAGCAATTTGGTTTACACGCGACATTTATGCCAAAACCGCTTGCTGGAGCAAATGGAAATGGTATGCACGTCAACATTTCATTATTTAATGATGAAAAACAAGAAAACTCTTTTTATGATGATTCTGATAAGCTTGGCCTTTCGCCGATTGCTTACAGCTTCATTGGTGGCTTAATTGATAATGTGAAGGATTTTGTTGCAGTAACAAATCCATTGGTTAACTCGTATAAGCGTCTAGTTCCAGGATACGAAGCACCATGTTACATCGCATGGTCTGCATCTAACCGTTCAGCATTAATTCGTATTCCAGCAACACGTGGTCCAGGAACTCGCGTAGAAATTCGCTGTCCGGATCCATCTGCTAATCCATACCTTGCATTTGCTGTGATTGCTTCTGCTGGTCTTGATGGAGTGGAACGTGGGCTAACGGCTCCAGCTTCTGTTGATGCTGATATCTTTAGCATGACATCAGCAGAAATTGAAGATCGTGGGATTGATAATCTTCCAACAAGCCTTGAGCAAGCGCTAGAGCGTTTTGAGTCAGGAAAAATTGGGGAAGCTACACTAGGTGAACATGCTTTTACTGAATACCTTGAGTTAAAACGTGGCGAGTGGGATCAGTTCCGTATGACTGTACATGACTGGGAAATCTCTGCTTACCAATCTAAATATTAATTCTAAATGATTCATATCAAAACAAATTAAAAAGACGAGCGATCCTGATGAGGGTCGTTCGTTTTTTTGTTTTAGATACAAATATATAAAGATACCCAAGGGGGGACTCTATGCACGAACTCGTCGTTTGATTTCAGGTAAGATAGTAGGGAATACGGATCTATAATTACTCCGCTGTGTGGAACCTTCGAACTAAAACTTCCCCTTTGTTCCTGGAGCATCTATATTTTTGTGCGTATAACTTGATTACCCCCATAGGGTATAGTACACTGTAATTAATAAATAGTACGAGGAGTGGTTAATATGAAAGAAAGTACATTAAATGTAACTGGAATGTCTTGTCAGCATTGCGTTCAAGCAGTTGAAGGCAATGTTAGCCAATTGGATGGTGTTGAATCTGTGAAAGTCCATTTGGAAGAATCTACTGTAGATGTGCGTTTTGAAGAGGGCAAAGTTCCGTTAGCCGAAATTATAGAAACAATTGAAGACCAAGGGTACGATGTAGCAAAATAAGAAATCCTAGGAGTCGTTTTGCTAACGACTCCTTTTCTTTCGGGGGTGTTAGAATGAGTAAGAAAGAATTATCGATGCAAATAAGTGGAATGACTTGCGCAGCTTGTGCCACTCGAATAGAAAAAGGAGTCAAGAGAATAGACGGCGTTCAAGGTGTACAAGTGAATAGTGCCCTTGAACGTGCTACCGTGTCTTATGATGATACGCAGACTCAAGCAGATGAGATCTATGCAAAGATTGATTCATTAGGCTATGGGGTAGTGAAGGATACTACGGAGTTTGATGTGCTCGGAATGACTTGTGCCGCTTGCTCTAGTAGAATTGAGAAAAAATTAAACCGTTTAGACGGAATAACAAATGCAACAGTTAATCTGGCCTTAGAGACAGCAACAGTCGAGTACCAATCTGAGCAAATTACACCACACGAGATGGAAGAGGCTGTTCAAAAGCTCGGGTATACATTAAAACAAAAAAGCGAGAATGAAGAGTCACAGGATTATCGTAAACAGGAAATAAAAAAACAGACCTATCGTTTTTGGATTTCTGCTATTTTATCTTTCCCATTGTTGTGGGCGATGGTCAGCCATTTTGAATTCACATCCTTCATCTGGTTGCCTGATTTATTTATGAATCCATGGTTTCAAATGGCACTGGCGACACCTGTTCAATTTATTATTGGTTTTCCATTTTACGTAGGAGCGTATAAGGCACTTCGTAACAGAGGTGCCAATATGGATGTACTCGTAGCAATGGGAACGTCTGCGGCTTATTTCTACAGTGTCTACCTTTCATTTGCTCAGGTTGGGGCTCACAGTCATATGGTGGAGCTTTATTTTGAAACAAGTGCTGTGTTAATTACCTTAATTATTTTAGGTAAATTATTTGAGGCTAAAGCTAAGGGACGTTCCTCAGATGCCATAAAAAAATTAATGGGACTGCAAGCTAAAACAGCTCGAGTCATTAGAGATGGTATTGAAACGGAGATCCCGACAGAAGAAGTGAAAGTGGGAGATCTGCTTAAGATACGACCGGGCGAAAAAATTCCTGTAGATGGAAGCATTGTCCAAGGTCAAGGAGCAGTAGATGAATCCATGCTTACGGGTGAAAGTGTTCCTGTAGATAAAGGTGTGGGTGATACGGTTTTAGGATCAACGCTGAATCAAAATGGATCATTACAGGTTCGTGCAGAACAAGTCGGGAAAGGTACAGTTCTCTCTCAGATTGTTCACATTGTTGAGCAGGCACAAACATCTAAAGCGCCAATTCAGCGTATGGCCGATCGCATCTCTGGAGTATTTGTTCCAATTGTTGTTGGCATTGCCGTTGTTACTTTTTTGATCTGGTATTTTGCCTACATGCCTGGAGAGCTTGGTGCAGCACTTGAAGTATTTATCTCTGTTCTTGTTATTGCGTGTCCGTGTGCATTAGGTCTTGCAACCCCTACATCTATTATGGCAGGTTCAGGTCGAGCGGCTGAACATGGAATTTTATTTAGAGGTGGAGAGCACTTGGAAGCTACCTACCTTGTTGATGCGATTATGCTTGATAAAACAGGCACGATAACAAATGGTGAACCGGTACTGACAGATGTTTGGACGATGGATCACGTTCATGAAGAGGACTTTCTTAAGCTTGCTGGTTCCGCTGAAAAAAATTCTGAACACCCTTTAGCACGAGCAATTGTAAGAGGTGTAGAAGATCGAGAAATAGAGCTTATTGAGACGCAGGATTTTAAAGCTGTAACGGGTTTTGGTATTGAAGCAGAGCTATTAGGACAGCGAATCCTTGTGGGCACACGTCGCTTAATGGAAAAACATAAAGTGAACACATCAGTAGCTAGTGAGAGTATGTATACATTTGAATCAGAGGGTAAAACAGCCATGCTTGTTGCAATTGATGGAGTATTGGCAGGGATCATTGCTGTTGCGGATACAATCAAAGCGACTTCAACTGAGGCGATTAACAGGCTCGAACAAATGGGGCTAGATGTTTATATGGTAACTGGCGATAACAAGCAAACAGCCAATGCCATCGCCAAAGAGGCAGGTATTAAACAAACGATTGCTGAAGTGTTACCGGAAGAGAAAGCTGAGGAAGTAAAAAAACTTCAACAGCAAGGTAAAAGGGTGGCAATGGTTGGAGATGGAATCAATGATGCACCGGCACTAGTAACGGCAGATATAGGTATGGCCGTTGGTACTGGAACAGATATAGCAATTGAAGCTGCAGATGTGACACTTGTGCGTGGTGATTTAAATCGAATTGCTGATACCATTCGCATCAGTCGCTTAACCATGCGTAATATTAAGCAAAACCTATTCTGGGCGCTTGCGTATAACTGCATTGGAATACCTATTGCAGCAGCAGGGTTCTTGGCCCCGTGGGTTGCAGGAGCGGCAATGGCATTTAGTTCAGTATCTGTTGTGTTAAATGCATTACGTCTGCAGCGAATACAGTTTAAGAATTAGCGAGTAGGATTTTCTAGCGATTAAAAAAACCTTGACTACACGGTCAAGGTTTTTTTATAGCATGCAGACAGTATACTTTTTCACACTATATGTGATTAAAGTGCGTACTTTTAATTACGTTGTGTACTTAGTATAGTTGTATCCAGGCAACTGAATAAGCAATGGAATTCTAGGGATGCTAAAGTCAGACTGTCAAATTGAAAAGATCAAAGGAGATTATTTATATGAAATTACAACTAGCATTAGATCTTGTTAATATACCAGAAGCAATCGAGCTTGTAGCAGAAGTTCAAGACTCCATCGATATCGTGGAAATTGGTACACCTATTATTAATAGCTTAGGACACGAGGCTGTACGTGCGATGAAAGAAGCATATCCTAACCTTACTGTACTTGCAGACGTGAAAATCATGGATGCTGCAGGATATGAAGTGCAACAAGCTTCTAATGCTGGAGCAGATATTGTAACGATTCTTGGTGCAGCAGAAGATAGCTCAATTCGTGGAGCAGTAGAATCAGCTAAAAAAGAAGGAAAAGAAATCCTTGTAGATATGATTGCTGTTAAGGATATCGAAACACGTGCAAAAGAATTAGATCAACTTGGAGCAGACTACATCTGCGTTCATACAGGATATGATCTTCAAGCAGAAGGAAAAGATTCTTTCGAAGATCTACGTAAAATCAAAGCTGTTGTTAAAAATGCCAAAACAGCTATCGCTGGTGGGATTAAGCTTGAAACTCTTCCAGAGGTAATCAAAGCTCAGCCAGATCTTGTGATCGTTGGTGGCGGAATTACTTCTAAAGACGATAAGAAAACAGCTGCACAAGAAATCAAAGCTCTTATCAACCAAGGGTAACTCATGAATACAACCGAGTATCTTGAAACGATCATTCAAGAGCTGCAGGGTACTGTGCAGGCGATCTCAGAGAGTGAGGCGGACCAATTAGTAGAAGCCATTCTAAAAGCAAAGAAAGTTTTTGTTACTGGAGCCGGTCGTTCTGGATTAATGGGTAAGTCCTTTGTTATGAGAATGATGCATATGGGTATTGATGCGTATGCCGTTGGGGAAACCGTTACTGCTAACCTTGAACAGGGTGACCTGTTAATTGTAGGAACAGGATCCGGTGAAACCAAAACATTGATTCCTATCGTTGAAAAAGCTAAAAGTCTGGGTGGGGTAGTAGCTGCAATCACACTATCTCCGCAGTCAACCATTGGTGAAATCGCGGATTTTACGGTGATCCTACCAGGGGCACCGAAAGATCGAGAAGAAGGTCAATATGAAACAATTCAACCGATGGGTTCACTCTTTGAACAAACATCGCTTCTATTTTATGATGCAGTCATCCTGCGTTTTATGGAGAAAAAAGGTCTTGATTCAAAGCAGATGTATGGCAAGCATGCAAATCTTGAATAGCTTGAACTAAAAAAACACCTTCGATCTACCTGCATTTATGCAGATAAGATCGAGGGTGTTTTTTGTTCCTCACTAATCAATGTTGATCAAGTATACGTTCCGTTAAACGCACCATGACTAACTGATCCTACATATTGGTTTAGCTCTACACCATGTTTGATAGCGGCAGAGATAAATTGTTTCGCTTTAAGGACCGCTTCTTGTACAGATGCTCCTTTTGCAAGCTCTGCAGTGATTGCTGCAGCAAACGTACATCCTGCACCATGTGTGTAGGTTGTATTAATTTCATCTGATTCAAGCAGTTGCATCTCTTTTCCATCATAAAAAACATCTACAGCGTTCGGGTGATCTAGTTTGCTTCCACCTTTAAT
Organism: Alkalicoccobacillus plakortidis; assembly: GCF_023703085.1. Taxonomy (NCBI): domain Bacteria; kingdom Bacillati; phylum Bacillota; class Bacilli; order Caryophanales; family Bacillaceae; genus Shouchella; species Shouchella oshimensis. Next base: position 2,157,043 of record NZ_JAMQJY010000001.1, on the reverse strand, counting down.
GACTACATTCTTGGCACCCAATTCATAAATAGCTGCTGCAGCATCTTTCATTTGATCAACCGTTGTAATTGGACCGTTACCTGTTAGTTGTGATGCTTCAAATAAATTTGGTGTAACGACAAAAGCTTTAGGTACGAGTACATCTCGTAAGCATGAATCGGTTTCAGGGTTTAGTGCCTCGTCGGCGCCTTTACATACCATAACGGGATCAACGACAAGATTATGGATGTTGTATTGTTCTACCTTTTTAGCGACTAATTCAATAATATCAATTGAACCGAGCATTCCAGTTTTAGCCGCATCTATTCCGATACCTGCAAGAACAGTCTCTATTTGTTTTTCAGTAATAGCTGGATCAATTGGGAATACTTCATGTGCCCAACCTGAATGCGGATTTTGCGCAACAATGGTCGTTAACGCATTCATTCCGTATACACCTAATTCCTGAAATGTTTTTAAATCAGCCTGAATCCCTGCGCCGCCACTTGTATCAGAGCCGGCAATTGTTAGTGCTTTGTAACGTTTCATATCGCATAAACTCCCCTTATCCTAAGAACTATCTTCATTATACTAAAGTGGGACAGGGAATGAAAAGGTATGGGGCTAAGAATCTCATCTCTGATGAAAAATTTGTAAGAATAAGCTGAAAAATTACATAGAGATAACCGATAAGAATAGAAAGTGTATGTTATAGGGAGTGAGAAATTGTTGAAAAGTGTTAGAGGAAAACTATTACGCATTTTTTCAGTCATTATCGTCTTATTTTTAGCGTTCTCCATATATAGTGTAGGAACGCTCTATCTTTCAAATGAACGTCTGGATGAAATGGAACAAAGTGAATTTCCATTGCTTCTAGCCAAGGAACAAATGGCTTTTAATATTACAGATCGTTTGGCTGCATCAAGAGGTTATGTCCTTTTTGGTGATGATGATTATTTTGAACGCTTCGAAACATTAAGTGAGGAAGCGCTTACTCTGGAAGAACAACTATTACGTTTGGCTCCAAATGATGAAGAATTAAGCGCCGCGCTTGAATATACACACGCCTGGGAGGGTGTATTAACGGGTGAAGTGTTCCCGATGTATAAAAGTGGAAGTGTTGATCTAGCACGTTCCATGATGAATCTTCGTTCAACTCCAATTGCACGAAATCTAACAACTCAGTTTCAGGAAATGTCAGAGGATGAGCGTCATTCTATGGCAGCTAGTATACAAAATACTCAAGAAGCCAGTGCACAATTACAACTAGTGGTCATTATCTTAACCCTTATTATTACAACGATTATGATTATTTTAGCTTTACGACTATCTTCTTCTATATCTAATCCGTTAAAGCAATTAGTAAAAGAAGTAGATCTAATTAGTGATGGTGATCTAACGGGAGAACCGATTAAAGTTAAAACGAAGGATGAATTAGGTAAGTTAGCTGAATCCTTTAATAAAATGAGAGATTCGTTACGCAGTCTAATTGGAACAACCGCGAGTATGTCTGAAAATGTAGCAGCTACAGCTGAGCAGCTGTCTGCTAGTTCAGAAGAGACATCAGCCGCAACGAACCAAATTGCCGGAACCGTGCAATCATTATCAAGTTCAGCAGAGGCAAGCTCTGTATCAACAAAAAATAGCTTGGAAGCGTCAAATGCGATGGCAGAGAGTGTGGAACATATTACATTAGCAACGGCAACTGCCATTGAAGCGTCTGTACAGATGGAGGAGCGCTCTACAAGAGGTAAGCAGCTTATTGAGCAAGCGGTTGGACAGATTGAAGACATTCAAGAAACAGTTGGAAAAACAGCAGATGTTATGGGTCAGCTAGATACACGTTCAAAGGATATTGGTGATATTCTAGAGTTAATTACCTCCTTATCGGAACAGACAAACCTACTTGCTTTAAATGCTGCCATTGAGGCAGCACGGGCAGGAGAGCATGGAAGAGGATTCGCTGTAGTAGCCGATGAAGTCCGTAAGCTCGCAGAAGAATCAAAATCCTCAGCTAGCGAAATCGAGCGAATGATCAAGGCGATACAAACGGATGCAAAAACAGCAGCCATTGAGATGAAAAAGGGGACAGAAGAAGTATCGGAAGGCACTGCTATGATGAAGGAAGTAGGCTCTTCTTTTGAACAGATCTCCGAGTCGATTAAAGAAGTGAACAATCAGATGATGGCCGTATCCACAGCAACTCAAGGAATTGCTAAACAAACCATGACATTGAATGAGCATATTTCTAATATGGATGCTCAATCTAAGTCGAACCTAGAAAATACAGAAGAAGCGGCTGCAAGCACCGAGCAACAACTGGCAGCGATGCAGGAGGTCGCAGCCTCTGCAGAAGTTCTAACGGAACTCGCCAATGACCTACTTGATGAAGTATCTAAATTTAAACTATCATCAAAAATTGATTTTAAATCTAGCCAGAATGACACAGATTTCGTGAATGAAGAGCAAGATCATGTCGCGAGTGCTGAAGATCTAGACGAAGATCAAGCTGATGATGATCTTGGAACGGAACAAGAGTTAGATCATGAGATAGATGAGGAACAAAACGAAGATTTCCCTAATAGAAAAACATCATAATGACAAAGCCCTGAGGAGACTATATGTTTTCTCAGGATTTTTTGTTTCTTTACATCCCCTTTACAAAATCTTCATAATGGGTCACTAGAACAACAGGGTCTAAATACCTATTCTTAAAGAAGGGACATAGTAGGTGAAGGGGAGATGAATATGAAAAGTGTACGAGGTAAACTGTTACTGATATTTACAGCGATCGTGACATTATTTATTGCTTTTACAAGTTATAGTATCTGGAATACATATCAGACTAATCAACATATCGAGGAAATTAGATTAAGTCAGTTGCCATTACTCTCTGCAAAAGAGCAAATGGCTTTTAATGTTGCTGAACGTTTAGCTTTATCTAGAGGATATCTACTGTTCGATGACGAAAAGTATTTAGAAAGGTTTAAGGCAATAAGTGCCGATAGTAAAGAGCTTGAGGACACGGTTCTTTTACATTCTTACGAAGAAAAATTGATTGAAGCGATAGACCAGGCAAAAGAGTGGGAAGATGTACTTACATTTCAAGTCTTTGGACTAATGACAGATGGTGAATATGAACTTGCTGCTAGAATTATGGATGAGAGGTCTACACCAATAGCTAATGAGATTATGGAAACTTTTCATACACTTGCAGCAGATGAACGAGAAAAGATTAATGAGAGTATAGAAGTGGTTGTCGCTTCAGGTGAGAGGCTTCAGATGATATCAATAGTCATTGCTAGTACTGTCTTGTTGATCATTTTGTGGATATTCTTTCGTATATCTGCAATGATTTCGAACCCATTAACCCTTCTGGCAAAAGAGGCAAATTTGATTGCGGATGGAGACCTTAGGGGTGAGCCCCTAAGGTCCAATTCAGCAGATGAGATTAGTGTAGTCACACATTCATTTAACCAAATGCGTCACGCGCTAAAAAAATTAATTGGATCGACTGCCTCGATGGCTAAGGATGTTTCAACCACAGCAGATAAGCTATCTAGTAGCTCACTGAGTACTGAAGACTCTGCACATGAAATGACAGCGAGCTTACAGGCTTTGACCGCTATGGCTGAACTTAATTCAAAGTTAACGACCAGAAGTCTGACCCAAACAAAGGGTGTGGCAGAGAGTGTTGTGACCATTAATGAAGCTGCAGCGACTGCAACAGCTGCAGCGGGTCAGATGGATAATCAAGCGAAGTCAGGTCAAAAGCTGATCCAACAAGCGATGAATCAAACCGCTACAATTGAAGAGACAGTTCTTCATGCAGCACAGACAATGGAACGACTAGATAAGCGTACGGATGAAATTGGACAAATTCTATCAGTACTTACTGAAGTATCAGATCAAACTGGATTACTTGCTTTAAATGCATCAATAGAGGCAGCCAGAGCAGGGAAGCATGGTTATGGATTTGCCGTTGTTGCGACAGAAGTTCAGAAGCTCTCGGAACAGTCAAAGTCATCTGCCTCAAAAATCGAGAAATTAATCACTTCTATTCAAGAGGAAACTAAAAAGGCGGTAGTCGAAATTGAAACAGGAAGAACGGAGGTTGAAGAAGGTACAATGTTGATGAATCAGGTGGTAGATTCCTTTGACCAAATCATAGCAACGGTGCGAAAGGTATACACACAAATGGAAGGTGTCTCTGCTTCAACTGACTCTATTTCTTCAGATATAAAAGAACTGCACACTCAAATAGGAAGTGTAAATAATGCCTCTCTTGAACATGTTAAGCAAGCTGAAGTAGCAACAAGACTGACAGAAGAACAGCTTCGTATTATTCGAGAGATGAAAAACGCAGCTAATCTTTTAGCCGCTCACTCTAGAGGATTGGAAAAAGGATTAATAAAATTCCAACTAACATAACTTTGTACCAAATATTTAGCAAAAAAGACTGGCTAAATATTAATATATATGTATAATTATTTAGGGATATTAGAAACGTAGTTACATTATCTAACGGTCCACCGTATAAATTATATAAGGAGTAATATATATGAACTCAGTTAAGGAAAAAAGTTATTTCTCAATACGTAATTTATTTATTTTTCTTATTCCATCTTTACTTGGTATTTTCTTGTTTATGGTTCCACTTACAGATTCAGATGAAAATATTACACTTCCGGTAGCGTTCATGGCAAATACTCTTTTAGACCTTCTAGCTGGTGCAACACCAACGATTATTTTAGCAGTGTTATTAATTTCAGTGATTATGACGATTTTTGTGACAATCGCAAAGCCAGCATCTTTTATGCAAAATGCATTCTTAAAAAGATTATTTGTGGTTGGGCCATTTTGGTTGATCATTCGTGTGCTTGGTGCCATTTTTGGTGTCATGACCTACTTTCAGTGGGGACCCGAGGCTGTATGGGGTGAATATACAGGTTTAGTTGTATATGGTGATCTTCTTCCTGTACTATTCGCAGTCTTTTTATTTGCGGGTTTGCTCCTTCCACTATTATTGAATTTTGGTTTACTTGAATTGTGTGGGGCCCTTTTAAACAAATTGATGCGCCCGCTGTTTAGATTGCCTGGTCGATCTTCGGTGGACTGTCTTGCATCTTGGATGGGTGACGGAACGGTTGGTGTTTTGTTAAGTAATCAACAGTATGAGCAAGGACATTATACAAGACGTGAAGCTGCAATCGTTTCTACAACGTTCTCAGTTGTTTCAATTACCTTTACGATTGTCATTTTGTCTTATGTTGAACTTGAGCATATGTTTTGGCCATATTACCTGACGATCGTTGTTGCGGGTCTTGCAGCAGCTATTATCACTCCACGTATCCCGCCTTTGTCTAGAAAAGCAGACACGTATATAGATGGTCGGGAGGCAAAGAATGAAGTTCATCCAAAAGGAACAAATCTTTTTTCTTTAGGATTTAACCGTGCAATGATGGTTGCTGATAGAACAGCTAAACCTAAAGAGCACGTTAAAAATGGTCTGCAAAACGTTATGGACATGTGGTTAGGCGTTATGCCAGTTGTTATGGCTGTTGGTACTCTTGCTTTGATTTTTGCTGAGTTGACTCCAGTATTCACATGGTTAGGAGCCCCATTTGTTCCGGTATTAGAATGGATGCAGGTTCCTGAAGCTGCAGCAGCTGGTCAAACAATGGTTATTGGATTTGCGGATATGCTATTGCCTGCTTTACTTGCAGGTGGCATTGAAAGCGAAATGACACGTTTTATCATTGCTTGTTTATCTGTCACTCAGCTTATTTATCTATCTGAAACGGGCGGATTACTTTTAGCTTCAAAATTACCAGTAAACTTCTTAGATCTTGTTCTGATTTTCTTAATCAGAACGATTATTACCTTGCCTGTGATTGTAATCATGGCACATATATTCTTTTAAGTTAGAGAAAGCGGGATGGACAAGTAAGGCGTCCATTTCGTTTTTTTTAGTGGTTTTTTTGCTCGTGATACAATATAGAAAAGTTCGTTATAAAAAGAGGTGTCAAAACAACATGAGTATTTTGAACAATCAATGGCAGGAGCAATTATCACCAGAGTTTGAAAAACCTTATTATCTTGAACTACGTGAGTTCTTAAAAGAAGAATATAATACGCAATCCATCTATCCGCCGATGCAAGATTTATTTAATGCGTTGCATCTAACTGATTTCCAAGATGTAAAAGTGGTTATCATCGGACAAGATCCATACCACGGTCCAGGACAAGCACATGGGCTGAGTTTTTCTGTGCAATCAGGAGTCAAATGTCCGCCCTCATTAAAAAATATATACAAGGAGCTTCAAAGTGACCTTGGGTTTGAACCACCTGATCATGGAAACCTTGTTCCGTGGGCAAAACAAGGCGTCTTACTTCTAAACACCGTGCTGACGGTTCGCCAAGGAGAACCGGCTTCACACCGAGGGAAGGGATGGGAGTACTTTACGAATGCAATCATTGATTCATTAAATGACCGCGAACAGCCAGTTTGTTTTCTACTTTGGGGTAAACACGCTGAGTTAAAAGGAGAGAGAGTCATCAATCCACAGCATTTAATTCTAACCTCCCCGCACCCAAGCCCATTTTCAGCGCGTCGAGGATTCTTTGGCAGCCGTCCGTTTTCGACTATTAATAAGTGGCTCGAGCAACAGAATCTAGAACCTATTAATTGGAAGCTTTGAATTAGGTCTGGTATATGAAGGGAGTCGTCCGTTTTGCATAAGATAGTGTACCTCGTTTCCGCGATTCTTGTGGGGGCGTTGTTTCAGGCAATACATGTACCTGCAGGATGGTTGCTTGGAGCGTTAGTTTGTGGGATCATTTGGTCATTTTCGAGTGGGAAAATCGTTTTTTCAAAACGCTACTTTTCTATTATTCTTGCAGTGGTCGGAACCAATATTGGATTTACAGTTGTCCTAGAGCGATTTGTTACTTACAAAGAGCTGATTATTCCATTATTAATCTCAATTCTTCTTACCATTATTTTCGGCTTAATTTTAGGTCGAATGTTCCAAAAGTGGTCTGGACTTGATGAAAATACCGCCTTTTTTTGCTGCCTACCAGGCGGAGCCTCAGAGGTTATTGCAGTCAGTGAAGAATACGGAGCCGATCAACGAATAGTGGCCGCTTTTCATACAACCAGAATCACCTTATTTGTGTTGGCCATCCCTTTTTTAGCAGGTGTTATTTCAGATGGGAGAAATGATTTACCGATTCAAACTCCAAATATATCAGCCATTGGTTTTATCTCCGTTCTCCTATGTGTTATTGTGGTCGCGCTCCTATCTGCTCGAATTGGCGGATACATCCCCTTTCCAGGTGCCATTATATTTATAAGCATTGGTCTTGGGTTCGCCGCGCATACCTTTGTGTTACCGGACGCAACCATGCCATCCGTTATCCCGGGTTTAGCTCAAGCATTAATGGGCGCAATTCTCGGCATGCGCTTTGATCGAGAGACACTTAGTGAGTTATTACGAATTGGGAAGGTCAGCGCACTTACTTTGGTGATTTACTTCGGAGCGAGTATCTTACTCGCGAGCTTATTTTTTACCATTACATCAACATCGTTTAGTGAATCCATGCTGGGCATAGTGCCAGCAGGTGCAGCCGAGATGGCAGCAACCGCACTCTCACTTAACCTCGATTCCACATTGGTCGCCACATTGCAGATGCTTCGAGTCCTCTGTTTATTTGCAGCCCTTCCTTTTTACATTAAATGGTTTGCGAAAAAGCCAGTGAGGAGTGAAGTGGAAGAGGGGTAAGAGTGATTGGTGGGGGTAGCAAGAGGGGATGCTCTGTTGCCCAGGAAGAAGGCAGATTAAGCAAGAAGTGTGGATCTATAACAAGAGAAACCTCCGCAACATCAAGAGTTATGCAGTGGTTAGCAAGATGAGAGCCTCATAACCAAGAGAAACGCAGGAACCACCAAGCCCGCACCCTCAAAACAAAGAAAGAAGCAGACTGAAGCAAGAGCAACGCTGTTTTTATCAAGAGGAAGCGATGTTTAGCAAGAGAAAGACTAGTTCAAGAGACAAAAGGAATAAAAATGTCCATTTTTATTAATTGAATTGGAATTTGAGGTTTTGGCAAGAGGGAAAGTGTGCTTAGCAAGAAGTGGAGCGCCATACCAAGAGAAAACCTCACAACGTTAAGAGCGATGAAGTGGTTAGCAAGACGGGAGCCTCATAACCAAGAGAAACGCAGGAACCACCAAGCCCGCACGCTCAAAACCAAGAAAGAGGCAGACCGTACCAAGAGCGTCGCCACTTTAGTCAAGAGGAAGTCTATTTTAGTAAGAACCAAAGCACCGCACCAAGAGCTACCGCGCCGCACCATGAACCAAAGCACCGCACCAAGAACCCCCACCGCACCACATTCAAAACAAAAAAGAAACGGGGCACTCACCCGTTTCTTTTTGTGTTGAATCAGCTTTATTGAAGCATTTGGCTTGACTTTGGTGTTGGCATTTGTACGGGCTGTGTGGCGGGTACATATGCTTGAGTCATGGCCTGGGAATCCTTTGCAGATAGTTGAGGTACTTGGTAATACCCGTGCTTATTCTGGTAAAGGAACACTTCATAAGACATTTCAATGAAGTTTGGAATCGTATCGGCTAAAACTCGGCGAACGACGGGGTTGGTGATTTCACTTGCAGCCATCCCGATTAAGGACGCTTCCGATTTTAACAGACCAAGCATGTGAGCAGATAATCCGGTTTCTTTCACGTCATTTAGAGACTGGTTTGGTTTCTTTGGCTGTGAAGGTTTAATTCCATAAATGACGTCATGAGTTTGAGTCATTTTATAGACACCTGTTGAGCCAGAGGGTTTTTGACCAGTGCTAAAGGCTTCTACAATTAAATTGTATTGGCTCTCGATGAATGAATATTGCCGGTCGAGGATGTCGATTAAAGTTTGATCCTTCATGAACGAACGGAAGATCATATATTGGTCAAGGACGTTAATCATACCCGCAATGATCTCATGGCTGTCAAAAAGTTCGTGACCACCGTGATTCATTTTTGGTGGAATCTGTTCAGAGTGCGTTTGATTAGCCTGGTTCTGATTCGGTAAGCTGTTCATTGTGTGCGCCTCCTTTTGGTTAGGAACCCGATGCGGTCCATTTTTTAATATGGCTTAAATTATCAGAAAAATACGTGCTTATTTTTAGAAAAAATGAAAGCGCATAAACATGCTTTGTAATGGGGTAGGATGAATAATCAGTTATTTCAGAAGAATAGAAATAATGTCAGGTAATCTTCCATTTATGTAGCTAAAGCATTACAGAAACGTATAATTAGGGGTGACAAGAGATGTCAACTATCTTTACGCAAGTAAAAGATTGAAAGGGGCGAAAGAACTTGAACGATCCTATTTTTCTAATGAACAACTTATGGTTAACGGTAGCTGCAATTTTAGTACTATTTATGCAAGGTGGATTTATCTTACTTGAGGCCGGTTCGACGAGAATGAAGAACGCAGGTCATATTGCTGGAAAAACAATTTTTACAGTAGGTATTGCTTCATTAGTATTCTGGGCAGTAGGTTACGGATTTATATATGGTGAAGGAAATGCATTTATTGGCTTATCTAACTTTTTCTTTGGAGACTTCACTAGCTTTGATGCGGAAGGTACAACTGGATCGGTTGATTTCTTCTTCCAGTTAACGTTCGCAGCAATTGCTTTAACGATTGCGTTTGGTGGATTTGCTGAACGTGGAAAGCTTGCGGCATACGTATTATTCGCTGTACTTTTCTCAGCAGTTGTATATCCAATTGTTGCTCACTGGATTTGGAGTGACGCTGGTTGGTTATCATCACTTGGTAAACAAGATTTTGCGGGATCAACGGTTGTTCACTTAACTGGTGCAATGGGTGCTCTTGCTGCAACGATTCTTCTGAAACCACGTTTGGGACGCTTTAATAAAGATGGTTCGCCAAACGAGATTTATGGTCATAACCAAGTATTCACGGCACTAGGTGTTCTTATCCTTTGGGTTGGTTGGTTTGGTTTTAATGCAGGTAGTACAGGTGGAGTAGCAGATGGGTTCTTCGGCTATGTAGCGTTGAATACACAGCTTGCAGCCGGTGCTGGTGCTATTGCTGCTCTGTTCATAGTCTATGCTTTATCTGGTAAGTCAGATGTTCCAACAATGCTAAATGGTGCTCTTGCAGGACTTGTGGCAATCACGGCATCGTGTGCATTTGTTGCTCCTTGGGCAGCGGTTATTATCGGTATTGTTGGTGGTTTAATTGTATACTTCAGCATGAAATTCTTTGATAAAGCAAGAATTGATGATCCAATTTTTGCCCTTTCTGTTCACGGGGTAGCTGGTGTTTGGGGAACTCTTTCAACAGGATTCTTTGCAACACCTCAGCTGGCTGAAATGAACGGAGGACGTCCAGGGTTGTTTTACGGTGGTGGATTGACTCAGCTTGGAGTTCAAGCTATTAGCGTTATAGCGTGTGGAGTGTTTGCTTTTATCGCATCGTACGTCATTCTACTAGGTATCAAAGCTGTTCTTGGTGGCCTTCGTGTTACTGAAGAAGAAGAGATTATGGGACTTGATATTAGTGAGCATGGTAGCTACGGATATCCAGAAAATATGCAAGCGGAAATAGATAAGAAAAAGACAGGTGCATAAGGAGGTCCATATGAGTGGACTGCCTAATCAAAACGAACAAAATCGTTGGCAGAATCGTTTAGATGAGCTGTATCAAAAGCGACTATCCGATTTGAAGAAAATTGAGCCAACGATACAAAATGTTCATGAGCTCCATGAGAAGTTAATGAAAGAGACTCTTCAGGTAGCGATTGAAAAGACTGAAAGTGAGTGGGGCAGTGTTCCTGCTCACTTTACTTTCTTTGTAATGGGTAGTGCCGGCCGAGCGGAACAACTCTTCTGGAGTGACCAAGATCACGGCATTATTTTTGAACAAAAAGAAGGAACAGATAAAGAGGAATTACAAACGTATTTTCTTGAACTTGGAGAAACGATTGTTGATGCCCTAGAGGCTGTTGGCTATGAACGTTGTGATGGAAATGTAATGGCATCTAACAAAAAATGGTGCAAATCCAGGCAAGACTTTACGGATCAGATATTGCGTTGGTTAAAAGAGGACACGTGGGAAAATTTACGATATTTGTTAACCTTTTTTGATGGCAGAGTGGTGTCAGGATCTGAAGAGTTTCTAACGGACTTAAAGCAGACTATTTTTAAAGAGGTACAAAGGAATCCAAAGTTACTTAATCGATTCAAAGATAATACTGGGCGTCTACGTAATGGTATTGGCATGTTTGGTCAGCTTCTTACAGAGACGGAAGGCAAACATAAAGGAACATTTGATTTAAAACAGCTTGCATTATTTCCATATGTGAATGGCTTAAGATTACTCGCAATTCAGGAGGAAGTGTTAGCTTCAGAGACGCTTGAGCGTTTTCAGCAGCTTTCAGAATCTCAATCAGATATTAAAAAATATGAGCCTTCTTATCGTAAACTTCTTGAGAAACGATTGATGTGGCAACAATCAATTGATCAGTACGATTACATTCATCATTTACAGGTATCAAGTCTTGATTCAGATGAGAAGAGACAACTTAAGCAATGGATTAAGGAAGGTAGAGAGCTTTACCACAAGGTAGAACAAATAGTAGGGAGAGAGTAGTTTGTTATGATGAATAACATGATTCAGCTTGTTAAGCAGCTTTCGACTAAATTAAGCCCTGGCATATATACGTCGTCGCAACAACAGTCGGCAGCGAATCAATTAGCTCATGTTCGTGAAATTCAACGACAACTTAAGCAGCATGATGTGTTGGATAACCCACTCTCTACTTTACCTTTTGTGGTTTTTGATCTTGAAACGAGTGGTTTTAATCCTGATGTTGGCGATAGTATTTTATCGATAGGCGCCGTGAAAATGGTGGGTTCAACGATATTAGAAGAAGATACTTTTTACTCTACCGTAAAGCCTAAAAAACAACCTTCTGAGGAGATCCTTGCATTGACTGGATTAACAAATGAGGAATTACAGGATTCTCCGCAACTTGTTGATGTCCTGACTTCATTTTATCAGTTTATTGGAGATGCGACTCTTGTAGCCCATCATGCAAGCCATGAAAAACGATTTATGGCTCATGCCACTTGGCAAACATTACGTCTTACTTTTCAACATCGACTTGTGGATACATCGTTTCTAACAAGAGTGGTAGCACCTGATCAAGAGTTGGTTACTCTTGATGAATGCTGTGCTTATTACAACATTAAAACAAGTAATCGACATCATGCTATGTCAGATGCGGTTCTTGCTGCTAAGCTATGGCGTGAAAATGTTGTAAAGGCAGAGTCACTGGGCTTCCATTCATTACGAGATGTGTATGTACACTTAGCTAAAGGTAAGTAGAAAAAGGTTGTTAACATCAGAGTATATATACAGAGGAGGAAAGGGTTGTGAGTCATGACATCCCGCCTAGACAAGCATGTTTCCCTATTCGTGTAGTAATGGAGATGACGGATTTATCGGCAAGGCAAATCCGTTATTATGAGGAGCAGGGGCTTGTAAAGCCTGATCGTAATGAAGGAAATCAGCGTATGTTTTCATTATTTGATATTGAGCGGTTGAACACGGTGAAAGCTTATATTGAAAAAGGAATTAACATCGCAGGAATAAAAGCAATTATGTCTTCAGACGGTTGAGCATAGGAGTGTCCAGATCTTTGGGCAGTCCTTTTTTTGTGCTAAACTAATGATGAAAGAGGTGAGCACGATGAATATTTCTGCAGAGCATGTAGTGAAAAATATGGAAGAACAGCTTAACTTACTAAAGCAGGCAATCAAGCAACAAGATCAACAAGCCATTCGAGAGTACACATCGGTGATAGAAGGATATTGTCGATTACTAAAAGTTAGTCCAACTCACGTATCTACAGCTTCGTTGCCAACAAACTCCGAAAAACCTACTGTCCCAACAACATCTACCCCAATCGTTCAAGAAGAAAAAGAGAAACCAGGTAGCCTCTTTGATTTTTAATTGACTTTATTCCCACTATGAATCATCTATCCTAAAGCTAGCGGACGAAATTTACGGACCGACATCTGCGGGATAAACAGACTTATTGAATTGAATTGGCAAAGCCAGTTTAGTTCAAAGTCTGTCCGCGGTAGCCTCAACTTTCGAAAGCGAAATCGAAACAGCTATTATAGAACAACCACTACTATTTTTTCTTTTATCAATCCCTCATGTCATCGGATCTTACACACAAAATAATCTTTGTGTGTAATCCACAATATTTATATGAAAACGTTGTATTGTTAGAATATTGCTAAGATAAATTTTAATCACGTAAAATAAGAGTAGTAACAGTGAAGGATGAGGTGTTCTGGATGGACGCTTTGAGCAGAGACTTTTTCTTATTTTTGTCTAAAAATCGTGGATTAAATTTTATGGCTAAAAGGTGGGGCAAATCAATTGCCACCGGAAACATTATTGGAGGAATTGATTTTGATTCATCCATTAAGCACATTCAACAATTGAATAAAAATGGCATTCAAGTAACCGTGGATCATTTAGGTGAGTTTGTGATGGATGAACAAGTTGCGCGTGAACGTACACAGGAATGTATACGTACGATTGAAACGATTGCAGCAAAGAATCTTCAAACACAAGTGTCGGTCAAACTTACTTCTCTTGGACTGGATATTGATATGAATCTAGTACGAGAGAATATGCACGAGATTATGAAAGTTGCTTCTGCCCATAACATCTTAGTCACAATTGATATGGAGAATGAGTCAAGATGTGAAGCGACGCTTGAGCTTTTTCGAGAATTAAAGCAGCAATATGAACAAATTGGTACGGTGATTCAAGCATATTTGTACCGTTCAGAGGCAGATTTGCAAGATTTAAATGAACTGCAGCCATTTATCCGCTTAGTCAAAGGTGCGTATAAGGAATCTGCTCAAGTCGCTCATACAGAGAAAGAAGATATTCGTGAAAATTTCAAAAAGCTCATCCGTAAGCAGCTTGAAGGTGGCAACTATACAGCGATTGCGACTCATGATGATGAGATGGTTGAATTCACTAAGCAATTGGTGAAGGAAGACGGAATTGCAAAGGATCAATTTGAATTCCAAATGCTCTATGGGATGCGTACAAAAACACAGCAGGTCCTAAAGAATGAAGGGTACAATGTACGAATTTATATGCCTTACGGGGATGATTGGTACGGGTACTTCATGAGAAGGTTAGCAGAAAAGCCTTCTAATATTAGTTTTGCATTAAAGGGATTAACCAAAAAATAAGCTAAGGGGACGATAAAATGACTACACCTTATAGACATGAGCCATTTACAGATTTCAGTGTAAAAGAAAACCAGCAAGCATTTGAGAAAGCTCTTAAAACCGTAAACAAGGAATGGCTTGGAAAAGATTATCCGCTTGTTATTAATGGGGAGCGAATTATTACAGAAGACAAGATTGTTTCTTACAATCCCGCTAAAAAAGACGAAGTGATCGGAAGTGTATCAAAAGCAACAAAAGAGTTAGCAGAGAAGGCGATTGAGTCTGCAGCTACAGCTTTTGAATCATGGAGATATACAAAAGCGGAAGAGCGTGCAAATATTTTATTCCGTGCAGCGGCGATTGTTCGTCGTCAGAAGCATGAGTTCTCGGCGTTGCTTGTGAAGGAAGCGGGTAAACCTTGGAAGGAAGCAGATGCTGATACAGCGGAAGCAATCGATTTCTTGGAGTATTATGCAAGACAGATGATTGAACTTGCAAATGGAAAACCAATTACTAGCCGTGAAGGGGAATACAATCAATATATCTACACGCCAACTGGTGTAACGGTGTCTATTCCACCTTGGAACTTCTTATTTGCGATCATGGCAGGTATTACAGTAGCTCCTCTTGTAACGGGGAACACGGTTGTTCTAAAGCCAGCTAGTGCAACTCCTATCATTGCCGCTCGTTTTGTTGAGGTTTTAGAGGAGGCAGGCGTGCCAAACGGAGTGATTAACTTTGTTCCTGGTAGTGGATCTGAGGTAGGGGACACACTTGTTGATCATCCGAAAACAAGTATTATTACTTTTACTGGGTCACGTGAAGTTGGAACGCGTATTTTTGAACGCGCGGCCGTTGTACATCCTGGACAGCAGCATCTAAAGCAAGTGATTGCTGAAATGGGTGGCAAGGACACTGTAGTTGTAGATAAAGACGGAGATGTTGAGCTTGCGGCTCAGTCTATTTTCGCATCAGCATTTGGATTTGCAGGTCAAAAGTGCTCGGCAGGATCAAGAGCGGTAGTACATGCAGACGTGTATGATGAAGTGTTAAAACGAGTGATTGAGATTACAGAGGAACAAACAACAGGAAATCCTGAGAAACACTCAACGTATATGGGTCCTGTCATTGATGCTGCTTCTTATGAAAAAATCATGGGTTACATTGAAATTGGCAAAGACGAGGGTCGTTTAGTCAGTGGAGGAACGGGTGATGACTCCAAAGGTTTCTTTATCCAACCAACGATCTTTGCTGATGTTGATCCTGAAGCACGTATCATGCAGGAAGAAATTTTTGGACCAGTCCTTGCATTCTCTAAGGTCTCAAGCTTTGATGAGGCGCTTCAGGTGGCAAATAATACGGAATATGGTTTAACAGGAGCTGTTATTACGAACAATCGTGCTCACATTGAACGTGCTAAGCAAGAATTCCATGTAGGAAATCTATACTTTAATCGTAATTGCACAGGTGCTATTGTTGGTTATCATCCATTTGGAGGGTTCAAAATGTCTGGGACCGATTCAAAAGCAGGTGGGCCAGATTACCTAACTTTGCACATGAATGCAAAAACAGTGAGTGAAACATACTAAATACGGGTATACATGATGGGGCGGTTTTTATTCCGCCTCATTTTTTGTTACACTAGTTGGGAATTTTGTATTGGAGGGGTTATGTGAACGGATATTTAACTGGATCGATTGTTGTGTATATGGTGGCGATGCTATTGATTGGCTATTATGCCTATAAGCGTACGTCATCGCACTCAGATTACATGCTGGGTGGAAGAGGATTAACACCAGGTGTTGCGGCACTTAGTGCAGGGGCGTCAGACATGAGTGGTTGGCTGCTTATGGGACTGCCGGGTGCAATATTCGATGAAGGATTTCGTGCAGCTTGGATTGCGATTGGACTATCGTTAGGTGCCTACTTAAATTGGTTATATGTGGCGCCACGCTTGCGAACTTTTACAGAGGTTGCGAATAACTCGATTACCATCCCTGGTTATTTTGAGAATCGCTTTGGTGATCGAACGAGAGTATTACGGATTTTTTCAAGTCTTGTCATTTTAATCTTTTTTACCTTTTATATTGCTTCAGGTATGGTTGCTGGTGGAGTACTATTTGAAAATGTACTCAATATGAACTATACAACAGGTATTTTAGTATTAGTTGGTGTCACGCTTGTCTATACGCTAGTTGGAGGATTTTTGGCTGTTAGCTGGACAGATGTTGTGCAAGGTATGATTATGATGGTTGCCTTGGTTCTTGTACCAATTGTGACTCTGATTACATTAGGAGGACCAACTGAGGCAGTAAGTGAAGTTCGTGCAATTGATCCCAGTATGTTAAATTTATTTACCGGTATGAGTGCAATAGGTATTATCTCATTTCTTGGATGGGGATTAGGCTATTTCGGTCAGCCGCATATTATTGTTCGCTTTATGGCTTTGACTACGTCTAAAGGAGCTAAAAAAGCACGGCACATTGGGATGAGCTGGATGATTATTTCACTATTAGGCGCAGTTTTCACTGGAATGATTGGCCTTGCTTATTATGCACAGCAAGGGATGGAAATTGCCGATCCAGAAACAATTTTTATTCAATTAGGAAATATTTTATTCCATCCAATTATTACTGGATTTATTCTTGCGGCACTTTTAGCTGCGGTTATGAGTACCGTTTCGTCACAACTATTAGTGACATCTAGTTCGTTGACAGACGACTTGTACAAAACCTTTTTCCGACGCCAAGCTTCGGAAAAAGAGCTGGTGGCAGTAGGAAGAATAGCGGTATTTATCATTACAGCTTTTGCGCTAAGTATTGCGTGGGTGCAACCAAGCTCCATTTTAGACATGGTAAGTTATGCTTGGGTTGGATTTGGTGCATCATTTGGCCCTGTTGTACTACTTAGCCTATTCTGGCGCAGAATGAATACATGGGGAGCATTGGCAGGTATCATATCAGGGGCGGTCGTTGTTGTCATTTGGTCTCAATTTGATTTTTCAAGCAGAATTGGATTATCGGAAAATCTGTATGAGCTGATCCCTGGTTTTATTGTCAGTGTCATCATGATTTATGCAGTGAGTTTGTTAACCGCAGCACCGACTTCAAAAACAGTTGAGCAATTTGATGAAGTAAAAAGACTTTCGTAAACCGTGTAAAACCCTCAAGTGATTCTTGGGGGTTTTGCTGTGCTAATCTCTATACAACTAGTCATAATACAAGTATGATAGGGGTAAAAACGGTGCAGGAGGATGTTGGGTATGGACAAGCCTCTAAAACAGCTTGAATCTTTATCTGAGATTGGAGAAATTATTGATTGTACGAGTAGGGAACTAAAGCGACCAGTTATTCTTGAAAGTGCAGATTTTTCATTAGCCGCTTATCATTCCTACCATATACACCAATTCGATCTAGCTAATCAACAGACGATATTCTCGAAAAAATGTCCACAACACATATATGATAAGTTCTTAGAGTGCGGAATCATCGAAAAGTTACAAGAGAGTGAAGAGCGTTTTACTGTAGGACAGATTGAAGAAATAGGTCTTAACGCTAGGATTGTCAAAACGATTCGATACAAAGGAGAAATCCAAGGATACATATGGATTCAGGAGCATCAGCAGGCATTAACAGACACGGAGCTGCAATTTTTTGAAGCGTCCGTTAATCATCTTGCACAAATTATGTATGAGAGCCATGTTCTTAAGCTCGCAAAAAGTGAAACAGCAGACCGAGTGTATCAAGCGGCACTTGGTAACACCATCTCATCAAAACAAAAATTGCAGGAACTAGCGCAGCAAGAAGGCATTCCTTATACACGACATCTTGTTGTCACAGTGATATCACAAGCAAAAGAAGCACCACTTCCTAAAAGGGCAGAGGCACTACGTAAAATAGCTTTGCCGAATAGCTATGTGTTAACGCATAAAGGTCAAATTATTGTATTAACAGGTGAGTATCCGACCCCTTTTACCATTAGAAGTATGCTCAAAGCTCTAAGGCACGAGGTCAGTGACGAGGAATATGCCGAGATGTGGATGGGTATTAGCCGCTCTTGTTTAAATTTAGGTGAACTAGCCAGGGGTTATCAAGAATCGCTACAGGTTATTAACGTTGCAGAGATGCTTGGGGATCAACCTATGGACCGCAGAGAATTTTTGCAGCTTGGCATGTTTAGGTATTTGGAGACGTTTTCTCACATTCAAGTAGAAACAGGTTATCAAAATCCAGATCTTCTAATTCTTGAACGAAAAGACGCAGTCAGCCAAACAGAATTTATTAAAACAATTGAACTCTATTTAATTAATAATTGCCGAGTAAAAGCAGCTTCAGAACAGCTGTTTATCCACCCGAATACCTTGTCGTACCGTCTGAAACAAATTCAAGAGCTGACTGCTATCCGCTTTGATAACTTTAATCTTAAATGTCAGCTCCTCATTGATATTATGGTCTTAAAAAAGCTACGCCGTGATCAAAACTAGCTATCGCAACCATTCAACTAAAACAGCGTAGTCAAGTGACTCTGTATCTTCAACATAGTTAGGAAGAATGGAGATCGGGTTTAAGCCTTGCTTAAGCATAAATGTTAAGACCTGATCTTTAAGTGTTTCCATTTGAACTGATTGCACATACTCTTGTACTGACAGTTCTTCGGCGTGGTGATGGTAGCCTGGAATGCGACATGCCGCGATAAATCGCTTTAGTTTAAAGTCGCGTACCGTTTGTTTACGTGCTTCATATAAAGCTTGAGCGACCCCTTGTCCACGCATACTGGGCCTGACACAAAGGTCAATTCCATATAAGCTATCGCCACTTGGCTTATGACTGCGCCGGATAAATCCCAAGTCAGAGATTTCATCCCAAGTGTGGTCCTTGCCATCATAATCTACAAGGAGTGAGGTGGCAGATCCAGCAGCAACTCCGTTCACCTCGGCTAGTAATGCACCCTCGGGAAACGTATCGACATGGCTTTGAATGTGCGCTTCTTGCCACCAAAGCTCTGAAGGGAATGGTGGAGGAAACGCTTCTTTTTGTATTTGTAATAAGGCCTGATAATCAGCTAGTGTATAAGGGCGCACGGTCACGTTATTCATATGTATGTAAACACCTCCATTCTTCTATACTAATAGAAATGAGGATTCGATGACAGTTTCGCGTTATGAATTATTGCCTATAGAAGGTATGATACTCTATTAGAAAGAAACGATGTAAGAGAAGAGAGGAAGTTGTACATATGGTTAAATTATTCTTGTTAATCGGAAGCATCGTAATGGCTCTAGGAGTAGGTATTGGGGCATTTGGTGCTCATGGATTAGAACCTAGAATCTCAGAACGTATGATGAAAAATTACCAAACAGGTGTGCAATACCACATGATTCACGGCCTCGGCATAATAGCTGTTGCCCTAGCAGGTATGAAGATGACATCCTCATCGTTATTAACAGGAGCAGGATGGGCCTTCCTTATTGGAATCATCTTCTTTTCCGGTAGCCTCTACGTCATGGCTCTAACAGGCATTACAAAACTCGGTGCCATCACACCAATCGGAGGCCTAGCATTTATCATAGGCTGGATCCTACTAGGCACATTTGCCGTGAGGTCCTTATAAGGAAGAGGCAAAAGATCAGGCCTCACATAAAAAACAAAACGACGAACGGTCCAGTTGTATGGATTTTTCGTCGTTTGTTTTGTTCGGACACTATATTGTCTTGTAGGTGAAACAGAGAAATGCAATAACTGCAAGACACCATGCAAATGAATATTAAAAATGGAGTAGAGAAGGAAGTCGATTTTGACATGGAGCCTCTACAGGCATATGTACAAACTAGACTTGATAAACGATATTAAAGATCTCGCTTTTCTAATCTAAGGTAATAATGCTCGTCTCATCACGTTAGATAATGGATAATCTAGTGTGTTTTCTTGTATTATTCATTATGTTTTTAAAAGTATTTTCTTGCTTTATTTGGAATGTGGAGTTTGTGGTTGTTTTAACATATTAGATTACACACCAAATACTAACTTTGATTTAGATAACTAAACAAACACATCAGTAACAATCTGTTAAAAGTTTAGACGCTCGTACTAGCGGACGGGATGGGCAGGCCGACTCCGGTGGGATTTACGGGCAGGGTTGAAATGAAACGGCGTAGCCGATTTAGTTCAACGCCCGCCCACGGAAAGCGTGCCGCCCATCCTGGTAGCGGTGAGATTGCAGAATCTCCATACGCTAATCAATTCCAAAAATCAAAAAGACTAACGTCCCTATTGAAAGGATCGTTAGTCTTCTCTTTTAATATCAAATTTTTTTATCTGTTTATCGTGGCGAATAAGTACCGATATCCGAAGAGTCTTGCTGTCCGAATGGATATGAATACGTAATCGGTTCATCAAATGTCACCCAATCCAAATTAACCATTAACAAAAGATAACTCTCCCCCGTCTCCGGGTTGCTAACAATAATATGATCACGTCCAAGCTTCCTCAAGCCGCCCGCGGAACACACGAGCACCCCACTCATCATTGCCTTCAAACGTTTGATGAACAATCACATTCTTCCCGCGATTTAACCGAAGAATATTTTCGATAAACGATTGCTCAATAGGCAGAGAGGAGCCCCCTTCTGCAGGTGTAGCACCAGCCTGAGCTTGCTGTGCAAATCCAGGAGTCTGATAGTTCTGAGCCGAGAAGTAAGGTGCTGGCTGTCCTTGCCCTTGACCTTGCTGAGGCTGTTGACGGTAATACTGATCATAATAACCATTCGCTTGATAATTATAATTCCAAGGCTGCTGATACACGTTAGCTCACTCCTTTTTTGATTAGAACGTATTATAAACTTCTGTACAATCTTCTTGTGTTGGAATATAAAAGCAGTGCGACTTATACCTTCCTGAATTCACCTGGCCATACCAAGTCGCAGGACAATCTCCTCCAGGTCGAAAAAACCACAAGGCATTATCTGCTGGATAAAACCGCTCACCGTTAATTAATCGCCTAGCCAAACGTTTGTCACGTTCACGAGCACGTTGATAGAAATAACCTTTTTGAACAGCTTCAAACCCACCAGGAGATTGAAAGGCTACTTGCGGAATGGTATTTACGTTTGAAAAATCTAAACACCGAACTCTTGCGCGGTTCACCATTACATTTCCGGCCATCAGCATACCTTGTTCCCCTTCACCCTCTGCCTCTGCCCTCATTAGTCGAGCCAACACATCAATATCGCTTGAAGACGCTTTTATAACGGCCATCGTACACCTCCGTTTAACTTCGTATTACCCAATCACCATCCCTTTAACTGTATGAATCCAACAGATCGAATATGTACATCTGCAAAAAATACTTGCACATTTTTTATATACACTGTTATACTGTATATAAAGATATACACACATAAACAGTAGGAGGGTATATAGTGAGTGAGAAACAGCAAGTGAAAGAGCTGATGATGTTTGAGTTGAGGAATATGAAATTGCAAAATGGTTTTCTGTTTATTTTATTTATGTTTTTTTCAATCATTATAATAAGTTCAGTCTTAATTGAACCGGGAACAAAGTGGGTTATGGATTTTTTAATCTTGCCAATCAGTTTGTTTCTTCATATAGGCGTTAGAAGTAAACCATTTTATCTTTCGTTCGTAAAAGGCGATTTGTACGTTGCCCCGATTCAGGTCTTACTTAAGGTGATGCCTTTCTCAATGAATACAATCATTAAAGCGAGATTGATTTTATTTTTAGTCATTAATGTTATTGTTCAAACGACCATCATGCTTATCGTATATTTTTTAGCACCAAGTGATTTTAAAGAACTTATTTCATTACCTGCATGGTTATTTGTTTGGAATGTCCTGACAATTGTAATAGCGTGTGTGAGTGTGATGGGAGAGGCGGGAGCAAGATACTCTAAAAAGTATCTATGGATTTTTAATACGCTCTCTTTCTTAGTATTTGTAACGGTTGTATGGGCTTTTAATCAATTTATTGGACCAGGCATTGTCTCTGAGATATTTTATTATACGGTGTTTCATCCCGTCATTGCCTCATCCATAGCATTAGTTATCTTAATTATTACGATTGTTTTGACTGTCTATTATATGAAACACTACATGCGCAAGGCTGATTACCATGTGTAAGCAAAAGGAGGTAGCCGAATGAAGCTTCCTATACAGCTTGATGAATCAAGCCGTTCTCCGATTTATCATCAGATTGAAGAACAAATTAAGGCGTTAATTGTTTCGGGGCATTTGGAGCAGGGTTCAAGTCTTCCTTCTATTAGAGTATTGTCGAAGGATCTTGCCTGTAGTGTGATAACAACAAAGCGTGCATACCACAATCTTGAAGAGAAGGGATTGATCCGAACCTTGCAGGGAAAAGGGACGTTTGTTGCAGATATTGATACAGGAGCGAGGCAGTTAGCAAAAGTAGAGACAGTGGAGCGAGGACTAATGCATGCGATCCATACGGGTAGACAACATAATTATTCGGATGCGGATCTAGTTAAGCTCTTTAAAGAATTACTAAAAAAATAGGAGGGGCACATGAAACCATTAACATTATCACACGTACAAAAGAACATTGGGTCGCAACAGATTCTTCAAATAGAGTCGATGGATATCGAGCCTGGAAGCATTCATGTATTTGTCGGCAATAATGGATCAGGAAAAACGACGCTGTTTCATCTGATTGCAGGTATGATTCGTACGGATTCTGGAACAATTAATCGGTTTAATGGGTTAGAGCCTGAAGAACGATGGAAACAAAAGCTTTCCTATATGCCACAAGAGTTAGGACCTCACTCGTATTTTTCATTAAAAGAGATCGCTCGTCTTGAAATGGCAGCATATACAAATTGGGACGAAAAATTGTTCAACAGACTCGTATCTGAGTTTGAACTGCCTCTTAAGAAAAAGCTCGATACATTCTCTGTTGGTATGAAAAAGAAGGCGATGACAGCCCTTGCCCTTGCACGCCCCTCCAAGCTACTCGTAATGGATGAACCTTTAGCTGGGGTTGATATTAGTGGCCAGGAGCAGTTAAAAAAAGAGTGGATCACCTATTTAGAGCAGGATGAGCAGCGTACGATTTTATTTTCAACACACACACCTAGTGAGGTTGGTGAAATGGCTGATTACATTCATTTTCTAAAAAAAGGAGCATTAGATGGTCCTTTTGAAAAAGACCAGCTTACTGAACAATATGCGTATATGTGGGTGGAACATGCGCCCGGTCTGGCAAGTATTCCAGGAGTGAAAAAAGTCCAAACAACAGGTAAAACATCCATGCTATTATCTGAGGATCGTGAATTAACAGAACAAATGCTTACTGATCAGCGCTATGAGATCCAACAAATTCAAGCTGTAGGTATCGCGGACATTTTACGAACAAAATTGGAAGAATAATAAGGAGTTGAGCGTATGAGTTTATCCATTGATCATGTAACAAAACGATTTGGTCAGTTTAATGCAGTAAGCGACTTAACGATTCAAGTACCAAAAGGTGAAATGTTTGGCATGCTTGGAGCTAACGGAGCGGGAAAAACCACAACTTTTAGAATGATGCTTGGTCTGTTAGAGCCTTCTGAAGGGAAAATTACGTGGGATCAAAAAAAGATTGATTATAGTCGCACAAGCATCATTGGCTATCTACCTGAGGAACGAGGTTTATATCCAAAGCTAACAGTAAGAGAACAACTGCTGTATCTAGGACGCCTAAAGGGCATGAAAAAAGCAGAGATCATAAGCTCCATGAAAGACTGGCTTGAGAAGTTTAAGGTGCCGGAATATGAGACAAAAAAGATCGAAGAATTGTCTAAAGGGAATCAACAAAAAATTCAATTTATCGCTGCTGTGTTGCATCGTCCAGAGCTAATTATTTTAGATGAACCTTTTAGCGGCCTGGATCCTCTAAATGTTGATTTGCTAAAAAAAGCAGTGAATGAGTTAAAAAATGAAGGGGCAACCATTGTCTTTTCTAGTCACCGGATGGAGCATGTGGAAGAGTTGTGTGAGCACTTATGTATCATGCATAAAGGTAGTCCTGTTGTTCATGGCAAGCTGAAAGAAATCAAACAAGACTTTGGCAAGAAAAATGTGGTCATACGTGCTGATTATTCTCTGGATTTCCTTAAAGATCAACCGGGTGTAACGAAGTACGAATCGAACCCAAATGGAGCGCGTATTCAAGTTGAGGGAATGGAGATTGCCAAAACATTGTTTGCTCTTATAACAGAAAAAGGCTTTGTGGAACGATTTGAAGTAGAAGAACCAAGCTTACACGATATTTTTGTCGAGAAGGTGGGTACCACTTATGAATAATTTTTGGACAGTGACCTTACACACATTATCCAATCGCTTAAAGACAAAGGCGTTTATTATTACGACACTTATTACGATCGTTTTTATTGCTGGTGCCATTAATATTGATCGAATCTTTGATGCATTCTCAGGCGGAGATGAAGGACCACAAACGATCGTAGTTGTTGGAGATCAAGAGGATGTGACCGACGTTGTTGTAGCAGAGCTTTCGGGGTCAGAGGACTATGAAGCAACAAATGAGTCAACACTTGTTGGAGAACCAAGCTGACATATTAGAGGAAGCCGGTACTGATTATGTGTTAAGCCTGTCATCCGAGGAAGAGACGGGACAACTTTCAGCATTGCTTTATGCGGAGGATGTGAGTTCATCAGTCGCAAATGATGTTGAAACAACCGTGCAAAGAGTAAAAGAGTCACTTGCAACACTAGAGCTTGGGCTTGATGAAGCAGAGCTTGCAGACATTTATGCTCCAATTTCCTTTGATACGGAATCAGCAGCTTCATCATTAACTCCTGATCGAACAGAAGAAGAAACCTTTCAAGCTCAAGCAATCGTGTATGTTCTTCTTTTGTCATCTATATTTCAGTTATTATGTATGGAACCATGATTGCTACAGAAGTTGCCACAGAGAAATCATCTCGCGTAATGGAGATCTTGGTCTCAAGTGTTCACCCGATTGTTCAAATGTTCGGAAAGATTATCGGGATTGCTTGGAGTGGCGCTACTTCAAGTTCTCTCGATTGTAATTGGAGTTGGACTAGGATTTCTGATTAGAGGTTCTTCAGAGCAAGCTAGCTTTATTACCGAGTTTCTTGGATCAAGTTTACCTTATGATTTACTTATTTATG